>NZ_JBQEQB010000008.1:0-11733 GCF_052046055.1 Pseudomonas sp. 22082
CGAACCCCTGTTACCGCCGTGAAAGGGCGGTGTCCTAGGCCACTAGACGAAGGGGACACACTACAACATTCACTCCCTGCCGCGTTTCGCTGTGTGCTTTACGCTGCAAGTGGCGCGCATTCTATGGATGGATTGAAAGGTCGTCAACCCCCAGATATAAATTTATTTAAATCAATGACTTCGACCTGCTTTACGCACCGTTTCCGGCTTTTGCGTCGCCCGACGATTGACGCCTATATTCCGACACTCGCCAAGGCGTTATAGTCCACGGCACAGGTGATGGCAATCTGCACCCCAAGGGCCAGCATTTATATAAGCCGGTTCCTGGCCGATACAGATTCAGCTTCGCCGATCCAAACCCGTCGAGCGGCGCTAGGCTCCTGTATGCCAAGCCACTACACTCGCACGCGAACCCTATAAAGAGGTCTTACCGGTGACACCACTCATGATCACCCTGCTAGTCATAGCCGGGATCGCAATCTTGATCGCCATTGGCTACATGAACCATGTGGTGGAAAACACCAAACTGGAGAAGGCCCGCACCAAGGTCGAACTCAACGACCGCCTGCGCCGTTGCGGCGAACTGACCGAAACCTTCCCCGGCCAGTTCATGACCCCGGCCCTCAAGCTGCTGCTGACCCGCCTTGAGCTGAACGTCTGCCAGCGTCTGCTGAACCTGGAAAAGACCAGCGCCACCACCAAGGCCCGCATCACAGAACTCAGCGCCCTGGTCGCCCAGGGCGAATCGATCCCGGTCAACAACCCGCCGGCCCCGATCCAGACCGAAGCCAAGGCCAAAGACGTCCGCTTCCTCCTCGAAGCCCTCCACGGCCAGATCACCCGCGCCGCGCAGGACGGCTTCCTGCCACCGAACGAAGCCAAACACTGGATCCGCGAAGTCCGCCACATCCTCGTATTGCTGCACATCGAGTTCTTCAACAACCTCGGCCAACACGCCCTCCAGCAAAACCAGCCAGGCCAGGCCCGCCTCGCCTTCGAACGCGGCGTGCAATACCTGCGCAAACAGCAGGACCCGCAAATCTACGCCGAACAACTCCAATACCTGGAAAAACTCCTGGCCCGCGCCAACGCCCAGGTCATGGACAAGATTGCCCCGGTCGAAGGCGAAGAAAACCAACTGACTGCCGGCCTCAAAGATGTCGAGGCTGACGCAGACTGGAAGAAAAAAGTGATTTACGACTGAGTGCAGTCGGAGAGAGAAGCCACCGGGAGGTGGCTTTTTTTATTGCCCGCGGAGAAGATCAAAATCAAAAGCGCCCTCACCCTAGCCCTCCCGAAACGTCGGACCGCCCGGAGTGAGAGCGGACTGACCGAGGTGATTGGGGGAGGTACGCCGACGTGAAATACCGAGTCGCACTCAGGTTGAAACGCATGCAACTCAACTCACTCTACTGCACCTGCTGCACCTTCTGAATCCTATGCTTCTTCTACTCTTGCTTCTGCTTTGGCTTTGGCTTCCCACCACTCAACACGATGAGCGTTAGCTCGAGTAAGGCTTTTGACGTGCCGGCCCCATCGGAAGGCTGAGTGGAGGGATTTATCCGGGGGTGGGAGCGCAGCGACCGTGCGGCGAAGCCGCATGCATCGAGAGGAGGTGCAGCGAAGCAAACCGNAGGCGATGCCCCCGGATGAATCCCGGAGCGAAGGAACCCCGAGCCCCAGCGAGGGGCCGAACGCCGGGGCCTAGACCTTTGCTTCCTTTGGGGCGTTTGCCAAAGGGAGTCGCCGTAAGGGCGAAACCGCCAGCGGCAGCACCCGCAGAAAAGGATATGAACGCAATAAAACGGGAACCTGGTCGGCCCAAAGGCCGCCAAGGTCAAAGCCGAAAGTGCCCCACCATCCCCCGAAGCTCACTCCCCAACTGCGCCAGCTCAACACTGGAAGCCGCATTCCCGCGCATGGCAATCGAAGACTGATCCGCACTCGCCCGAATACTCGTCACACTGCGATTGATCTCCTCGGCCACCGAACTCTGCTCCTCGGCCGCCGCCGCAATCTGCTGGTTCATCTGCTGAATCAACGAAACCGCCGCCGCAATACTCCCCAGGGCGCTTTCGGTCTGCAACGCATCGCTCACCGCCAGTTTCACCAGTTCGCCACTGCTCTGAATCTGCTGCACCGACGAATGCGCCGCCGAACGCAAGGCACTGACCAGCCGCTCGATTTCCTCGGTCGACTGCTGCGTGCGCCGGGCCAGCGCCCGCACCTCATCGGCGACCACCGCAAAGCCCCTGCCCTGCTCGCCCGCCCGCGCCGCTTCGATCGCCGCGTTGAGCGCCAGCAGATTGGTCTGCTCGGCGACACTCTTGATCACTTCCAGCACCGTGCCGATGTTCTGGATTTCCGCACTGAGACTTTCGATGCTCGAACTGGCCGAGGTCGCCGAATCCGCCAGTTGCTCGATCCGCGCCATGCTCTGGCGCACCACCTGCTGGCCGCTTTCGACCTTGCCATCAGCGGTCTGCGCCGCGAGCGCCGCTTCTTCGGCATTACGCGCCACATCGTGAACGGTGGCGGTCATCTGGTTCATCGCCGTCGCCACCTGTTCGGTTTCCTCTTTTTGGCTGCTGACCTCCAGGTTGGTCTGCTCGGTCACCGCCGACAGCGATTGCGCCGAACTGGCCAACTGTTCGATACCCGCCTGCAACCCGCTGACAATCGTGCTCAAGCCCGCGCCCATCTGCTGCATGGCCAGCATCAATTGACCGATTTCATCACGGCGCGATACCTCGATCGTTGCGCTCAAATCACCGGCCGCAATCTGTTGCGCCACGTGAATCACGCTGCGCAACGGTGCAACGATCAACCGGGTGATCACCCACGCCGCAATCAGCCCGACAAGCAACGCCAGCGCCGATGAGCCAATGATCAGCACCGAATTCTTTTTCAGTTCGCTCTGCATGGCGCCGTCTTGGGCGACATACGCCTGATCGACCCGCGCCACGACTTCGTCGGCCCGTTGGTGCAGCTGTTGATAGACGGTCTTTTCCTGGGCCAGCAACCCGGTGTACTCGGCCAGCTTGTCGCTGAAACCGGCAATGTGCCCGGACACTTCATTGAGCACCGTCAGATAGCCTTCGTCCTTGACCGTGGACTTGAGCTGCTCGGCTTGCGCCTGGGCTTGCGCAGCCTGCTCGATATTGCCCTGACCTGCGCTGTCATCACCCTTGCGGCTTTGATCCAGGCGTACCCGCGCCTCGTTCATCGCCTGCAACATCAACCGTGAGACCTGACTGACCTGGCCGGCCTGCTCGATGAATTGCGCCCCGTCTTTGCCCTCGCTGTCTTTCAGGGTGTACGCGCCGTCGTCGGCCAGACCGGCCTGCAACACATCGAGATTGTTGGCAACGCTGGACACCGACCAACTGGCCATTTCCAGCGCCAGGTCCTTGGCCTGGGACAACGAGACGAACTCATCGAACGCCTTGCGGTACGCGCCCAATGACTGTTGGACGTCGTTCATGACCGACTCATTGCCCGGCGACAAAACCTTGAGTTGGTCGGCCATGGCAATCAAGCCGTCGACACCTTCGTGCAAGGCCTCGACGGTTTTCGGGTTGCCGTGCAAGGCGTAGTCCTGCTCCAGCAGCCGCACCTTGAGCAGGCCACTGTTGAGCGATGACATCTGCTTGAGGCCATCGAAGCGCTGGCTGATGGTTTGCAGGGACCAGACGCCAATGGCAGCTACCAGTGCGGTCAGCAGCAACACCAGCACAAACCCGATACCCAGTTTTTTTGCCATACCGAGGTTGGCAAAACGTCCTTGCACGGCCGAAATCATTGCGCGTAGTCCCCTGCCATAGTCTGTTGTCGAAGATTCGCAACGGCCTTGAACCAGCACAAGTCTCTGGCGTCGGAATAATGGCAAAAAGCTACGCACGCGTCGTTTTCAGAACGTTCGAGGTCGATCCATGGCTGTATCGCGAAAAAACTGCCGTGCCCGGGGATCGCAGGCGTAAGCCACGTTGATCCGCTGCCAGTCGCAGGCTTCGCCACTGGGACTGAACGACGTTGCGCAGGACAACTGCACACCGCATCGCAGAGCATGCCTGCGCAGGCGCGCCTCATCGGCCACTGGCGAACGTGCCCAGATGAACAGGCCGCCCGTGGGTTTGCCGAACACCTCCCAGTCAGCGTCTTCCAGCGCCTGAAGAGCGGCCGCACGATCAGTGGAAAGCCGCTGACGCTGACGCTGTACCAGTTTTCGATAGGCACCACTGGCAAGCATCCCCGCCAGCACCGCCTCGCAGAACCTTGGGGTCCCCATGCAACTGATCATCTTGACCCGCGCCATCCGCTCGACCAGCTCGCCATCGGCCAGCACGAAACCCACCCGTAGCGAGCTGCTCAGGGTCTTGGAAAAACTGCCGACGTAAATGACCCGCCCCTCGTCATCCAGCGCTGCCAGGCGAGTGCCGCTGCCGTTGTGCAAGTCAGCGTAGACATCATCTTCGATCAGCCGCAGATCGTAGAGCCTACTCAGCTGCAGGATGCGTCGGGCGACCGCCGGCACCAGGCAACTGCCCGTGGGATTGTGATGATGACTGTTGATGAACAGCGCCGAGGGTCGGAACTGCTGCAGCAACGCCTCAAGGGCCTCGACATCCGGCCCGCCCGCCATGCGGCGAACCTCCAGCATGCGCACGCCATGCAAGCGCAGGAGATCGAACAGCGGCGCATAACCGGGGGTTTCTACCACGACGCAATCACCGGCCTTGAACAAGGTCCGCACGATCAGGTCGAGTGCGTGGCTGGCGCCGGCGGTGGTCATCACCTGCTCGTCAGCAGCCTTGATATTCAGCAATCCGAGGCGCCTGACAATCTGTTCGCGCAACGCCGGCAGCCCAAGAGGCGTGCTGTAGTTGAACAGGCTGGCCATGTCGGCGCGCGTCACCTCGCGGATCGCATAGCCGAGATCATCGGGCTCGCGCCAACTCTCTGGCAGGACGCCACTCCCCAGCGTCAAACCGCCGCGCCATCGGAGGGCCGGATCGCCCCCGGTGCGCTCCCCCTCACACCCGGAGCCATCGATCGCCTTGCAACAATCGGGCGACGAAGCCGCCACCATGAATCCCGAGCCCTGACGCGAGGCCAGAACCCCTTGCGCCACCAGCCGCTCGCAAGCCTCCATGACGCAGGACTGGCTGAGCAAATTGCACCGTGCGATCTCGCGCACGGAGGGCAGACGTGTCGTCGGCGGCACCTGCCCCTGCATGATCCACTCGGTCAACCCGTCAACAATCTGCTGTACGACCGGCACCATTGCCTGTCGGTCAATTCTCAATTCCATGAGCACGCAAACTCCTGTCCGTTTTTGCTGGCGGCAGTAAATCACAGCCACGCCCTTGAGGCTGTGCGACAAAACCGCCAAAAGGCTCCGTTCTCACCATTTGAAACACATTGTTTAGCGGACTAACGGAACCGCTCCCGAGGCGAAAAAAAACCCGCCAGTGGGCGGGTCGTTTATTGACTCGGTCGACGCCACCTTAGAAGGCGGTCACGCCGCCATCCACGGCCAGCGAATGGCCGGTGGTAAAGGCCGCACCGTCGCTGCACAGATACAGCACGGCACTGGCAATTTCCTCGACCTTGCCAATGCGCCCGACCGGGTGCATGGCGTTGGCGAATTCACCTTTTTTCGGGTCCGCTTCATAGGCGCGACGGAACATGTCAGTGTCGATCACCGCCGGGCAGACGGCGTTGACGCGGATTTTCTTCTTGGCGTATTCGATCGCAGCCGACTTGGTCAGACCGATCACCGCATGTTTGGAAGCCGCGTAGATACTCATCTTCGGCGCGGCGCCCAATCCAGCCACCGACGCGGTGTTGACGATCGCCCCGCCGCCCTGCGCCAGCAGCAACGGCAGCTGATACTTCATGCACAGCCAGACGCCCTTGACGTTGACGCCCATGATCGCGTCGAACTCGTCCATCGAGCCTTCGGCCAGTTTGCCCTTCTCGATTTCGATCCCGGCATTGTTGAAGGCGTAGTCGAGACGGCCGTAGGTATTGATCACCTCGTCCATCAGATTTTTCACTTCGCTTTCGACGGTCACGTTGCAGCGCACGAAGGTCGCTTCGCCACCGGCTGTACGAATCAGCGCCACGGTGCCCTCGCCCCCGGCCGCATTCAGATCGGCCACCACCACTTTCAGACCTTCGGCGGCGAATGCCTGGGCCGTCGCGCGGCCGATGCCGTTGGCCGCGCCAGTGACGACGGCTACCTGACCGGAAAACGTCATGCTCATTGTTATGTCCTCGAATGCGGGGGAATGGATGAAGGCAGCATAGCCACAGGGGCCTGAGTGACGTCAGCACTATCAGAAGGCCGGTTAGGCTTGCATGAATCGCAGTGATGAAACCCAGGCCTGCACTATCACCGTACTGGATCAGCCTGCATTCGCCCCGTGAGCCAACCTTGCGGCATCGCTCATGAAGGTCTATCAACAAGGCTTCATTCAATTCGAGTGCCTGTCATGACCAACCAGACCAATCGCCAGTTCCTGCTCGCCAAACGCCCAGTGGGCGCCGCCACCCGCGAGACCTTCACCTATCAGGAAGTACCGGTCGGCGAGCCGGCGGCAGGGCAGATTCTGGTCAAGAACGAATACCTGTCCCTCGACCCGGCCATGCGCGGCTGGATGAACGAAGGCAAGTCCTACATTCCGCCGGTGGGTCTGGGCGAAGTCATGCGCGCGTTGGGCGTAGGTAAAGTCGTCGCGTCGAACAATCCGGGGTTTGCCGTCGGCGACTACGTCAACGGTGCCATTGGCGTGCAGGATTATTTCCTCGGCGAGCCAAGAGGTTTCTACAAGGTCGATCCGAAACTGGCACCGCTGCCGGTTTATCTGTCCGCACTGGGCATGACCGGCATGACCGCCTACTTTGCCCTGCTCGATGTCGGCACGCCGAAGGCCGGGGACACCGTGGTGCTGTCCGGTGCCGCGGGCGCGGTCGGCAGCATCGCCGGGCAGATCGCCAAAATAAAAGGCTGCCGGGTGGTCGGCATCGCCGGCGGCGCCGACAAGTGCAAGTTCCTGATCGATGAACTGGGCTTCGACGGTGCCATCGACTACAAGAGCGAAGACGTGCTGGCCGGTCTCAAACGCGAATGCCCGAAAGGCGTGGACGTGTATTTCGACAACGTCGGCGGCGACATCCTCGACACCGTACTCAGCCGTATCAACCTGAAAGCACGCGTGGTGATCTGCGGCGCGATCAGCCAGTACAACAACAAGGAAGCGGTCAAAGGCCCGGCCAACTACCTGTCGCTGCTGGTCAACCGCGCGCGGATGGAAGGCTTCGTGGTGATGGATTACGCCGCGCAGTACGCCAGTGCCGCCCAGGAGATGGCCGGGTGGATGGCCAAAGGTCAACTCAAGAGCAAGGAAGACATCGTTGAAGGCCTGGAAACATTCCCCGAGACCCTGGGCAAACTGTTCAGCGGCGAGAACTTCGGCAAGCTGGTGTTGAAGGTCTGAAAACAATGAAGGGAGCCATCGGGCTCCCTTCATTGTTTCTTCAGCTGTTCGCTCAGGCCAGTTCGGCAACCACCGAGGCCAGTGCCTTGGCCGGATCCGCCGCCTGGCTGATCGGACGGCCGATCACCAGATAGTCGGAACCGGCATCCAGCGCCTGACGCGGGGTCAGGATGCGACGCTGGTCGTCCTGGGCGCTGCCCGCCGGACGAATTCCCGGGGTCACCAGTTGCAGCGATGGATGCGCGGTTTTCAGCGCAGTGGCTTCCAGCGCCGAGCACACCAGACCGTCCATCCCGGCCTTTTCGGCCAACGCCGCCAGACGCAGCACCTGCTCCTGCGGCTCGATGTCCAGACCGATACCCGCCAGATCCTCACGCTCCATGCTGGTCAGCACGGTCACGCCGATCAGCAACGGCTGCGGACCGCTGCGCTTGTCCAGCTCTTCGCGGCAGGCCGCCATCATGCGCAGGCCGCCGGAGCAGTGAACGTTGACCATCCACACGCCCATCTCGGCCGCGGCCTTGACCGCCATCGCCGTGGTGTTGGGAATGTCGTGGAATTTCAGGTCCAGGAATACTTCAAAACCCTTGTCACGCAGAGTGCCGACGATTTCCGCGGCGCAACTGGTGAACAGTTCCTTGCCCACTTTGACCCGGCACAGTTTCGGGTCCAACTGGTCGGCCAGCTTCAGTGCGGCGTCACGGGTAGGGAAATCCAGGGCGACGATGATAGGAGTCTGGCAGGCGGACATGGATGGGCTCTCAGGCAAGTCGAAATCGGCGCGCATTGTAGCGGAACCGGCGGCGGCGCGGCACCCGATGATCGGTAAATCGTCGCGCCAACCGTGATCAGCATAGCCTTGCAGGGTATTGTGTCGAACCCGATACACAACCGACACGCCGACAACATGCGCCCGCGCTAGCCTCGCCAGCCGCAACAAGTCCTTACAGCAGCCCTTCCCGCCTCACGGCCGGACGCCTATGCTGAAACCACAACCTCGCAGCCTATCTTTGTGGTTGGCGGCCTACTGGCAGATGAACAGCCTCATGCACAACTCCCAAGCCTCCGTGAACGACGAACAGAAAGACGACAAGCGCTGGAACATCCGCGCGCTGATCGTCGACGATGACGTGCCGATCCGTGAACTGATGATCGACTACCTGGCCCGCTTCAACATTCACGCCAGCGGTGTCACCGACGGCGCGGCGATGCGCCAGGCGATGCAGGCCGAGCATTTCGACGTGGTGGTGCTCGACCTGATGCTGCCCGGCGAAGACGGTCTGTCGCTGTGCCGCTGGCTGCGCGCTGAATCGGACATCCCGATCCTGATGCTCACCGCCCGCTGCGAACCCACCGACCGGATCATCGGCCTGGAACTGGGCGCCGATGATTACATGGCCAAACCGTTCGAACCCCGGGAACTGGTGGCGCGGATCCAGACGATTCTGCGTCGGGTGCGCGACGACCGCAGCGAACAGCGTGCGAACATTCGCTTCGACAACTGGCGCCTGAACAGCGTCCTGCGCCAGTTGATCGCCGACGATGGTCTGGTGGTGCCGCTGTCCAACGCTGAATTCCGCCTGCTCTGGGTGTTCATCGAACGCCCGCGCCGGGTGCTCAGCCGCGAACAGTTGCTGGACGCCGCCCGTGGCCGCTCGATCGAAGCCTTCGACCGTAGCATCGACCTGCTGGTCTCGCGTCTGCGGCAAAAACTCGGCGACGACCCGAAAGCCCCGCAACTGATCAAGACCGTACGTGGTGAAGGCTACCTGTTCGACGCCCGGGACATCGGCTGATGCGGGCGCGCTTCGACACGCTGTTCGGCCGCCTGTTTGGCATGCTGTTGGTGGCGATCGTCCTGGCGCACCTGCTGGCCTTCGCCTGGTTCCGCCTCTACGGCCCACCGCCCCCGCCACCGCCGCCGGAGTTCTCGCAAAACCTCGACGGCCAACAGCCGGCTCAGGATCCACGCTACCCGCCCCGTCCACCGCGACCCTGGTTCGGCGGGCCGATCGTGCCGCTAACCTTCCAGTTCATCTCGCTGATCATCGCCGCCTGGTACGGCGCCAAGCTGCTGACCCGACCGATCCAGCGTCTGAGCGATGCGGCCGAGCGCCTGAGCGAAGACCTCGACAGCCCGCCGCTGGACGAAACCGGCCCGCGGGAAGCACGGCAGGCTGCGTACACCTTCAACCTGATGCAGCAGCGCATCCGCGAACAGGTGCAGCAACGGGCGCGGATGCTCGGCGCCGTCTCCCACGACCTGCGCACCCCGCTGTCGCGACTGAAACTGCGTCTGGAAAATATCAGCGACGACAAACTGCAGGGCCAGATGCGCCAGGATCTGGACGACATGATCGGCATGCTCGACGCCACCCTCACCTACCTGCACGAACAGCGCACCAGCGAGGCCTTGCAGTTGATGGACGTGCAGGCGCTGGTCGAATCACTGTGCGAAAACGCCCAGGATCAAGGCGCCGACGTTCAGGTCAGCGGCCACTGCGCCCCGTTGCAGGTACAGCCGATGGCCCTGCGCTCGTGCATCAACAACCTGATGGACAACGCCCTGCGCTACGCCGGCCAAGCGCACATCGAACTGCAAGACCAGCGCGAACAACTGCTGATCCGCGTCATCGACCACGGCCCGGGCATCGCGGCGGACAAGCGTGAAGCGGTATTCGAGCCGTTCTTCCGCCTCGAAGGCTCACGTAACCGCAACTCCGGCGGCGTCGGCCTGGGCATGACCATCGCCCGGGAAGCGGCGCAGCGCCAGGGCGGACAACTGACCCTGGCAGAAACCCCCGGCGGCGGCCTGACCGCCGTGATCCAACTGCCTCGCCACTGATCCCGACTGTGTACCGGCCGGTACAAACCTCACATACCCACGACACCTTGCACCTTGAGGCTGCATAAGCCGGTACACCCACCGGTTTTCCAGTCCAAGGAGCGAGCCCGATGATCGGTAGCGTCAGCAACTACACGAGCTATACCAGCACCAGCAGCACCTCCACCCAGAACGCCCGCAGCCAGCAACTGCAAAAGGAACTGTTCGCCAAACTCGACAGCAACGGCGACGGCGCGGTGGATCAGGACGAACTCGGCAGCGCCCTGTCGCAAAAGTCCAACGACGGCCTGCTGGTCAGCCTGAGCAAACAATTCGGCGATCTGGACAGCGACGCCAGCGGCAGCCTCAGCGCCGAAGAAATGACCGCCATGGCCCCACCGCCACCGCCCCCAGGCGACCAGGCCCCCAACACCGAACTGGCCGACGCCCTGATCAGCGCCCTGGACGCCGACGGCGACGGCGCCATCAGCAGCGACGAACTGAGCAACGGCCTGACCAGCGCCGGCAGCACCGACGACAGCAGCAAAATCTTCTCGGCCCTGGACAAAAACGAAGACGGCGTCGTCAGCCAGGACGAACTCGCCGCCAGCCTCACCCCACCGCCACCCCCGCCCCCACAAGCCTCCAGTGACGAACTCTTCAGCCAACTCGATGCAGACGGCGACGGCAGCGTCACCGCCACCGAGTTGAGCAGTGCGTTGCAAGCCAGCGACAGCACCTCATCGAACAACACCGACACCGCCGCCGCTCTGCTCAAGGTTCTGGACAGCGACAGCAGCGCAGGCGTCAGCAGCGACGAACTGAAAGCTGCACTGCATGCAGGTCGCGAACGCCCGGATGACGAACAGACCGCCAGCAATACTCAAACCACCACCGAAGCGCTGAACCGGATGATTGCCAATCTGAGCAAGCAGTACTCGCTCGAAAGCACCGCGTCGGTGGGCAAGTATTTGAATGTGGCGACTTGAGATTGGGTGAGGATTTGAGGGACGACTGAGGTTGGACGGGGTAAGTGGTTTGCTTTGACTTGGCGATGTGTCAACAAAGCGCACTCACCCTAACCCTCTCCCGGAGGGAGAGGGGACTGACCGAGGTGATTGGAAGAGATACGCCGACGTGAAATACCGAGGTGACCTCGGGTTTTGAAACACATAAGTTCACTACTGCGCCAGCACCTACTCCTGCTCCTGCTCCTGCATCGACATTGGCACCAGCACCAGCACCAGAATCTGCTTTCGCTTTCGCTTTCGCTTTGGCTTTGGCTTTTGCTTTGGCTTCCAACCACTCAACACAATGAGCGTTAGCTCGAGTACCGCTTTTGACGTACCGGCCCCTTCGGAAGGCTGAGTGGAGGGATTTATCCGGGGGTGGGAGCGCAGCGACCGT
>NZ_JBQEQB010000008.1:11783-27111 GCF_052046055.1 Pseudomonas sp. 22082
AAACCGTAGGCGATGCCCCCGGATGAATCCCGGAACGAAGGAACCCCGAGCCCCAGCGAGCGGGCCGTACGCCGGGGCCCAGACCTTTGGTTACTTTGGGGCGTTTGCCAAAGTGACTCGCTGTAAGAGCGAAACCGCCAGCGGCCGCACCCGAAGAAACGGATATACACGCAAAACGAACAAGAGCCTGGTCGGCCCAAAGGCCGCCAAGTCCAAAGCCTCAAACCCGAGCCTGACTCTTACTCCAATCCGTCAACAAACTATAAGCCACAGCCAAAAGCGTAGGCCCAATAAACAACCCGATAAACCCAAACGCAATCAAGCCGCCAAACACCCCAAGCAACACAATCACCAACGGCAGATTCCCACCCCGGCTGATCAGATACGGCTTGAGTACGTTATCCACGCCACTGATGATGAACGTCCCCCAGATCCCGAGAAACACCGCCATCCCGTACTCGCCCTTCCAGGCCAGCCATGCCGTGGCCGGAATCCACACCAGCGGTGGCCCCATCGGAATCAGACTGAGCAGAAACGTCACGATCCCCAGCACCAGCGCCCCCGGCACCCCGGCAATCAGGAACCCGATCAGCGCCAGCACCGCTTGCGCCGCCGCCGTACCGATCACCCCGTTGACCACCCGTTGCACGGTACCGGCCACCAGATCGATGTAGTACCCGGCCCGGTCACCGATCAGGCGTTCCAGCAGACTGTGCACGAATGCCGCCAGCCGCGGCCCGTCGCGGTAGAAAAAGAACACGAAGACAATGCTCAGGGTCAGCTCGAGAATCCCGCTGCCGATCTGCGCACTGCGCGCCAGCAGCCAGTTGCCGACCTGCCCCAGATAGGGTTTGACCGTCACCATCAGCGCCGCCCCCTGCTGATCGATGCTGTTCCAGATCCCCACCAGCCGTTCGCCCACCAAAGGCACGCCACCCAGCCAGCTCGGTGCCTCGGGCAGCCCGTCGACCTGCACATCCTTGATGAACGCCGTAGCGTCACGCACGTGATCGGCCAGGTTAAAGCCGAGCCACACCAGCGGCCCCGCTACCAGCAACATCCAGCCCATGGTCAGAACCAGGGCCGCCAGCGATTCCCGGCCATTGAGCCAGCGGGTCAACAAGCGCATCAGCGGCCAGCTGGCAAACGCCAGCACCGCACCCCAGAACAGCGCCGACCAGAACGGCGCCATCACCCAGAAACTGGCACCAAACAGCACCAGCAACAGGATCTGCACCAGCAGACGATCATTATTGGGCATGTGAAATCTCGAAAAAAATCAGTCAGGCAAAGAGTAGGCGAACACGTCGAGCGTGTCCGCCAAAGACACCTTATCGCAACAGATCGATGCGCAGACCTTCGCCGTCGACACTGCCGGTTTCCATGCGCGCGGCACGCACGCCCTGCCCGATCAGCGCCTGCCGCCAGGCCTCGGCTTTCGGCCCGGACACTGTCACCCGCAAGGTGGTGTCGAGGTTCAGTCCACGGGACAGCAAGCGCAGCCAGGTGTCATCCGGATCGCCGGCGAGCTTGGGAAAGTCCAGTTCGCCGGTGCTTTTCAGCTCCCGCAGCAGCGTGGCCGAAGTCGGCAGCAGGTCACCCAGCGGGGCCAGCGCCTCGAACTGCTCAACGTGCAGATAGGCTTTGCGATTGCCCCGGGTGATGCTGTACAGCGCCACCAGCGTGTTGTCGCGCGGGGCCGCGAGCCTCAGCAGCAGATAGGCCTGCTGCTCGTCGGCACCGTACAGCTTGGCGTTGCCGAACACCTCGTTGGCCCACAGGCTGCTCTCGCCGCAATCCCGGGCCTGGCACCAGAACAACAGCTGGGCGTCCTGTTTTTGCAGGGCTTCGCGAGCGAGAGTGAAGGCTTCGGTGGCGGAATGTTCCGGCGGTAATTCATAGGTCACCGAGGTGGTTTGCCCCCGGGCGCTGACCTGGCCGTCGAAACGCAATTGACCGCTGATCTTGCGGATCGAGCCGAGCGGATAGATCCGCTCCAGCTCCACGGCGGGGCGATAGTCGACGATCTGCGCATCGGCCACACGCGGCACAATCGGCAGATCCTGACTGCCCGGCAGATCGGCAGCGATTAGAAAGGGACTGAAACAGCACAGCACCAGCAGACTGATAGATCGCATGGACAGGCTCATCGCAGGGACATGGCCTGGATGCCTTGGGGGCAGTTCGAAGTCGCAGCGGTGTAGAAATCCATCTTGGTTGTCTCCCATTTCAACCCGCCCAGCCTCGACAGTTGCCGGGAGCAAGTCAAGGAATGGCGAAGAACCGATTGAAACAGTCTGCGACAAGCTCGGCCCCGGCCTCATCGTTCAGGTGCAGATGATGCCCGCCCGGCAGCTGTTCCCGGGCAAAGGGTAGACGTTCCAGCAGCTCGGGATGCTTGGCCAGCATGCCATCGGCGGCGACCACCAATTGTGCGGGGCAGGCAATGCGCTGCACGAACGCCATCGCCTGTTCCTGGGTCAGACGCAGCGGCGAAGGCAAAGTCAGGCGGTTGTCGGTGCGCCAGGTGTACCCACCGGGCACCGGCATCAGTCCGCGTTGCGCCAGCAGTTCGGCGGCTTCGCGACTGACCGCCACAAGCCCTTTCATTCGCGCTTCGATCGCCCGGTCGAGGGTGTTGTAGACCGGTTTGCGCTTTTCCCGAAGATTGAGCTGCGCCTGTAAGGCCATGCCCATGCGCTCGGCGGCATTTTCGCCTTTGTCGGTAGGAGGAATAACCCCGTCGATCAACGCCAGATGGGTGATGCGTTCGGGCAACGACCCGGCCAGCACCAGCGAAACAATGGCGCCCATGGAATGCCCGAGCAACCCGAAACGTTTCCAGCCCAGTTGCTCGGCGACCTGCAGCACATCATGGGCGTAATCCCACAGCGCGTAACCGGCGCCGTTCGGACGGTGCCCGGAATGCCCGTGACCGGCCATGTCCAGCGCCACGATGCGCAAGCCTTTGAGCTTCGGCGCCAGGCGCGCGAAGCTGTTGGCGTTATCCAGCCAGCCGTGCAGGGCGATCACCGGCAACCCATCTTCCGGGCCGAACAGGTGTGCCGCCAGTTCGATATGCGGCAGGCTCAGGCGCACTTCTTCAACGGCGGGGTTCATGCGCAATCCTTGTCTTGCCGGCGTTCCCAGCGATTGAACAGGTTTTTCAGTAATTGTGCGGTGTCCTGCGGACGCTCAAGCGGAAACATGTGCCCGCCGGGCACGGTCAGCGACTCGCCCTGAGGCAGGCGTCCGACAAATCGGGTGTGGTGGTTCATCACCACGCGGCTCTTGTGTCCACGTACCACCGCCAGCGGCACTTTCAATTGCCGGGTATGCGCAGGACTGGTGTGCGGCACGCCGCGATAGATGCTGATCTCGGTCGCAGGATCGAAGCGCAGGCGCAGCTTGTCGCCGACCTTGTGCAGACCGTGCTGCAAGTAGGCATCGAAACATTCCGGATCAAAGCTGCGGAACAGGGTCTTGCCAGCGAAATAACCACGGGCACTGTCCAGATCGGCAAATTCTTCGCGCCGTCCCAGCGTGCGGCCGGCCGGGGTCAGTTTGTCGATGAAACCAAAACGCTTGGCGGCCCGGATCACCCATTGATCGGTGCGGGTCAGCACCGGCGAGTCGAGCATCACCACGCCCCGATACAGTTCAGGGCAACGCAGCGCGGCGTGCAAATGCAGCATGCCGCCGAAGGAATGGCCCACGCCCCACACCGGCTCGTCTTGCTGTTGAAGATGATGGATGAGTTCATCGACCAGGTGATACCAGTTATCACCTGCCGGGAAACGCGGGTCATGGGCATGTTGTTCCAGATGCGCGACCCGGTACTCGGGCGCCAGCGCCGCGAACAGTTTGCCGTAGGTACCCGAAGGGAAACCGTTGGCGTGGGCGAAGAAGATCGGTTGCGACATACCGGCAAATCCAAGAGCGGAAAACAGGCGTTGATTGTCCGCAAGACCGCGTCCTACAGCAATGACCGTAACTGCCAGGAATGGTGACAGTCCGGTCAGGGCTATGACGCTGCGGCCATTAACGCGCCGGCGGTTGTTCTCCCAGCGGCACCACCGCCATGGTCAGGCGCGACACACAACTGGCCTTGCCTTCATCGCTGGTCAGGCGGATATCCCAGACATGGGTGGTGCGGCCGATGTGGATCGGTTTGGCCACCGCCGTCACTCGTCCGCTGCGCAGGCCGCGCAAGTGGTTGGCGTTGATTTCCAGGCCCACGCAATAGAACTTGCTGGCGTCGATGCACAGGTAACTCGCCATCGACCCGACCGTTTCCGCCAGCACCACCGAGGCGCCGCCGTGCAGCAGGCCGTAAGGCTGATGGGTGCGATGGTCGATGACCATGCTGGCCGTCAGCGATTCCTCGTCGAAGGCCTCGAAGCGGATGTCCAGCACTTCGCCGATGGTGTTTTTCTGGATTGCGTTCAACTGCTCGATGTTCGGAGTGGTGCGCCACAAGGTCATCGCAGGCTTCCTTTGTTGTTTTGATCGACGCTCAATCCTGCCACAGCACCGTCTCGCTGCGCTCGCTCCATTCTTCGAAACGTGCCCCGTAGGTGTCTTCGATGATGTTGCGTTTGATTTTCAGGGTCGGCGTGAGGAAGCCGTTCTCCACCGCCCAGCTGTCCTTGACCACCACCAGCCGGCGCAGGCGCTCGTGCTTGTCGAGGACGGCGTTGACCTCCTCCAGCAATTTTTCCAGGCTCGAATGCAGCGGCGCGCGGGCCTCTTCCCGGCCTACCGCCGAGAGCACGCACAATCCCAGCGGCGCGCTCAGGCCATCGCCAACCACGCAGACCTGTTCGATCCGCGAATGCACCGCCAGCCGATTTTCGATCGGCGCCGGGGCGACGTATTTGCCCTTGCTGGTCTTGAAGATTTCCTTGAGCCGCCCGGTCAGGCGCAAACGCCCTTCGGCGTCCTGTTCGCCCTTGTCGCCGGTGCGCAGGAAGCCGTCTTCGGTGAGGGTCTCGGCGGTTTTCTGCGGTTCCTTGAAATAGCCGAGCATGTTCGCCTGGCTGCGCACCTGCACTTCGCCGGACTCATCGATGCGCACTTCAACGTCGGGGCACGGCCGGCCGATCCAGCCTTCCTTGTACTGACCCGGCAGACAGATGTGCGAATAACCGCAGCTTTCGGTCATGCCGTAGACCTCCAGCACGTCGAGCCCGAGTTTCTGATACCAGCGCAATAAGGTCAGCGGCACCGGCGCCGCACCGGACAGCGCCACGCGCAAGGCATCCAGACCCAATCCGGCCAGGACCTTGTGGCCGATCCGTCGGCCGATAAAAGGCAGACCGAGCAGCAAATCCAGGCGTTTCGCCGGGATCTTGCTGTAGACCCCCATCTGGAACTTGGTCCAGATCCGCGGCACACCGAACATCGCCGTCGGCCGTGCCCGCTTGAGATCGGCAAGAAAGGTGTCGAGGCTTTCGGCGAAAAACACCGTCTGCCCGGTATAGATCGACGCCAGCTCGACGAACATCCGCTCGGCGACATGACACAGCGGCAGATACGACAGCAGCCGGTCGTTCTCATTGAGGCCGAACAGCTGCGTACCGCGCGTCGTCGCGAAGCCGAGGTTGGCAAAACTGTGCATCACGCCCTTGGGCAGGCCGGTGGTGCCGGAGGTGTAAATGATGGTCGCCAGTTGCTCGGCGGCGGGTCGCGGGTCGTCCTGGATCGGTGAGCTGCGCTGCAAATCATCCCAGTTGAAATCGAACGTGCCCGGCGGATGCAGCGGCAGGCTGACGGTGGTCAGGCCGGCCGGTACACCCGGCGACATGCCCGGCCAGTCATCGAGTTTGCCGATGAACGCCAGCACGCTTTCCGAGTGGGTGAGCACCTGATTCACCGATTCGGCGGTGAGGTTCGGATAGAGCGGCACCGAGACATGCCCGGCCATCCAGATCGCCAGGTCGGCGATGATCCAGTGCGCGCAATTTTTCGAGATCAGGGCGATGTGGCTGCCCGGCGGCCACTCCCGGGAGCGCAGCCAGTGCGCCGCGCAGCGAGCCTGATGGCCGACGTCGGCCCAGGTCAGTGTCTCGACCTGCCCGCCGCCGATCGGCTGCACCAGAAAACGCTGGCGCGGGTGCCGGGCCTCGCGTTCGTAAAACACGTCCAGCGGCAAACGGAAGGCGGAAGACATTCGACTCGCTCCTGTTTTTTGGTCTGGAGCAAGCGTAGTCAACCAAGCAAGTGCTTGGTTGACTATTTCATACAAAAAATTTCAGGGATGTTTAAGGCTGTTGAGCGTCATCGAGCCGATCAGCAACTCGCTGTGTTCGAGCTCGGCCAGCCCGGCGGTGCTGACCTTTTCCGGTGGGTAGCCCGCACCGTGTTGCAGGTAGCTGAGCAGATTGCCCACCAGCGGATTGTGGCTGACCAGCAGCACGTTGCTCACCGACACCAGTTGCTCGGCCACGCGGTCCGGGTCAACTTCCGGGGTCAACCACTCGACTGTACGGATTTCCGGCTCGAAGCCGAGGGCTTCGCGCACCAGTTGCGCCGTCTGCTGCGCCCGCAAGTACGGGCTGGCGTAGATCGCCGTCAGCGGCTGGCCGATCAAGCGAGCCGCGCTGCTCAACACTTCCTGGCGACCGTGGGCGGTCAGTTCCCGCTCGGAATCCGGGCGCGAGCCGTAGGGCTCGGCCTCACCGTGACGCAATACCCAGAGTTTCATAGCTTGGGTTCCTCATCCCGAACCGGATGCGGTGCCGGCGCGACGACGTGTGGCGCCTCACCTTCCGGCGTACGCGGCGCCGGCCAGTCGGCGAACGGCCAGGGTTTCTGGTCGCTGTGGAAGCTGCCGAAACGGCCGATCTGCGCCAGAAACTGGCTCAGGCTGTCGCCGAAATTCATCAGGCTGGCGCTCGGGGCGCCGTAGATCAAACGATAGATCAACTGCACCAGCACCACCGCGCCGAGGATGAACTGCGCCACCTGCCAGACCAGGATGTAAACAATCATCCACAACACCCGCAGGAGGATGGATTCATATTTGGCTTCGGTTTTCGGATCGTTCATGGCCTGCTCCCTGCTGAATCAGTTGAAACCACTGGTGGAAATAAAGTCGACATCGGTTTTCGGTTCGGCACGCATCAGCAGACCGATGACCTGCTCAAGCGTGCGCCCTTCGAACAGGATTGCATGCAGTCCGGCGACCAGCGGCATGTAAACGCCGACCTCCTGCGCCTTGGCCTTGAGCACTTTCAGGGTGTTGACGCCTTCGGCCACTTCACCCAGGCGCGACACCGCTTCGTCGAGGCTCAAACCCTGACCGAGGGCGAAACCGACCTGGTAGTTACGGCTTTTCGGCGACGAGCAGGTGACGATCAGGTCGCCGACACCGGCCAGACCGAGGAAGGTCATCGGGTTGGCGCCCTGATTCACCGCAAACCGGGTCATTTCGGCCAGGGCGCGGGTGATCAGCATGCTCTTGGTGTTCTCGCCCATTTCCAGCGCCACCGCCATGCCGGCGATGATCGCGTAGACGTTTTTCAGCGCCCCGCCCAGCTCGACGCCGAAACGGTCGGCGCTGGCGTAGACGCGGAAAGTGCGGCCATGCAATGCGGCCTGCACAGCTTTGCAGAGTTCTTCGTCTTCGCTGGCGACCACGGTGGCGGTCAGCGCGTGTTCGGCGATTTCCCGCGCCAGGTTTGGCCCGGACAGCACGCCGATACGCGCCTGGGGGGCGATCTCTTCGAGGATCTGGCTCATCAGTTTGAAGGTGTGGGCTTCGATGCCCTTGGTCAGGCTGACCAGCATCTTGCCGCTCAGGCGCTCGGAATGAGGCGCCAAAACCGTGCGCAGCGCGCTGGACGGCAACGCGACGAAACACAAATCGCAGGCGTCGAGGGTTTCCTGCAGGTCGGTGACCGCGGTCACGCCGGGCAGAATCTTGATGCCTTTGAGGTAACGCGGGTTCTCGCGATTGACCCGGATGGCCTCGGCCTGCTCGGGGTCACGCATCCACTGCCGGACTTGATGGCCGTTCTCGGCCAACAGATTGGCCACGGCGGTACCGAAACTTCCGCCTCCCAGGACCGCAATCGGGCGCTGTTCAGTCATATGTAATCCGTTAATCCATACCAGTGGCGATGCCGGCATTATACGGAGCGTCCCCTTCTCGGACAGCCCCGGCGTCAATTACCCGCACTTGTAGGAAGAAGACCAATAAAACCGAGGAAAATGCCTGCAACGTGACTGGAAAAGTCGTCGACCTCGGTTAACATGCGCGCCAATTCTTTGCTATCAAGGCTGCGTCGTGTTTTCTGGCCCCCCTTCCCCGCGTTCGTCCCTGCTTCTGGCGCTGCTGTTCAGCCCGGTGCTACTGGCGGACGACCTGTTTGTCGACAGTGAGGCCTTGCCGCAGATCCTGACCGCCACGCGCCTGAAACAGTCGCCGGCGGAAGTCCCGGGCAGCATGACCGTCCTCGACAGCGAACTGATTGCCGCCAGTGGCGCCCGGGACATCAGTGAACTGCTGCGCCTGGTGCCAGGGATGATGGTCGGCAACATCAGCGGCAATCAGGCGGCGGTGAACTATCACGGGACCAACGCCAGCGAAGCCCGGCGCATGCAGGTGTTGATCGACGGCCGCTCGGTGTACCGCGCCGGTCTGGCGACCGTGGACTGGAGCGATATCCCGGTGGCCATGGAAGACATCGAGCGCATCGAAGTCTTTCGCGGCCCGAACACCGTCAGCTACGGCGCCAACGCGCTGATGGCGGTGATCAACATCATCACCCGCAACCCGGCGGACAGCCACGGCACACGACTGAAGCTGACCCGCGGCCAACGCGGCATCAATGATTTCTATGCCAGCCAGAGCACCGGCTGGAATGGCGGCGACCTGCGTCTGTCGCTGTCCGGCCAGGAGGACGACGGTTTCGACAGCGACCGCACCGGCGCCGACTACCGCGACAACCGCCGCTTGAACCGCTTCAGCCTCGCGGTCAGCCAGACCCTGAGCGACAACCAGAGCCTGGACTGGCAGGTCAACGCCAAGGACGGGACCAATCAGCGGCCTTACACCTACCGCCCGGTGTTCTCCGGGATTACCGCTGCCGGGAACAATTCCGACGTGGTAGCCAAGGACTACGCCGGCTCGGTGCGCTGGAACCTCGACCTCAATCCCGATCACAGCCTATACGTGCAAGGCTCGGCACAACACTGGGATCGCCAGCAGACCTGGCGCGCCTGTGACGCCGAAGTGTCGTTCAGCCCGCAGTTGACGGAGCTGTGGCAGCTCAACCCGAACTACACCGAACGCCTGGCCCGCAACATGACGCTGTACACCGGCCCCGGCGCACCCGCCGGCACGCCACAGGAAATGACCCTGGCCAATCAGGTGCTGGATCAGTGGCGCAACGGCGCGCGCCAGACTCTGTGCGGTGACATCGACCAGAGTGCCCGGGAATCGCGCTACGACCTGGAGTTGCAGGACACCCTCAGCCTGTCCGATAGCCTGCGCCTGGTCAGCGGCCTGAACTATCGTTACGACCGGGCCGACTCCGAGACCTATTTCAACGGCACGCTGGACGACACCACCTGGCGCGCCTTCGGCCAGCTCGAATGGCGCGCCAGCGAACACTGGCTGTTGCAGGGCGGCGCCATGTTCGAAGACACGCAATTGATCGGCAGCTCGCTGACGCCCCGGTTTGCGGTCAACTACCTGTTCAATCCGCGCCACAGCCTGCGCGCGGTGTATTCGGAAGCCATCCGTTCGCCGGACATGTTCGAGAACAACGTCAACTGGAGTTATCAGGTGACCAACCTGCGGCCCGCCGCCTATGGCCAGTCTTCGGCCCGCTACTTCGTCAAGACCCGGGGTCCCGGCGATCTGGACCAGGAGCACATGCGCTCGCGGGAACTGGGCTACAACGGCTTTTTCCCGGAATGGGGCCTGGCCCTGGACGTGAAGCTGTTCTACGACGAAATCACCGGGATGATCAGCGAGCCGCTGCGCAACAATCAATACATCGCCAGCAACGCCAACGATTCGCGCTTTCGCGGCACAGAGACGCAAATGGACTGGCGCCTGAGTGCGGCCGACCGCTTGCGCCTGACCTACGCCTTCGTCGACGCCGAGGCGAGCAATCCGCTGGATCAGCAATTCACCGCGCGCAACAGCGGTTCGGCGGGCTGGCTGCGCGATTGGGGCCACGGCTGGAACAGCGCCCTCTTCTATTACGGTGACAACGCGCTCAACGGTTACCGCTTCGAGCGGGTCGACACGCGCATCGCCAAACGCATCGCCTTGGGCAAGGCCCAACTGCAACTGGCCGGCGTGCTGCAACAACGCCTTGACCATGAGCCGACCACCTTCGTCGACAACAATTACGACGAACGCCGCGTGGTGTATTTCAGCGCCGAGCTGGAGTTCTAGATGCGTTACGCCATGTCACGGAAGATGCCAACGCTCGGCCAATGGCTGGCCGGGCTCTGTCTGTTCCTGACAGCGTGGCTGCATGGCGTGGCGGTGCAGGCGGCAGACATTCTGCTGACCGGCGCCGAAGAAAGCCCCGGCGTGCAGTCCTTCGTCCAGGCCCTGAGCGAGCTGCGCCCGACCGACCGCGTGCATTTCCAGCCACTGGCCAGCCTGCCAGCACCGGGCAAGTTGCCATCGAGCCTGCGCCTGATCCTGCTCGATTTGCCGAGCCTCGACTGGCGCATGCAGGAAAGCCAAGGCCCCGCGACTTTGGTCCTGCGCATCAGCCGCTTGCAAGCCCGACAACGCTTCGGCGACGCGCAGCCACCCCACTTGAGCCTGCTGTGGGCCGATCCGCCGCTGAGTCGTCAGTTGCAACTGATCCGCCGGATTCTGCCCCAGGCCGGGCGCGTCGGCGTGCTGTTCGATCAGCACAGCGAGTTCCTGCTCAAGGAGCTGCAATCGGCCGCCCAGCCGCTGAATCTGCAAATCGTCCCGCAGCGCTGGGACAACACCCACGACAGCCGACCCTTGCAGACCGTGCTGAAAAACAGCGACGTGCTGCTGGGCCTCGACGACCCTGACCTGTACAACCCGAAAACCGCGAAGAACCTGTTGCTCAGCAGTTACTCTCGGCAACTGGCACTGGTCGGGCCGAATGTCTCGTTCGTTCGCGCCGGCAGCCTGGCCAGTACCTACAGCGATCAGAACGACTGGCTGGCCGTCCTCGACGAATTGCTGGACCGGCCACCGGCCACCTGGCCGCGCACGCTCTACCCCGGGCGTTTCAAAGTCTCAAGTAATGCGCAGGTGGCTCGTTCCTTAGGGATAGAACCGATCAATGAAGCGTCTGTCGCCGCAGAGCTGGCCGAAGGAGAGCGCCGCCCATGATTTTCCGCCGTTGGGACATCAACACCCGCACTCAGTTGATCAGCCTGGGCCCTGCGCTGTTGCTGACCTTGCTGCTGATCAGCTTTTTCACCTTCGTGCGCATTCAGGATCTGCGTCAGGAGCTGAATCACACCGGCCAGTTGATCGCCAACCAGCTCGCACCGGCCACCGAATACGGGGTGATTTCCGGCAATAACGAAGTCCTGGAAAGCCTGCTCAAGGCCACGCTGGCCACGCCGAACGTGCGGTTTCTGGAAGTGCAGGACAGCGCCAACCGGATTCTGGCCTACGTCGAACAGCCGGCGGATGCGCACAATCGCCCGCATCAGGTCGAAGTGTTCCAGGCGCCGGTGCGGCTGCAACGCATCGCCCTGCACAACGATTTCTTTCAGGACGGCAAGAGCAGCCCCGGGGTGGCCAGCGAGGATTATCTGGGGCGGGTGATCGTCGGTCTGTCCAACGATGCCTTCAGTCAGCGCCAACAGGAGATCCTGCTCAAGGCCGGGATTCTGGCGTTGTTCGCCCTGCTCTTCACCTTTGTGCTGGCGCGGCGACTGGCCGGCAGCCTGTCGCAGCCGATCCGCGACATCGGCAATGCGGTCAAGGCGATTCAGGAGGGCGACTACAAGACCCCGCTGCCGATCGTCGATGACACCGAGCTGGGCGCACTGTCCCAGCACATCAACAACCTGGCCCAGGCACTGGAGCAGGCCAGCCGCGAACAGCATCAGGCGATGGCGCAACTGATCCAGACCCGCGAAGAGGCGGAAAAGGCCAACAACGCCAAATCGGATTTCCTGGCGATGATGAGCCATGAACTGCGCACCCCGATGAACGGCGTGCTGGGCATGCTGCAATTGCTGGAAACCACCGACATGACCGAGGAGCAGGTCGAGTACGCGGCGCTGGCTTCCGAGTCCACCGAGCACTTGCTCAAGGTGATCAACGACATTCTGGATTTCTCGCGCATCGAACGTTCGGAGCTGGAGCTGGAGCACATTCCGTTCAACCTCGCCGACCTGATCGGCGCCTGCGCCCATTCCTTCCAGCACAGCGCGGCGCAACGCGGGCTGGCCCTGCAGCTGCGGATCCCCGATGACATGCACGACTTGCAGGTACAGGGCGATCCGACGCGGATCCGGCAGATTCTGGTCAACCTGGTCGGCAATGCACTGAAGTTCACCGAGCAGGGGCGCGTCAGCATCGAGGCGCAATGGCAATCGCTGGATCACGAATTGCTGTGGTTCACCTGCGCGGTACGTGACAGTGGCATCGGCATTTCGCCGGAAAGCCTGGAGCTGATGTTCAACGCGTTCCAGCAGGCCGACAGCTCGATTTCCCGTCGATATGGCGGCACCGGTCTGGGCCTGCCGATTGCCCGCACGCTCGCTGAACGGATGGGCGGCACCTTGCGTGCCCAGAGTGAAGAAGGTCGCGGCTCGGTGTTCACCCTGGAAATACCACTGGCCCTATATAAGCAGGCACTGCCCGCGCTGGCGGCACCGCGCGCATTGAACGGCAACGGTCACGGCGAAGGACGCCATGTGTTGCTGGTCGAGGACAACCCGGTCAACCAGACCGTGATCGAAGCGATGCTGCGCAGCCTGGGCTTTACCGTCAGCGTCGCCACCGATGGCGTGCAGGCGGTGCGCAGTGCCGGGGACAGCCGTTTCGAAGCGATCCTGATGGATTGTCGCTTGCCACTCATCGATGGATATGAGGCGACCCGACAGATCCGCCGCCTGCCCGGCTGCGGCCAGGTGCCGATCATCGCCCTGACCGCCAACGCGTTGCAGGGTGATCGCGAAAACTGCCTGTCGGCGGGGATGAACGATTACCTGGCCAAGCCATTCAAACGCAATGACCTGCAGCAGATTCTGCAGCGCTGGGTGCAGTAGAGAGGCCCTTTCGAGCATCTGCGACTGGCGTGAAAAGCGAAAGTGCGGCAGTCTTAGGCACCCGAACGGGCCTCAAAAGGGGCTTGATTAAAAATTTCAGTGCACAAGTGTACATTCATGTCCTTGGTGCTGTGACTTTCACCACAACGCAATAGTCTATGAGTAGGCTGCCGGTTCGAGGCATGAACGCGTCGATCGGCCGGGAAGATTTGCCCCACCTGCCGCATGGGATTATTGAGGAGCTCGCATGACCAAACAAAACGCCTTTACTCGGGAAGACCTGCTGCGCTGCAGTCGCGGTGAGCTGTTCGGCCCAGGTAACGCGCAACTGCCCGCCCCGAACATGCTGATGGTGGATCGCATCACCCTGATCAGCGAAGAAGGCGGCAAGTACGGCAAAGGTGAATTGGTCGCCGAGCTGGATATCAACCCTGACCTGTGGTTCTTCGCGTGCCACTTCGAAGGCGATCCGGTGATGCCGGGCTGCCTGGGTCTGGACGCCATGTGGCAATTGGTCGGCTTCTTCCTGGGCTGGCAAGGCCTGCCGGGCCGCGGCCGTGCGCTGGGTTCGGGCGAAGTGAAATTCTTCGGCCAGGTCCTGCCGACCGCCAAGAAAGTCACCTACAACATTCATATCAAGCGCGTCCTCAAGGGCAAACTGAACCTGGCCATCGCCGACGGTTCGGTGACTGTCGACGGTCGCGAAATCTACACCGCCGAAGGCCTTCGCGTCGGCGTGTTCACCTCCACTGACAACTTCTAAGGGTTATTCGCATGCGCCGCGTCGTTATCACTGGTCTGGGCATCGTTTCGTGCCTGGGCAATGACAAAGAGACCGTCTCCGCTAACCTGCGTGCAAGCCGCCCTGGCATCCGGTTCAACCCGGAATACGCCGAAATGGGTCTGCGTAGCCAGGTTTCCGGCTCCATCGACCTCAACCTTGAAGAGCTGATCGATCGCAAGATCTATCGCTTCGTCGGCCACGCAGCGGCTTACGCCTACCTGGCCATGAAAGACGCCATCGCCGACTCCGGTCTGACCGAAGAGCAGGTGTCCAACCCGCGTACCGGCCTGATCGCAGGTTCCGGCGGCGCATCGACCCTGAACCAGATGGAAGCGCTGGACATCCTGCGCGAGAAAGGCGTCAAGCGCGTCGGCCCATACCGTGTTACGCGGACCATGAGCAGCACCGTTTCGGCTTGCCTGGCCACCCCGTTCAAGATCAAGGGTCTGAACTACTCCATCGCTTCTGCCTGCGCCACCAGTGCTCACTGCATCGGTACCGCCATGGAACAGATCCAGATGGGCAAGCAGGACATCGTGTTTGCCGGTGGCGGTGAAGAAGAGCACTGGAGCCAGTCGTTCCTGTTCGACGCGATGGGCGCTCTGTCCAGCAAGCGTAACGACACCCCGGAACAAGCTTCCCGCGCCTACGACGCCGACCGTGACGGTTTCGTCATCGCCGGTGGTGGCGGCATGGTGGTGGTTGAGGAGCTGGAACACGCTCTCGCCCGTGGCGCGAAGATCTACGCGGAAATCGTTGGCTACGGCGCGACTTCCGACGGCTACGACATGGTGGCTCCAAGCGGCGAAGGCGCCATCCGCTGCATGCAGCAGGCGCTGTCCACCGTCGACACCCCGATCGACTACCTGAACACCCACGGCACTTCGACTCCGGTCGGCGACGTCGCGGAAATGAAAGGTGTGCGCGAAGTGTTCGGCGACAAGGCCCCGGCCATCAGCTCCACCAAGAGCCTGTCGGGTCACTCCCTGGGCGCCGCCGGCGTTCACGAAGCGATCTACTGCATGCTGATGATGGAAGGCAACTTCATCGCCGGTTCGGCCAACATCGACGAACTGGACCCTGAAGTGGCCGATCTGCCGGTGCTGACCAAGACCCGCGAGAACGCCACCATCAACACCGTGATGAGCAACAGCTTCGGCTTCGGTGGCACCAACGCCACCCTCGTGCTGAAGCGCTGGGAAGGCAAGTAATTCCCTCCCGCTGAGCCGCACATGAAAACGCCCCGACTGGTTCGGGGCGTTTTTTTTCGCCAGCCATAAACACAACCTGCTGTGGGAG
>NZ_JBQEQB010000008.1:27161-100383 GCF_052046055.1 Pseudomonas sp. 22082
CCCACAGGGTCGGTGTATTGCTTGAAAATCGCCGTCAGGAACATGAAGCTTTTGTCATGGAACTCAATGCCCTGCGACTGAATGTCGCGGTTTCTGCGGGCTCCAGCGCTGTTGCAGATTTCGCAAGAATACATTGCACGAATCGGGCGTTTACTTAGCAGGCTAACAAAATCTATAACAGAGTCCTGCACACGCCTTGCTGCAGATAACTTGAGATTTGGAGCTAGCAGATGACTGTAAAAGTAACTGAACGCGACGATTCACACATGTCCCATGAAGGCGTAGCCGCCGGCGTACGGATCTGGGATGTGCATCAACAAGACTTGCTGGTCGGCATGTTCCACAACGAGATCGACGCCCACAACTACAAGGCCGAACTGGAACTGCAGGAACAGCAGCGGGATCGGAAATCCGCCTGAAACAAAACCACAGCATTGAAAACGACAAACCCCGCCATGAGCGGGGTTTGTCGTTTTGGGGATTTCAGGGCCGCTTCGCAGCCCGGCGGAACCCGATTACCACATCAGATCATCAGGGATCACGTAGGCCGCGTACGGATCGTCCTCGGCATTGACCTCTTCGACCTTTTCGTTGAGCTGGACGATGCGCTGTGGATCGCGCTCCTGAATCTTCAGGGCCGCCTCACGAGGAATCACTTCGTAACCGCCAGCGTGGTGCACGATCGCCAGCGAGCCGCTGCTGAGCTTGTTGCGCATCAGCGTGTTGACCGAGATGCGCTTGACCTTCTTGTCGTCGACGAAGTTGTAGTAGTCCTCGGTCGTCAGCTTCGGCAGACGCGAGACCTCGATCAACTGCTTGACCTGCGCGGCGCGGGCCTTGGCTTCCGCCTTCTCCTGCTGCTGGCGGTTCAGCTCCTGGTCGCGCTTGACCTTCTCGGCCATGGCTTCCTGGGCAGCACGCTGCTGGGAGTCGTCCAGTTCGATCTGACCTTTGTGGGCCAGGCGCTGTTGTTTCTGTTTGTCTTTGCTGACCTGCTTGGCCTGCTTTTGGTTGACCAGTCCTGCCTTGAGCAACTGGTCGCGAAGGGAAAGGCTCATTGATGCTTACTCACTTGGGCAACGGCTCAGCCACAGCTGGGCGAATTCTTTTCCTGACGTTTGGCTTCGCCCCACAGGGCGTCCAACTCTTCGAGGGTGCAATCTTCCATGGGGCGGTGGGTATCGCGCAATGCCTGTTCGATAAAACGGAAACGTCGTTCGAACTTGGCGTTGGCGCCACGCAATGCGGTTTCCGGATCGACCTTCAGGTGCCGGGCCAGATTGACCACCGAAAACAGCAGATCACCGATCTCGTCGGCCACCGCTTGCGGGTCATTTTCGGACATGGCTTCGAGCACTTCATCGAGCTCTTCACGGACCTTGTCCAGCACCGGCAAGGCATCCGGCCAGTCGAAACCGACCTGACCTGCGCGCTTCTGCAACTTGGCCGAGCGGGATAATGCCGGCAACGCAGCAGGCACATCGTCGAGCAGTGACAGTTGTTGCGGCTCGGTGGATTTCTCGGCGCGCTCCTCGGCCTTGATTTCCTCCCAGCGCTGCTTGACCTGCTCTTCACTCAGACGCGGCACGTCCAGCGACGCATACAGATCGCCAGTGGGGAACACATGCGGATGACGACGGATCAGTTTGCGGGTGATGCCGTCGACCACGCCGGCGAATTCGAATCGCCCTTCTTCCCGGGCCAACTGGCTGTAATACACCACCTGAAACAGCAGATCGCCCAACTCCCCCTGCAAGTGATCGAAGTCGCCGCGCTCGATGGCGTCGGCGACTTCGTAGGCCTCTTCAAGGGTGTGTGGAACGATGGTCGCGTAAGTCTGCCTGATATCCCACGGGCAACCATACTGCGGGTCACGCAGACGGTTCATCAGGTGCAGCAGGTCGTCAAGGCTGTAGGTCGGTTTCATGGAGTCCGGTTACGCCGCGTTTCGATAATGTTCGGCAACTGGGAAATCCGCCCCAGCAATCGCCCCAGCGCGTCCAGACCCGGAATCTCGATGGTCAGGGACATCAGCGCGGTGTTGTCTTCCTTGTTCGAGCGGGTGTTGACCGCCAGCACGTTGATCCGCTCGTTGAGCAGCACCTGCGAGACGTCACGCAGCAGACCGGAACGATCGTAGGCGCGGATGACGATGTCCACCGGATAGGTGAGCACCGGCACCGGGCCCCAACTGACCTGGATGATCCGCTCCGGCTCGCGCCCGGCCAGTTGCAACACCGAGGCGCAATCCTGGCGGTGAATGCTCACGCCACGGCCCTGGGTGATGTAACCGACGATCGCATCGCCCGGCAACGGCTGGCAGCAGCCGGCCATCTGGGTCATCAGGTTGCCGACGCCCTGGATCTGAATGTCGCCGCGCTTGCCCGGTTTGTAGCCGGTGGCCTTGCGCGGAATCAGCTCCAACTGTTCGTTGCCGCGTTCAGGCTCGACCAGTTGTTGCGCCAGATTGACCAGCTGCGCCAGACGCAGGTCGCCGGCGCCGAGGGCGGCGAACATGTCTTCGGCGGTTTTCATGTTGGCCTTGTCGGCCAGCTTGTCGAAATCCACCGCCGGCAGGCCGAGGCGATTGAGCTCGCGCTCGAGCAGGGTCTTGCCCGCCGCGACGTTCTGGTCGCGCGCCTGCAACTTGAACCAGTGCACGATCTTCGCCCGCGCCCGGGACGTGGTGACGTAGCCCAGGTTCGGGTTCAGCCAGTCGCGGCTCGGAGTGCCGTGCTTGCTGGTGATGATCTCGACCTGTTCACCGGTCTGCAGGCTGTAGTTGAGCGGAACGATGCGCCCGTTGATCTTCGCGCCACGGCAGTTGTGGCCGATTTCGGTGTGTACGCGGTAGGCGAAGTCCAGCGGCGTCGCGCCCTTCGGCAAGTCGATGGCGTGACCGTCCGGGGTGAAGATGTAGACCCGGTCCGGCTCGATATCGACCCGCAGCTGTTCGGCGAGACCACCGATGTCGCCCAGCTCCTCGTGCCACTCGAGGACCTGACGCAGCCAGGAGATTTTCTCTTCGTAGTGATTGGAGCCGGACTTGACGTCGGTGCCCTTGTAGCGCCAGTGCGCGCAGACACCGAGTTCGGCCTCTTCGTGCATCGAATGGGTCCGTATCTGGACTTCCAGCACCTTGCCTTCCGGGCCGATTACCGCCGTGTGCAGCGAGCGGTAGCCGTTCTCTTTCGGGTTGGCGATGTAGTCGTCGAACTCTTTCGGGATGTGCCGCCACAGGGTGTGGACGATACCGAGCGCGGTGTAGCAGTCGCGCATTTCCGGCACCAGCACGCGCACCGCACGCACGTCGTAGATCTGGCTGAACTCCAGACCCTTGCGCTGCATTTTGCGCCAGATCGAATAGATGTGTTTGGCCCGGCCGCTGATGTCGGCTTCGACGCCGGTGGCCTGCAGTTCGTCCTTGAGCTGGGTCATCACGTCGGCGATGAAACGCTCGCGGTCGAGCCGCCGCTCATGCAGCAGCTTGGCAATCTGTTTGTATTGATCGGGCTCCAGGTAACGGAAGGACAGGTCCTCCAGTTCCCATTTGATATGACCGATGCCGAGTCGATGCGCGAGCGGCGCATAGATGTCGAACACTTCCCGAGCGACCCGGTTACGTTTTTCGTCGTCGGCGGTTTTCACCGCGCGGATCGCACAGGTGCGTTCGGCGAGCTTGATCAGCGCGACACGCACGTCGTCGACCATCGCCACCAGCATCTTGCGCAGGTTTTCCACCTGGCCCTGGGTGCCAAGCACCATCGACTGGCGCGGGCTGAGGCTGGCACTGATCGCCGCCATGCGCAGCACGCCGTCGATCAGCTTGGCGACCACCGGGCCGAAGCGCTGGCTGACCGCTGCGAGTTCAATCTGACCTTCGCGTACGCCGCGATACAGAACCGCGGCAACCAGCGAATCCTGATCGAGCTTGAGGTCGGCGAGGATCTCGGCGATCTCAAGGCCCGTGCTGAAACTGCCGCTGCCTTCGGACCAGAGATTCTTCGCGGCATTGGATTGCTGCTCGGCCTGGCGAGCGTACTCGCAGGCCTCTTTCAAGGCTTCGCGATCCAGTGCCAGATCGACACTGACCGCGTGATCGAGCCAAGCCTCGAGATTGATACTGCCGTCAGTGTTGATCGGCTGGTGTGCTCTCACCTGTACCATCTTGCTTTACCTTCCCTACGACGCAGATTCAATGCGTCAAATCACTGACCGTCAATGCCCGTTCGCGCTCGCGGGGCCAAGGCGAGCGCTACGGACGACCAGTCGGATCAGACGAGCCATCCTGGCTCGCTTCAAATAACGCCATGGCCTCGACATGTGCCGTCTGAGGAAACATATCGAGAATCCCGGCACGTTTTAACCGGTAGCCCTGCTTGATCAATTCGACCGTATCGCGCGCCAGAGTTGCAGGGTTGCACGACACGTACACCAACCGTTTGGCGCCCAAGGCCGCCAGCTTGCGCACCACCTCGAAAGCACCGTCGCGCGGTGGGTCCAAGAGTACCGCAGAAAAGCCGTTTCCGATCCACTGGGCATCGGTCAAAGGCTGGGATAAATCGGCCTGAAAAAACTTTGTGTTATGCAAATTGTTGCTAGCGGCATTGGCCGCCGCGCGATCGACCATGGTCTGCACGCCTTCGACCGCCACCACTTCACGCGCAGCTTTTGCCAGCGGCAGGGCAAAGTTGCCCAGACCGCAGAACAGGTCGAGCACGCGCTCATCGCTCGTCGGTTTCAACCAGTCCAGCGCCTGGGCGACCATGGCCTCGTTGACCCCGGCGTTGACCTGGATGAAATCTCCCGGCCGATAGGCCAGTTGCAGGTCCCATTGTTCCAGGCGGTAACCGAGCGACTGTGCATCATCCACCGGCTGCGGTTCGCCTTCGCCATGCAGCCAGAGCTGCGCTTCATGGAATGCGCAGAAATCCTTGAGGATCGTCAGGTCGGCCTCGGACAGCGGCGCCATGTGACGCAGCAGGACGGCGAGTGACGAGCCGCTGAACAGTTCGACATGCCCCAGCGCCTGAGGCTTGCTCAAGCGCCGCAGCATCTCCGGCAAGCGGGTCATGATCGGCTGCAAGGGCTGTACCAGCACCGGGCATTCGCTGATCGCGACGATGTCCTGACTGCCGGCGGCACGGAAACCGACTTCAAGCTGTTTGGCCTTGCTGTCCCAGCGCACGGCGATCCGGGCGCGACGACGGTAGCCGAATTCGGGACCGGTCAACGGCGCCGCCCACTCCTCGGGCTCGGCACCGGCGACTCGCGACAACTGCTCGGCGAGCATGCGCTGTTTCAGGGCAAGCTGTTCGTTGTGGGGCAGATGCTGAACGCTGCAACCACCGCAACGTCCGGCATGCTGACAAGGTGCGGGACGACGCAATTGACTGGCGCTGAACACGCGCTCGGTACGCGCCTCGACCACTTTGCCGTGGGCGCCGAGCACTCGGGCTTCGACTTCTTCACCGGCGAGGGCGCCGAGGACGAACCAGGTCTTGCCTTCAAAAAACGCGATGCCGCGACCGTCATTGGCCAGGCGCTCGATGCTCAGACGCTGTTTTTTGCCGGTCGGGATTGGCGCGGCCTTGCTGCCGCCGGTGGGCTGGAAGCGCAGGCCTCTCTCATGCTTGGCCATCAGTTGGGCGCGTCGAAAATGCCGGTCGACAGGTAACGGTCGCCACGGTCGCAGATGATCGCGACGATCACCGCGTTTTCAACTTCTTTGGACAGGCGCAGCATCGCTGCCACCGCACCGCCCGAGGACACGCCACAGAAGATGCCTTCTTCGCGGGCCAGACGCCGGGTGACGTCCTCGGCTTCGCTTTGCGCCATGTCGACGATGCGGTCAACGCGGTCGGCCTGGTAGATCTTCGGCAGGTATTCCTGCGGCCAGCGGCGGATGCCGGGAATGGCCGAACCTTCCATCGGTTGCAGGCCGACGATCTGCACGTTGTCGTTCTGCTCCTTGAGGTAGCGCGACACGCCCATGATGGTGCCGGTGGTGCCCATGGAGCTGACGAAATGAGTAATGGAGCCTTGGGTCTGACGCCAGATTTCCGGGCCGGTGGTGGTGTAGTGCGCTTCAGGATTGTCGCCGTTGGCGAACTGATCCAGCACCTTGCCACGGCCTTCGGCTTCCATCCGCTGGGCGAGATCGCGAGCGCCTTCCATGCCCTCTTCCTGGCTGACCAGAATCAGCTGCGCGCCGTAAGCGGTCATCGCCGCCTTACGCTCGGCGCTGGAGTTGTCCGGCATGATCAGGATCATCTTGTAACCCTTGATCGCGGCGGCCATCGCCAGGGCGATCCCGGTGTTGCCCGAGGTCGCTTCGATCAGCGTATCGCCTTCGTGGATCTGCCCGCGCAACTCGGCACGGGTGATCATCGACAGCGCCGGACGATCCTTGACCGAACCCGCCGGGTTGTTCCCTTCGAGCTTGAGCAAAAGGGTGTTGCTGGTGACACCGGGCAGGCGCTGCAAACGCACCAGCGGCGTGTTGCCGACGCAATCGGCGATGGTTGGGTACTGCAAGGTCATGGCGTTTTTCGCAATCCGGACAGCGGGGGCGCCTATCATACCGGCAAACCTGCGCAGGCCATATCACGCAAAGTGTGGTGCTTATGGTTTCTTGGAATAAGCAATAAAAGTCGCGCCAGTGGTGCGACTTTTAAATAGTGTCAGCAGCGCTGACACTTTCTTGTGCAGCTCAAACGATCTGCGGGCGGCTCATGTCCACTGTGGCAGCTGGCTTGCCAGCGAAAACGTCAGGACTGACAGCACTGTCATCCGCCACCAACCGCAGATTCAGTCGCAATCCCGATGGCCCGTTCTCGGCCCACAGGGTTCCGCCCTGGCGTTGCACCGCGTTCCTCGCGATGCTCAGCCCCAACCCAAAACCACCGTCCCCCGGCCGCGAGCCATCGAGTCGGATGAAGGGCGAGAAGATCCGCTCAAGGTCCGCTTCGGCCACGCCGCCGCCCTCGTCCTCCAGCCACAGGTGCCAGTAATCGCCATCCCGTCGACCGTCGAGCCGCACGATGCCGCCCGGTGGCGAATGTCGAATCGCATTGCGCAGAATGTTTTCCAGTGCCTGGGCCAGGGTGTTGAGATTGCCGCGCACCCAGCATGAGGCCTCCACCCCGCACTGCAACTGCCCCATCGGACAGCAGCTTTCGTAGCAGGCGTTTTCCGTGAGCATTTCCCACAGTGCCTGAATCTGGATCGCTTCGTCCGGCAACGGCGCGCGTTCGGTGTCGAGCCAGGCCAGTTGCAGGGTGTCCTCCACCAATCGCTGCATCACGTCGACTTCGCGACCGATACGTTCGCGCAGCGGTTGCAGCTGCTGCTCGCTTTCGCTGGCGACCCGCAACCGACTCAGGGGCGTGCGCAGTTCGTGGGACAGGTCGCGCAACAGTTGCTGTTGCAGGGCCACGGTGGATTGCAGGCGTTCGGACATCGAGTCGAAAGCACGGGCCAGTTCGCCAAGCTCATCGGGGCGCTGGGTGATGCCGCTCGACAACCGCACATTCAATTGATCGGCACGCCAGGCATTGGCCTGCTCGCGCAGATTGTTCAGCGGCACCACCAGCAGGCGATACAGGCCGACGCACAGCAGCAAGGTGAACAGACCTGGAATCACGCCGTTGGTGATGACGCGCCAGAAGACCCGGTATTTGCCCGGCAGAAATCGCTCGGGCAACTCGATCACCAGACTGCCGGCGGTCGCGTCAGTGGGAAATGGAACCCGCAGCCACGGCCGGCCCTTTTTGTGAATCGGCCAGTCAAGGCCACGCAGGAAGGTCAGGCGTTGAAGCTCTTGAGCGTTCAACGGTTGACTGCCCAGCGACTGCAGGTTGCCGCCGATCACGCCGACCCAGCCGGCTTCGCGCAACTCCATGCTCTGTAACCAGCTATCGATGCCATCGCGCCCGCCCTGCTGCCATGCGCGCTCGGCCTCGGCGGCATAACGGCTCAACGTGCGACGGGCGTCGTCGGAGAGGAACTGGTTGCGCTGCTCCATGTACCGGCCCCAGGACCAGCTCAGCCAGATCATCAACAGACAGAACGCCACCAACAGGCAGGCGAGTTTCCAGAACAGCGAGTGCCGGCCCGGCAGGTCAGACACTTTCATCGATGGCACTCAGGACGTAACCCTTGCCCCACACCGTGCGCACTTCCCGCTCGGTGTAGCCGACCGACTTGAGTTTGCGGCGGATCTGGCTGATGTGCATGTCGAGGCTGCGGTCGTGGGCCGCATAGCCGCGTTGCAGAACGTGCTGATAAAGGAAGGCCTTGCTCAGCACTTCCTCGTCGTTGCGGTTGAGGGTTTCCAGCAGCCGGTATTCGCTGCGGGTCAGACCGGCCGGTTGATTACGGTAGAACACATCGCACTGCTCGTCGTCGAAACGCAGTCCGCCGACCGGCACCACCGGAGCGATGGCCGCCGGACGACGGTCGAGGGCGACCCGGCGCAGGATCGCTTCGATCCGCACATGCAGCTCGGCCATGCTGAAGGGTTTGGGTAGGTAGTCGTCGGCGCCGAGGCGGAAACCGCTGATACGGTCGGCCTCGGCACCCAGCGCCGACATCAGCAGCACCGGCGTGGAATGGCTCTGACGCAGTTGAGTCAGGACATTCAATCCATCCAGCCCTGGCAACAGAATGTCCATCAACACCACATCGAACGGCTGGCGCCGGGCAATGCTCAGGCCTTCGCTGCCGTTCTGGCACCAGGTCACCTGGAAGCCGCTGCGGCCCAGTTGTTCATGGACATAGGCACCGAGGACGGGATCGTCTTCGATGGAAAGAATGCGGGGTTGGGCAATAGAGACAGGAGTCATGACTATCTGCAAATAATTCTCAGTTGGGCGATTATTCAAGATTGCCCGGCGCCCGGCAACCCAAGCTTGACCTGTCGGACAGATGACCGGCCTGAGAGTGAACAATGACGACATCATTTTTCCCAAGATTGCCCGCAAGCAAATCGCTACACTGCGCCGATACCGCGTGCCGGACGCACGTGTGAGTCAACGATCAGCGGGATGCAGGAGAAAGGCGTGCTCAAGAAACTGGGAATCAAAGGTCGCGTATTGTTGCTGACCCTGTTGCCGACCAGCCTGATGGCACTGGTGCTGGGCGGGTACTTCACCTGGACGCAGCAATCCGACCTGCAAGCTCAACTGATGCAGCGCGGCGAAATGATCGCCGAGCAACTGGCTCCGCTGGTGGCACCGGCCATGGGCCACGGCGATGCCGAACTGCTCGAGCGCATCGCCACCCAGTCCCTCGAACAACCGGACGTGCGCGCCGTGACCTTCCTCGCGCCCGACCGCTCTCCTCTCGCCCACGCCGGCCCGACCATGCTCAATCAGGCGCCGAGCGGTGACAGCGCGCACCTGCTGCGACGCAGCGGCAACGATGCCACCCGCTATCTGCTGCCGGTCTTCGGCAAACACCGCAACCTCGCCGGCGAGTTGATCCCGCAAGAATCCGACCGCCTGCTCGGCTGGGTTGAACTGGAGCTGTCGCACAACGGCATGTTGTTGCGCGGCTACCGAAGCCTGTTCGCCAGTCTGTTGCTGATTGGTGCGGGGCTGGCCGGCGCCGCGCTGCTGGCCTTGCGCATGGGCCGCACGATCAACCGACCGCTGAGCCAGATCAAACAGGCCGTCGCCCAGCTCAAGGACGGTCATCTGGAAACCCGCCTGCCACCGCTGGGCAGTCAGGAACTGGATGAACTGGCGTCCGGCATCAACCGCATGGCCGGCACCCTGCAGAACGCCCGGGAAGAATTGCAGCACAGCGTCGATCAGGCCACCGAAGACGTGCGCCAGAACCTGGAAACCATCGAGATCCAGAACATCGAGCTGGACCTGGCCCGTAAAGAAGCGCTGGAAGCGAGCCGGATCAAATCCGAATTCCTCGCCAACATGAGCCACGAGATCCGCACGCCGCTCAACGGCATTCTGGGTTTCACCCACCTGTTGCAGAAAAGCGAACTGACCCCGCGCCAGCTCGACTACCTGGGCACCATCGAAAAATCCGCCGACAGCCTGCTGGGGATCATCAACGAGATCCTCGATTTCTCGAAGATCGAGGCCGGCAAACTGGTGCTCGACCATATTCCGTTCAACCTGCGCGACCTGTTGCAGGACACCCTGACCATCCTCGCCCCCGCCGCGCACGCCAAGCAGCTGGAACTGGTGAGTCTGGTTTACCGCGATACGCCGCTGTCGCTGGTCGGTGATCCGTTGCGGCTCAAGCAGATCCTGACCAACCTTGTGAGTAACGCGATCAAGTTCACCCGCGAAGGCACCATCGTCGCCCGCGCCATGCTCGAAGAAGAAAACGACGACAGCGTGCAGTTGCGCATCAGCATTCAGGACACCGGCATCGGCCTGTCGAACCAGGATGTGCGCGCGTTGTTCCAGGCCTTCAGCCAAGCTGACAACTCACTGTCGCGCCAACCCGGCGGCACGGGTCTGGGGCTGGTGATTTCCAAGCGCCTGATCGAACAGATGGGCGGCGAAATCGGCGTCGACAGCACGCCGGGTGAAGGTTCGGAATTCTGGATCAGCCTGAACCTGCCCAAGACCCGCGACGATGCTGAAGACCTGCCCGCCGCGCCGTTGCTCGGGCGCCGGGTGGCGGTGCTGGAAAATCACGAACTGGCGCGTCAGGCCCTGCAGCATCAACTGGAAGACTGCGGCCTCGATGTCACGCCGTTCAACACGTTGGAAAGCCTGACCAATGGCGTTACCGGCGCCCATCAGACCGATCAGGCCATCGATCTGGCGGTGCTCGGCATCACCAGCAACGACATGCCGCCGGAGCGCCTCAACCAGCACATCTGGGACCTTGAGCACCTCGGTTGCCGGGTGCTGGTGTTATGCCCGACCACCGAGCTGACGCTCTATCACCTTTCGGTGCCCAACCCTCACAGTCAGTTGCAATCGAAACCGGCCTGCACCCGCAAACTGCGCCGGGCCTTGTCGGACATGGTCAACCCGCGCCAGCAGCGCAGCGAACCGGGCGAACCGTTGTCGAGCCGCGCGCCGAAAGTGCTGTGCGTCGACGACAACCCGGCCAACCTGTTGCTGGTGCAGACGCTGCTCGAAGACATGGGCGCCAAGGTGCTGGCCGTGGAAAGCGGTTATGCCGCAGTCAAGGCGGTGCAGAACGAAACCTTCGATCTGGTGCTGATGGACGTGCAGATGCCCGGCATGGACGGACGCCAGAGCACCGAAACGATTCGCCAGTGGGAAAGCGAGCGGCACTGCACGCCGCTGCCGATCGTCGCCCTCACCGCCCACGCCATGGCCAATGAAAAACGCGCGCTGCTGCAAAGCGGCATGGACGACTACCTGACCAAGCCGATCAGCGAGCGGCAACTGGCGCAGGTGGTGCTGAAGTGGACCGGCCTGGCGCTGCGCAATCAGGCGCCGGACCGGGGCGGTGAAAGCCTGCTGGGCAATCAGGAACTGCCGATTCTCGATCACGAGGAAGGTTTGCGCCTGGCTGCCGGCAAGGCGGATCTGGCGGCGGACATGCTGGCGATGCTGCTGGCTTCGCTTGAAGCCGACCGCGAAGCCATCCGCACCGCCCGCGACCATCAGGATCAAAACGGTCTGCTCGAACGGGTGCACCGCCTGCATGGCGCCACTCGCTACTGCGGTGTGCCGCAATTGCGCGCCGCCTGCCAGCGCAGCGAAACCCTGCTCAAGCAGCAGGACCCCAAGGCCTCGACCGCGCTGGACGAGCTGGAACGGGCGATCAATCGTCTGGCAGCCCAGGCGAAGATCAGCGCCTGATCCACGGCAATGCCGGTCAACGCCGACGCGGCTACAGTTGTCGCGGGTGAATTGCGCCCGCGTCGATGCTCCAGGAGGATTTCATGCGCACGATCGTTTTCAGCAGCCAGACCTACGACCGCGACAGTTTCCTCGCCGCCGACTGCCCGGCCGGGATCGAACTGCACTTCCAGCCGGCCCGGCTCAGCCTCGATACCGCAGCGCTGGCCGAACATCACGAGGTGGTCTGCGCCTTCATCAACGATGACCTGAGCGCGCCGGTGCTGGAACGTCTGGCGGCCGGCGGCACTCGCCTTATCGCCTTGCGTTCGGCCGGCTACAACCACGTGGATCTGACCGTCGCCAAACGTCTGGGGCTGGCCGTCGTGCGTGTACCAGCCTACTCGCCCCACGCGGTGGCCGAGCATGCGGTGGCGTTGATCCTCGCCCTCAACCGGCGCCTGCATCGCGCCTACAACCGCACCCGCGAAGGCGATTTCAGCCTGCACGGTCTTACCGGTTTCGATCTGGTGGGCAAAACCGTCGGCATCGTCGGCACCGGGCAGATCGGCGCGACCTTCGCGAAAATCATGCACGGCTTTGGCTGCGAACTGCTGGCCTACGACCCTTATCCGAATCCCGCCGTCGAAGCGTTAGGCGCGCGCTACCTGAGCCTGCCGGATCTGCTGGCACAGTCGCGGATCATCAGCCTGCACTGCCCGCTCAACGAACAGAGCAAACACCTGATCAACCGCAATTCGCTGGCACACATGCAACCGGGGGCGATGCTGATCAACACCGGGCGCGGCGGTCTGGTGGACACGCCAGCGCTGATCGACGCCTTGAAGGACGGCCAGCTCGGTTATCTGGGACTGGATGTGTATGAAGAGGAAGCGCAGCTGTTTTTCGAGGACCGTTCCGACCTGCCGCTACAGGACGACGTGCTGGCGCGGCTGCTGACGTTCCCCAATGTGATCGTCACCGCGCATCAGGCGTTTCTGACCCATGAGGCGCTGGGCGCGATTGCCGCGACCACCCTGCACAACATCGCGACCTGGGCGGCGGGTGCGCCGCAGAACCAGGTCGAAGGCTGAACGATCGGACTCAGACCGGAGGCGGCGTCGGGGTAATCGCCACGCACAGGATCAACAGCGCCAGCCAGCCGAACCCCAGTAAACGCTGCTTGAGGGAGTGCCCGTTGCGCAGCAGGAACCAGACAAACACCACCGGCATCAGAAACGCCATGATCTTCAGCCAGCCTTCCACCGGGCGCGAGCCATCCGGGTTCAACACCGGCTCGACCGGCTGCGAACGACGGCGTCGCCCCGCAGCGGCCGGCATGATCTTCGGCCGCTCGGGTGCCGGCGGCGGAACATAAGCCTCGGGCACGGCCTTGTTGCGCGGCAGGCTGCCAAAGGAAATTGTCGACGTGCCCGTCCGGGCGTGCGAAGCAGGCGCCTCTGCCAGCGGGGCCCCGCAATGAATGCATGCCGTGGCTTCGGAGCTGATGCTCCGCTTGCATTCATAACATTCGATCAGCGCCATGTTCCGTTCCTTGAAAATGAAGGCGGCAGTTTGCCACGACTGCGGTGTCGATTTGAACCGGATCGAAGGTCGCACGCGCGCATCATTCTGCAATCAAGCCCGTGCTAGCATGTCGCGCATATTTGGAGGACCCATGGTCGAACACGATTTCCGCTACACCCTGATGAACCCGCAACACACCCTCACCGAATGCCGCGCCCTGGTTCCGGGCCGTTATCAGGTCACCGGCAACGGTGGCTCGATCCGCATCGGCGACGTGCTGGTCGTAACCCTCAAAGGCAGCAAGGACTTGTCCATGCGTCTGACCGTCGACACCGTCCGCCACCTGATCAACCCGCCGGGCCAATGGACTGCCATGACCACCGGCCCGGTGTTTGGTGAGCTGGCGATCCACACCTGGCAGGTCAACTGCGACAGCTGCGCCAGGGAGCTGAGCTTCGAATTCGCCGTGGACGCCAAGTTGGGCAAGCCTGCGGAAAAACCGGCCGCCACCGCACGCATCGCCGAGCTCGGCTGGAAAACCGTTGGCGACAAGCACCTGTGCCCGAAATGCCAGGAGCCGGCGTGATGAAACACCTGGCCCTGACCGCTGTTGTCGGCGCCGGCCTGATGGGTTGCGCCGCGGAGCCTGTGCAACTGCAACAGAACCGCAGCTACATTCTGGAATGGATCGGCGAGCGTCCGCTGATGGACTACAGCCACCTGACCGTGACCCTTGGCGATGATGGCCGGGCGTATGGCAATGGCGGCTGCAACCACTGGTTCGCGCCGTACACTCTGGAAGGCGACAAGCTGAGCTTCGGCAAGATCGGCAAGACCCGCAAACTCTGTGCCCCGGCGCTGATGGAGCAGGAGCAACGCTTCCTCCAGGCCCTGGAACACGTGGAACGCTGGGATATCTCGCCGATCGAGCAGATGCGTTTCTGGCCGGCTGAAGGCAAGCCGTTGCGCTGGTGGCTGGAAGAAGGCTGATCCTTCGAATCGTTCCCACGCTCTGCGTGGGAACGATCAGCGACGATCAGCCAAGGCGAATCAGTTGGTCGCCTGCAACGCCTCAAGCTTCGCCATCACCCCCGCCGCCGTCTGCTCACCCATCAGCTGCTCCCGCACCTTGCCCTTGTTGTCGATGATGTAGGTCACCGGCAAGGCCTCACTGCGCGGCAGTTCGAACAGTTCCGACGGATCCTGCGCCAGCACCGTGAATTTGATGCCCAGTTTTTCGCTGGCGCTCTTCAGCTCTTCACCCTGCACGTTGTCGAAGTTGACCCCGAACACGCCGATTTTCTTGCCCTTGAGCTCTTCGGCCAAATGATTGAGTTCCGGGATTTCCGTGCGGCACGGGCCGCACCATTCGGCCCAGTAGTTGAGCACGACCCATTGTTTGTCGAGGCGCTCGGACGCCACTTTCTGCCCGTTCTGGTCGATGCCGTAGTCGTTACCGCAGCCCCCCAGCATCAACGCCCCGATGATCGTCAATGCCGCTGCCAGTGCCCGTGTCATGTCGTGTTCCTTGTGAAAAATTGAATGCGCCTGCGACCCATCGCCTCCCAAGGTTCTGGATTGCGCGCTGCACAGTTAGAATAGCCGCCACTCTACGCAAGAAGCGACCCGCCCATGACCGATCTGACGCTTTATCACAACCCGCGCTGCTCGAAATCCCGCGGTGCGCTCGAACTGCTCGAAGCCCGTGGCCTGACGCCGAACGTGGTGCGCTACCTCGAAACCCCGCTGGACGCCGCGCAGATCAAGGCGCTGCTCGGCAAGCTGGGAATCAGCGCACGGCAACTGTTGCGCACCGGCGAAGACGAGTACAAGACCCTGAACCTGGCCGACGCCAGTCTCACCGAGCAGCAATTGATCGAAGCCATCGCGGCGCATCCGAAGTTGATGGAGCGACCGATTCTCGAAGCCGGCGACAAAGCCATTATCGGCCGTCCACCGGAGCAGATCCTGGAGCTGCTGCCGTGAGTGCGCCGTACATTCTGGTTCTGTATTACAGCCGCAGCGGCTCGACCAACGAGATGGCCCGGCAGATCGCCCGTGGCGTCGAGCAGGCCGGTCTCGAAGCACGCCTGCGCACCGTGCCGGCGATCTCCACCGAGTGTGAAGCCGTGGCACCGGACATTCCGGATGAAGGCGCGCTGTACGCCACGCTGGATGACCTGAAGAACTGCGCCGGTCTTGCCCTCGGCAGCCCGACCCGTTTCGGCAACATGGCCGCGCCGCTCAAGTACTTCCTCGATGGCACCAGCAACCTGTGGCTGACCGGCGCGCTGGTCGGCAAGCCGGCCGGAGTGTTCACCTCCACCGCCAGCCTGCACGGTGGTCAGGAAACCACCCTGCTGTCGATGATGCTGCCGCTGCTGCACCACGGCATGCTGATCACCGGCCTGCCTTACAGCGAATCGGCGCTGCTGGAAACCCAGGGCGGCGGCACGCCTTACGGCGCCAGCCATCACGCTGGGGCCGACGGTAAAAGTGGTCTCGATCAGCACGAAGTGGCGCTGTGCCGCGCCCTCGGTGCACGTCTGGCCAAGACCGCCCAGAAGCTGGGGAACTGAGATGGCCAGAAAGCCGAAAGTCCTGCCCGCCGTCGCATGGCTGGAGCCACGGGTGCGGGCCATGCGGGTGATCAGTCTGCTGTGCTTTTTCGGCCTGGCCGGACTGCTTGCCGCTTATTACCTGGTGTTCGCCGACCTGCACGGCGCGCGGCCGTGGGTGATTCTGCTGATCGAGCTGATCCCGTGGATCGTGCTCGCACCGGGCATGATCACGGGCAGCGCACGCGGGCATTCGTGGATGTGCTTTGTGGTGAACCTGTATTTCATCAAGGGCGCGCTGGCCGCATACGACCCGAGCCGGCAGCTGTTTGGCGTGCTGGAGATGATCGCCAGTCTGGCGGTGTTCTGCTCGGCGTTGCTGTATGTGCGCTGGCGGTATCAGCTGAATCGCAAACTGGCGGGCGAAGGCGAAATCTCCGTCGCCTGACAGACCGCTATCGCTGGCAAGCCAGCTCCCACAGGTTTCTGGATCGTTCCCACGCTCCGCGTGGGAACGATCACTCTGAGCTCAATGATTGACGGTGTACGCCAGCATCATCGAGATCTGGCTCATCGGCCGTCCGCCACTCTCTTCATGCCACTGGTTGAACGCGTTCTGCACCGTCGCCAGATCCCGCAGGCTGGTGGGTGCCTTGTCGACGATCTTCTGTGCATTCAACGCCGCGACCACGTCGTAGCTCGGCACAAACGTATCCTTGCCGACCATCCGCAAAAACCGTGGCGCCGACAGCCCGCCCAATTGATGGCCGTGCTTTTTCAGGTAGGTCCACAAACCGACGATGTCGGTCACCGGCCAGTCGGCCAGCAACGCGCCGAAACTGCCCTTCTCTTTCTCGACGTCCAGAATGAATTGTGCATTGCGCGGCACGCTTTTCAGCTTGCCCAGATGACGGATGATCCGCGCATCCTGCATCAGCCGCTCAAGGTGTTCGGCACTCATCAGCACGACCTTTTCCGGGTCGAACTTGAAGAACACTTCTTCGAAGGCCGGCCACTTGGCGTCCACCAGACTGTGCTTGAGCCCGGCGCGAAATACCCGCAGGGCCATGGTCGAGAGATAACGGTCGTCGCTGATCTTGCGCAGTTGCGCCGGGGTCTTGGGAACGGGCAGATGGGCTTCCAGTTCAGCCGCCGAACCGAAGCGGTTCAGACAGTATTCGTGCAGCCACTTGTAGTCGCGCATGCCCTCTCCTAAAAAATGAATTGAAAACGGCGCCCGCGAGCGCCGTTTCTTTCGAGCGATCAGATCACTTACAGGTTCACCACATTGACGAAACGCGAAGCCGCCGTCTCGTCGATCTTCAGGCTGGTGAAGTCAAACAGGTTACGGTCGGCCAGTTGCGACGGGATCACGTTCTGCAGGCTGCGGAAAATGCTTTCGGTGCGGCCCGGGGTCTTGCGTTCCCAGTCCACCAGCATTTCCTTGACCACCTGCCGCTGCAGGTTTTCCTGGGAACCGCAAAGGTTGCACGGGATGATCGGGAATTGCTTGAAGTCCGAGTAGGCCTGGATGTCTTTCTCGTTGCAGTAGGCCAGCGGACGGATCACCACATTGCGACCATCGTCGGCGCGCAGCTTCGGCGGCATGGCCTTGAGGCTGCCGTTGAAGAACATGTTGAGGAAGAACGTCTCGACGATATCGTCGCGATGATGACCGAGGGCCATTTTGGTCGCGCCGATTTCGTCGGCGAAGGTATACAGCGTGCCGCGACGCAGGCGCGAGCACAGCGAGCAAGTGGTCTTGCCTTCCGGGATCAGCTCCTTGACTACCGAGTAGGTGTCCTTCTCGACGATGTGGTACTCGATGCCCAGCTCTTTCAGGTAGGCCGGCAGCACGTGCTCGGGGAAACCCGGCTGCTTCTGGTCCATGTTCACGGCGACAATCTCGAACTTGATCGGTGCAACCTTCTGCAGGTGCATCAGCACGTCGAGCATGGTGTAGCTGTCCTTGCCCCCGGACAGGCAGACCATGACCTTGTCGCCGTCTTCGATCATGTTGAAGTCGGTGACGGCTTCGCCCGCCAGGCGGCGCAGGCGCTTTTGCAGTTTGTTCTGGTTGACCGTAAGAGTGCCCATGACGCGAAATCCGTGAGGTGTGACGAAAGGCGGGCATTTTACGCAAAAACACTGGGCTTGTGGCCACAGGTTGTCGCCCCCTCAAATGCCTGTTTACACAGACCCCGACGCGATTACCCCGAGGTTTTACAGCGCGATTTGCTCTAAGCCCCTATCACCTGTGCGGTTAAGACCTTTCTATACTGCGACATAAGGTCGCACACAATCTGAAGACCTGTATTTGCTCGGCCGCATTGGCCCGTAGGCGCTCCGCTGGGGGGCGATGGCAATAACGAGAGGAGTGACTGGCATGATCCATCACGTAGTGGGACTTTTTACCCACCCCGATCAGGAATGGAAGGAAATCCGTGGCGACCAGGAAGAAAGCATCAGCCACATGTACCTGACGCACACGCTGATTCTGGCGGCGATCCCCGCAGTTTCGGCATTTATCGGCACCACCCAGGTCGGCTGGGTGATCGGCAACCGCGCACCGGTGATGCTCACCGTCGAAAGCGCGTTGTGGATGACGATCATGTCTTATCTGGCAATGCTCGGCGGGGTCGCGGTCATGGGTGCCTTCGTGCACTGGATGGCCCGCACCTATGACGCCAACCCGAGCCTGGCCCGTTGCGTGGCATTTGCCACCTACACCGCGACACCGCTGTTCGTCGGCGGACTGGCGGCGCTCTACCCGCACATGTGGCTGGGGATGATCGTCGGCACGGCGGCCATCTGCTACACGGTGTACCTGTTGTATGTGGGGCTGCCGACCTTCATGAATATTCCGTCCGACGAGGGTTTCCTGTTTTCCAGCTCGGTACTGGCGGTGGGTCTGGTGGTGCTGGTGGCCATCATGGCGTTCACCGTGATTGTCTGGGGACTGGGCGTAGGGCCCGTCTACACCAATTAGCAATCGGTTGATCCCGAGAAAAACAAGATCCGCCAACACAGGCCGCCGCAAGGCGGCCTTCTCGTGCCGGTTGAAAAAGAGCGACGACCATTCGGCAGTTCGACGATTCGCAACGCCCCGGGGTTGCGGCATACTCGACGCCTCTGGAGATCCATCAAGCATGCCCGAGCAACTCAATACCCGCGTCGAAGACTGTTTCCAACTCGCTGAATCCTTTTTCAAACGTCCTTTCAAACGCCCCGTGGTGAGCCTCAAGCTGCGCGGGCAAAAAGCCGGGGTCGCGCATCTGCACGAGAACCTGCTGCGCTTCAATCCGCAGCTGTACCGGGAAAACACCGAGCACTTCCTCAAGCAGACCGTGGCCCACGAAGTCGCACACCTGATCGCCCACCAGCTGTTCGGCGACCGCATCCAGCCCCACGGCGAGGAGTGGCAACTGATCATGCGCGGCGTTTACGAATTGCCACCGGATCGCTGTCACACCTATGAAGTCAAACGCCGCAGCGTGACCCGCTACATCTACAAATGTCCGTGTGCGGATAGCGATTTTCCGTTTTCGGCGCAGCGCCATAGCCTGGTCCGGCAGGGGCGGCGGTATCTGTGCCGGCGCTGTCGCAATACGCTGGTGTTCAGTGGCGAGATGCGGGTCGAGTAAGTCCCCACCTCGTTCCACGCTCTGCGTGGGAACGAGCTACAAAACCACTTTCGCGGCACGTAGTTCGGCAATCCGCTCCGGGCTCAACCCCAACTCCGCCAACACCTGATCCGTATGCTGCCCCAGCGCCGCCCCGACATGTCGCGGCGCCGGCAATGCCTCGGAAAACTTCAGCGGGCAAGCGATCTGCGCCTGCGCCGAGCCATCGCCACGGGGCACCTGCGTCACCAGTTCCCGCGCCTGCAATTGCGGATGCCGCACCGCCTCGCCCAGGTTCAGCACCGGTTCGACACAGGCATCGATTCCGGCGAACAGCTCACACAGTTCGGCAAAGTCATGCTTCTCGAACTCGACCTTCAAGGCGTCCTTGAGCGCCCGCTGCTGTTCGGGTTTGGGTGACAAGCCCTGCGCCGCCAGTTCCGGCCGCCCCAGCGCCGCACACAGTTGCTGCATGAAGGCCGGTTCCAGACTGCCCACCGACATCCAGCGCCCGTCTCGAGAGCGGTAGTAATCGTAGAAACTGCCGCCATTGAGCATCTGCTCTTCCCAGCCCGGCTCTTCGCCGCAGGCCAGATACCCGGCTCCGGCCATGGCGTTCAGGCTGAATGCACAGTCGGTCATGCTCACGTCCAGATGGGTGCCCTGCCCCGTCTGCTGGCGAGAAATCACCGCCGCCAACAGGCCGATCACCCCGTGCAGCGAGCCGCCCGCGACATCCGCCACCTGCATGCCCAGCGGCAACGGCCCGCTGTCGGCGCGCCCGGTGTAACTGGAGAGCCCGGCCAGTGCCAGATAGTTGATGTCGTGGCCGGCGCGATCCTTGTACGGCCCGGTCTGGCCGTAACCGGTGATCGACACATAAATCAGCTTCGGATTGATCGCCTTCAGCGCCTCGTAACCCAGCCCCAGCCGCTCCATCACACCGGGGCGAAATTGCTCCAGCACGATGTCGTAATCCGTCAGCAACTGCTTCACCAGCTCCAGCGCTTCGGGCTGCTTGAGGTCCAGTGCCAGGCTGCGCTTGTTGCGGTTGAGATAAGCGTGACTGGCCGAGACGCCGTGATCGTGAGGCGGCAACACCCGCACCAGGTCGAGGCGGGTCGGCGATTCGATGCGCAGTACCTCGGCGCCCATGTCCGCCAGCAGCAGCGAGGCGAACGGCCCCGGCAGCAGGGTCGAGAAATCCAGAATCTTCAGTGAGGCCAGCGGTGCAGACATGGGCATTCTCCATCAACGATGCATGCAGCCTAGGCAGCCCTCGGCGATGGGGCAATTACCGGATCCATCAGTTGCGCTGACCGTTGCGCTCAAACAGCAGACAAGAAAAAACCCGCCGAAGCGGGTTTTTCCATTCGAGCGATGCTTACTTCACATTGCTCGGGGTCGGGCCTTCGGCCACGCCCAGGTCGTCTTCTTGACGCTCGTCAGAGATACCGCGACCGCCCGAGGCCAGCTCGGATTGCAGCACGTCGGTGTCCAGCTCCTTGACCCACTTGGCCACGACGATGGTCGCTACGGCGTTGCCGACCAGGTTGGTCAGGGCGCGGGCTTCGGACATGAAGCGGTCGATACCCAGGATCAGCGCCAGACCGGCCACCGGCAGGTGACCTACGGCCGACAGGGTGGCCGCCAGTACGATGAAGCCCGAACCGGTCACACCGGCTGCGCCTTTGGAGGACAGCAGCAGCACCAGCAGCAGGGTGATCTGATGGGTGATGTCCATGTGGGTGTCGGTCGCCTGAGCGATGAACACGGCCGCCATGGTCAGGTAGATCGAGGTACCGTCGAGGTTGAACGAGTAGCCGGTCGGGATGACCAGACCTACCACCGATTTCTTCGCGCCCAGACGTTCCATCTTGATCAGCATGCGTGGCAGCGCCGATTCGGAGGAGGACGTACCCAGTACGATCAACAGTTCTTCACGGATGTAGCGCACCAGCTTCAGTACGCTGAAACCATGGGCCCGGCAGATCGCGCCCAGAACCACCAGCACGAACAGGATGCAGGTGATGTAGAAGCAGATCATCAACTGACCCAACTGCACCAGCGAGCCGACACCGTAGGCACCGATGGTGAAGGCCATGGCACCCAGCGCACCCAGCGGCGCCAGTTTCATGATCATGTTGATGATGTTGAACATGACGTGGGCGAAACGATCGATCAGGTCCAGCAGCGGACGACCGTACGAACCCAGGCGATGCAGCGCATAGCCAAAGATCACCGAGAACATCAACACTTGCAGGATGTCACCGGTGGCGAATGCGCCGACGATGGTGTTCGGGATCACGTTGAGGAGGAAGCCAACGATGCTCTGGTCTTTACTGGCCGTCACATAAGTGGCGATTTTCGAGGCGTCCAGGGTGGTGACGTCGATGTGCATGCCGGCGCCCGGCTGCACAACGTTGACCACGACCAGACCGATCAGCAGGGCAATGGTGGAAACGATTTCGAAGTACAGCAGCGCGTAGCCGCCGGTCTTGCCCACGGATTTCATGTTCTGCATGCCGGCGATGCCGCTGACAACGGTACAGAAGATGATCGGCGCAATGACCATTTTGATCAGTTTGATGAACCCGTCACCCAGTGGCTTGAGCGCCACACCGGTCTGTGGGTAGAAGTGACCGAGCAGGATGCCGATGGCGATGGCAACGATCACCTGGAAATACAGGGATTTGTACAGTGGCTGACGAGTCGTCATTGCAAAGTTCCTCAAGAGTCCCGCGTGGCAACATCCATCTGTTGAACGCGACACCTGAATTGCGAACCCTCCTGCACTGGAGGGATTTGTTGTGTCGAACGGCGCTTTTCCGGACCGGCTCGGCGCACGCTTCTGTGGCTCTTATCGCAAACGTCGTGCCACTTTGGTGCAAATCGCTGCAAGCCTTTTGATATCAGGGGATTCGAGTTTTTCTGTGTCACCATTCGGTGACTCAAGTGTGGCGGATTTCCGCCAACTCGCCCGACCTCGTCCTACAATTTGGCGGAAATCCGCCTTGTTACCGATCAAAGGCAGCCGCTACCATCGGTCGCCAGAGGAAGGATCTGCCGCTCATGCGCGAACGCACCATCGCCAGTCACTTTGCCCGCGCCGCCCTCGGTGGCGCGCGGCGCTCGGGTTACGACTATTCGGACCTGCTGCAGCAACTGGGCATCAGCCCCGAACTGCTCGACGAGCCGCGCGCGCGGATCGCCCCGGAACAATTCACCCAGTTGATCCAGAACCTGTGGCTGGCCCTGGACGACGAATACCTGGGTTTCGGCAACGCGCCGAGCAAACCCGGCAGCTTCGCCATGATGTGCCACGCGATCATTCATTGCCGCAGCCTGGAAAAGGCTCTGCAACGCGGCTTATTGTTTTATAGCCTATTCCCCGAAGCCCCGCGCCTGACCCTGACCCATGAAGACGAATGGGTGCGCCTGAGCCTCGACGATGCGCAATTGTGGGACCCGGATCACTTTCTCAGCGAGAGCCTGCTGGTGATCTGGCATCGCCTCGGCAGCTGGCTGATCGGCCAGCGGATTCGTCTTGAACAGGCGAGCTTCAGCTACCCGAAACCGGCGCACGGGGCGGAATACGATTTGCTGTTTTCCTGCCCGCTGGAATTTTCGGCAACGCAAAGCAGCCTGGTATTTCACAGCCGCTATCTGCACATGCCGCTGTTGCAGGACGAACGCACCCTCAAGCATTTCCTCGAACGCTCCCCCGCCGACCTGCTGTCCCGCCCGGACGACGGCAACAGCCTGAGCAGCCGACTGCGTCGCTTGCTCAGCCACGACAGCGCACGCTGGCCGGATCTGGAAGCCGTGGCCGCGCACCTGCACATCAGCCCGCAAACCCTGCGCCGGCATCTGCGCGAGGAAGGCACCAGTTTTCAGGAATTGAAGGATCAGTTGCGGCGGGACATCGCGATTTATCACCTGGGGCGGGCCGATCTGTCGTTGCAACAGATCGCCGAACAGCTCGGGTTTTCCGAGCCGTCGGCGTTTCATCGGGCGTTCAAGAAATGGACGGGACTGACGCCGGGGGCGTATCGAGCGCAAGAACACTGAAAAAGGTCATTCGCCATAGAAGGAAACAAACTGGGCACTTTGCCTCCCTGCTGAACCTTCCTTTCTGCTGATAGGGTTCCCCTTCAAGACAATCACCCTCCGCAACCTTTGCATCTGGCAGGAAGCCTGATGCGCACGGAGCTTCATGAAGGAACGACCATGCTTCAATCACCCATTGCAACCCTCACCACACTTGCTTTGCCATTCCTGTTGACGGGGTGCCTGGTAAATCCAGTACAGCCTTCCATTGATCCAACGCCGTACGAGACGCCGGAATATCGGGCTCAGAAAGCTCTCGCAATCGTTAATGCGTCGGCTCTCTATGCTCGTGGCGGCACCGGTCAGGACGTGGCTGTAGCCGTTGTCGACTCGGGTTTGAACGACAATCTGCCGGAGTTTCAGGGCAGGCTGAGGGATCCGGGATTCGATTATGTCGAAAACCGGGTCGGCACCTTCGACCGAATTGGTCACGGCACCCAAATGGCCGGCATTCTGGCGGCCAACAAGGACGACAAAGGCATGCACGGTATTGCCTTCGGCGCTCAGTTGATCCCTTATCGCTTCGGTGACGACAACGAACCATTTTTCTTTGATAGCGAGATAGCACAATCCTGGCAAGCAGGTTTCGACAAGGGCGCGCGGATCTTCAACAACTCCTGGGCCAACGCCATCCCGGCGACCGAGATCAATGAGGCGCGCTACAACCAGGTCATGCCGGAATCATTGGCCACAGCGCGGAATATGGTTCAGGAAGGGGCGGTCTTCGTGTTCCCGACCGGAAACGAGTTGAAACGGGAACCCTTGGCCGAACCTGGTTTGCCGCTCGCCCTGCCTGAACTTGAAAAAGGCTGGATCGCGGTGGTTGCCCTGAAGAGCGATGGCAGCACCATCAATGCGAAATCCAACTACTGCGGCGTGGCGGCAGCCTGGTGCATCGCTGTACCGGGCGGTGACTCAGGTTCCGACCAAGGCCTGTTGACCACCAACAAGAATGGTCAATACACCGAGACCGCTGGCACGTCGCCCGCTGCCGCGCTGGTTAGCGGAGCGCTCGCAGCTCTGCAAAGCCGCTATCCGGAACTCACGCCACAACAAGTCCGCGAACGCCTGCTGAGCACCGCGAACCGGACAGGCATCTATGCAAACAGTGAAGCATACGGTCGGGGCCTGCTGGATCTTGAAGCAGCTTCTCGTCCGGCCCCGCAGTCCATGGTTGATTGACGGGGCCGAGGCCGGCGAACATGAAGGGCTGACACGATAGCAGTGAAAGCAATGCGACTGATGTCATCGCCGATTTGCTGCCGACAGAGGCCAAAAAGTCAACGTTTAAATTGTCGGAAAGTGAATCCTGAACGCCGCCCCGCCCATCGGCGAATCACCCAGGGTCAGTTTCGCGCTGTAGCTCTCGATGATGTCCTTGACCACTGCCAGCCCGATCCCCTGCCCCGGATGCTGGCGATCCAGGCGTTCGCCACGCTCGAGAATCCGTGCGCGCTGATCAGGTGGTACGCCGGGGCCGTCGTCTTCGATGCACAGCTCCATTCCGGAATGGCTTTCGCGCACGCTGATGCGCACCTCGCCCAGGCACAGACGGTAGGCGTTTTCCAGCAGGTTGCCCATCATCTCCAGCAAGGCGCCCTGCTCGATCGGCACGTAACAGTGCTCCGGCAGATCGAAGGCGACGCGCACGTGTTTGTCGCGGTAGACCTTATCCAGCGTGTCGCACAGGCTTTGCAGCACCGGGCGCAGGCGCACCTGATGGCGTACCAGACCGCTTTTGCGCAGGCTGGCGCGTTGCAACTGGTAGCCGATCTGCTGGCTCATGCGTTCGATCTGGGTTTGCAGCACCCAGGCCTGATCTCGGTCTTCGGGACGCTGGGCCATGTCTTCGCTGACGCCCTGCAATACCGCCAGCGGGGTTTTCAGACTGTGGGCCAGATCGTCGAGGGAGTCGCGGTAACGGCTGCGCTGCTGGCGTTCGCTGTGCAGCAGGCGGTTGAGGGAACCGGTCAGTCGCAGCAGTTCGCGCGGGTGTTGTTCACTGAGGCTTTCGAGGGTTCCGCCTTCGATTTCGTCAAGTTCCTGACTAAGCCGGCGCAAGGCTTTCAGACCCCAGGTCAGGCCGATCCACAGCAGCGCCAGCAGTACCAGCAATGCCGCGCCAAAACCGAGGTAGAGATTTTCCCGCAGGCCTTCGAGGGTGGTTTCGTATTCGCGCACCGGTTGCAGGGCCACGATACTGAAGGCCGCGCTCTTGCCGCCGAGCAGTTTGACTTCGACGTCATAGACGAAGAATTCCTGCCCGTTGGCTTCGCGGATCCGCGCGAACTCGTTGCCGAGGCCGTCGTAGCGCGGCGTGTAGTTGATCTTTTCTTCCTGGGTGCCCTTCGAACGCCAGACCAGATGCCCTTCGCGGTCATAGATGTAGCCGAGCAGGCGGTTGTCCGTGAGGTTGAAGCGCTCGTCGGGCAACTGCGCCGGCATCATCAAGCGGTTGTTTTCAACCCGCGCGGCAGAGATCAGCGTGGTGACGTCGGACGCCAGCCGCTGCTCGATCGAGTCCTGCAGCGCCAGGCTGAACGCGCCCTGCATCGCCGGGAGCAACGCGAGCATGAACAACACCGCCAGGGTGGTGGCGGCGAGCATCAGCCGGACGCGAAGGGAACGGATCAAGTGCAGCGCTCATTGAACAGGTAACCGAGGCCGCGCACGGTGTCGATCGGCTTGAACCCGGCCGGGCCTTCCAGCTTGCGGCGCAGACGGCCGACCAGCACTTCGATCACGTTCGGATCGCGCTCGTCGTCATCCGGGTACAACTGCTCCATCAGCCGATCCTTGGGCACCACTTGCTGGTGATGGCGCATGAGGTATTCGAGGATCCGGTATTCGTAGGCGGTCAGCGCCAGCGGTTGCTCATCGAGGCTCGCCTGCTTGCGATTCAGGTCCAGCAGCAACGGGCCGGCAACGATGGTCGACTGGGTGAAACCGCTGGAGCGGCGCAGCAACGCATTGAGCCGCGCTTCGAGCTCTTCGAACTGGAACGGCTTGACCACGTAATCGTCGGCGCCGGCGGCCAGGCCTTCGACCTTGTCCTGCCAGTTGCCGCGCGCGGTGAGGATCAGGATCGGAAAGGTCTTGCCGCCCGAGCGCAACTGGCGGATCAGGTCGAGCCCACCCATGCCCGGCAGGCCGAGGTCGATCACTGCCAGGTCAAAGTTGAATTGCCCGGTCTGGTACAACGCCTCTTCGGCGTTGGCCACGGACTCGACCACGTGACCGCTCTCCGTCAGGCGGGTTTGCAGGTGATGGCGCAACAGCGCTTCATCTTCGACGACCAACAGTTTCATAACCTTCTCCCGGGTAAAACGAAATCTCCAGACAACCAATTGTGGGAGCTAGCCTGCTAGCGATTGCGATTTGACAGCCGACCATGATGTCGACTGTCAGGACGCTATCGCTAGCAGGCTAGCTCCCACAGGGGCCAGGGCAAGCCGCGCTTTAGAAAGCGTAGTTGGCCGACAGGTAAGTCTGGGCGCTGCTGGTCAAGTCCAGCGAGCCTTGCTTGCTGCCGCCGCTCTCTTTCATCTCGGTGCTGGCGTTGCTGCGCAGGTAACGGTAACCGAGTTCGACCGAGGTGTTCTGCGAGACTTGCTGCAGCACACCGAACTGACCGCCGACGGCGTAACCGATGTCGCTGTCACGGCTGTAGCCTGGCGAATCCTGGGTCAGCTTGGTCAGACCCGCCGTGGCACCGCCGAACAGCTTGGTGCTGCCGCCCACCGGGTAGAACAGATCGTAGCTGCCCAGCAGGTTTTCCTGGCGCAGTTTAATGCCATTGTGCGAGCCCGACACGTTGTCGTAGGTGGCGTAGTAGCGACCCTGGCTGTTTTGCTGACCCAGACGCAGGCCGTAGGTGTTGTTGCCGTCGATGGCCGCGGTGGCGTCCGGGTGGCCGAGGTTGTCGTTCAGGGCGTTGGATTTCTTGATCTTGTCGCTGGTCTGGCCAAAGGTCAGGCCGGCGAAGTTGCTGGTGGTGTCGGCGTGGGCCGCGATACTGGCGCTCATTACGGTAAAAGCCAGCAGCAGTTTATTTAAACGAGTCATGGAGTTTCCTCTTTCACAGTGCTGTTTGGGTATGGCGCAAGGTTACTGAGCCTCCCCTGTACCGCCCCTGAACGCTCTCTGAACCTCGCCTGAATGAAATGAACTAGGCTGTTTTGACCCCTTATTGTCCGGAGACCCGATCATGCGCCTGCTATTGACCCTCGCCCTTCTCGCCTTAAGCAGCCTCAGCCAGGCTGCGATCAAGACCGAGGAAATCCCCTATCAGAGCGCCGACGGCACGAAGCTGATCGGTTACTACGCCTACGACGACGCGATCAAGGGCCCGCGCCCCGGCGTGGTGGTGGTGCATGAATGGTGGGGCCTGAACGACTACGCCAAGCGCCGCGCCCGGGACCTCGCCGGGCTTGGCTACAGCGCGCTGGCCATCGACATGTACGGTGAAGGCAAGAACACCGAGCACCCGAAAGACGCGATGGCGTTCATGCAAGCGGCCACGCAAAACGCCGATGCCGCCAGCAAGCGCTTTCAGGCCGGGCTGGATCTGTTGAAGAAACAGCCGCAGACCGACAAGGATAAAATCGCCGCCATCGGTTACTGCTTCGGCGGTGGCGTGGTGCTGAATGCGGCGCGTCAGGGTGTGCCGCTGGCCGGCGTGGTGAGTTTCCACGGCGCGCTGGCCACCAAGACCCCGGCTGCGCCTGGCACTGTGAAGGCGAAAATCCTCGTCGAACATGGCGCGCTGGACAGTATGGTCACCCCGGACAACGTCACGGCGTTCAAGTCGGAAATGGACAAGGCCGGCGCCGACTATCAATTCGTCAGCCTCAACGGCGCCAAGCACGGTTTCAGCAATCCCGACGCGGATCGCCTGAGCCACGGCGATCACGGTGGCCCGGATATCGGCTACAACAAGGCTGCAGATGAAAAATCCTGGGCGGACATGCAGGCGTTTTTCAAGAAAATATTTGGTTAGGCAGAGACATCGCGGCGCGGCCATCGCCAGCAGGCTGGCTCCCACATATGCATGGCGAGCGTTTGTGGGAGCCAGCCTGCTGGCGATGATCGCGCCGCCGATTTAAACCTTGCCACTACCCAGCCCTGACGCTTACCGGCAAAATGCCCGCCATGAATGCCAGCCCTTTCCTCCCCGCCTGCTGCACGCCGCTCGATGCCCATTGGCCACTGCCGACGGTGTTGCCCGAAACCGTATTTCTGAGCACCCATTTCGACCCGTCGCGACTACTCGGCGATGACTTTCGTCGTAGCGCCATCGAGCCGCCGCCGAGCATTCAGCGTTCAGTGGCCAAGCGGCAGGCGGAATTCCTCGCCGGGCGGATTTGCGCCCGGGCCGCGTTGCAGCAATTGGAAGGCTCAAGCACTGTTCCGGCGATCGGCGAGGACCGTGCACCGGTGTGGCCGGCGCACATCTGCGGCTCGATCACCCACAGCACCGGCCGTGCGGCGGCGATTGTCGCCAACAAGCAGCACTGGCGCGGACTGGGCATGGACCTGGAAAACCTGCTCAACGCCGAACGCGCCGAACGACTGGCCGGAGAGATCCTGACCCCGCCGGAAATGCAGCGCATGGCCGCCGGCTCCCGAGATCAGATTGCGTTGTGGGTGACCCTGACCTTCTCGGTGAAAGAAAGCCTGTTCAAGGCGCTGTACCCGATCGTGCAGCAGCGCTTCTACTTCGAACACGCCGAAGTGCTGGAGTGGAATGAACAGGGTCAGGTGCGGTTGCGGTTGCTGACGGATCTGTCCAGTGAATGGCGCAACGGCACTGAACTCGATGCGCAATTTGGCGTGCAGGACGGGCAGTTGCTGAGTCTGGTCAGCATTCCTGCCTGAAGTTTTTTAGCGCCGCTCCTGATTCCTCGGCCAGCTCAGACTGAAACAAGCCCCGCCCAGGCTCTTGCTCTTGCCAATCAACGCCCGGCCATCGTGCCAGTGGATGATCCGCCGCACGATCGACAGGCCCAGCCCGTGCCCACCGGACGCCCGGGTGCGACTGTCGTCCAGGCGCAGGAACGGCGTGAAGATTTTCTCCCAGGCGGTTTCCGGCACACCGGGGCCGTCGTCCTCGACATCCACCCGGCAGCGCATTTGCCCGACCTGATAACTGACCGTGACCTTCGAACGCGCATGGCGCATGGCGTTGCTCACCAGATTCTGCAAGGCGCGGTGCAGGTAACGCGGCTCGGCCTCGACCCAGGCGTCATCGCAATCCGCTGCTGACAGGCACAGACCGCGTTGCACCGTGACTTCTGCACGCAGAGGCGCCAGCTCTTCGATCACCTGATTGACCAGCGCATCCAGGTCAATGCGCTGGAAGGTCAACGCCGGCGAGCCCTGCTCCAGCCGGGCGTACGTGAGCATTTCGTCGACCAGTTTGTCGAGGTCCTCGATGTCGTGGTCCATGCCCTCGCGGTATTTTTCCAGCGCCTGCGGGGTGGTGGCCGAGCCGATCATCTCCAGACCGAAACGCAGGCGCGCCACCGGCGTGCGCAATTCGTGAGACACCGCGCGCACCAGTTCACGCTGAATGGCGAGCAACTGCTGCAAGTGCTCGGCCATGCCGTTGAACGCCGCCGCCAGTTTGCCCACCGAGTCGGCACCCCGGGCCGGCACCCGGGTTTCCAGACTGCCCTTGGCGATGCGCGTGGCGGCAGCCTCGAGCCCGCGCAAACGCCGTTCGAGCTGCCGCACCAATAAATAGACGATCAGGCCGATCAGGGTCAGCCCGAGGGCCGCGATCAAAACCAGCCATTCCGGCGGGTACGGGTTCATCTGATACAACGGCCCGATTTCCAGCACCCACGGCGTGCCGACCATACCGGCGAACACCCGGATCGAATCGCCACCCTTGCCCAGCGCCATCACCGTATCGCCCTCGGACACCCGACGGCTCTGGTCTTCATCCATGTCGGCATCGCTGACCGTGACCAGCCGCAAATCAAAGCCGAAGCCTTTGTCTTCCTTCAATTGCGCCAGCCGTTTGGGCTGCTCGCCCACCGGCACCCGCACCAGTTCATCGGCCAATAGATAAATGGTCGCCCGGGCCAGTTGCTCGCTGATCTGCTGCACCTCGCCCACCAGCACCAGTTGATCCTTGTCGCTGACCAGCCGATAGACCTTGGCCGCGTGCGGGCCGGTCTGTTCGACCAGCGCCTGGCCGCGCTGCACCCGGGTGCGCTGAGTCAGGTCGAGGTCGGTCTGGGCAAAGGTTTTCAGCGCCAGCGGAATCCCGAGCAGTCGCTCCCACACCAGCAAGGCGCGATGGCGCTCGGTCTCGTTCATCGGTTGCAGGTTGTCGGCCATCAGCGAAAACGTGCCGTGGGCCAGACGCTCGCGATACTGCTCGCTGCGCACCTGATTGAGCAGGTGCAGCGCCAGCACGCCGAGCACCGCCACCAGAATCAGCGCCGCGCACATGCCGCCATAGATGCGCAGGAAGATCGAATTCACAGCGGCAGGTCTGCGCAGGCTTCCGGCACGAACAGGTAGCCTTTGCTGCGAATGGTCTTGATCAGGCGCGGATGGTCGGGGTCGTCGCCGATCTTCGGGCGGATGCGCGAAATGCGCACATCGATCGAACGGTCCTGGCCGTCGTAGCCGATGCCGCGCAACGCGGTGAAGATTTCTTCCCGGGACAGGATCCGTCCGGCGTTGGACACCAGCAGCCAGAGCAGATCGAATTCGGCACTGGTCAGCTCGATGCCACTGTCGCTGAGCCAGGCTTCGCGCAACGCGTTGTCCACCACCAGCGGGCCGAATTGCAACCGACGGGGATTGCCTGCCGATGGCTCCGGTGTGTCACTGCGTCGCAGCAACGCCTGGATGCGCGCCAGCAGCAGCCGTGGGCGCACCGGTTTGCACACGTAATCGTCGGCACCGAGGTCGAGACCGAGGATCTGGTCGGCGTCGTCAGTGCGCGCGGTGAGCATCAGGATCGGCCCGTCGTAGCGGTCGCGAACCTTGCGGCAAATGCTCAGGCCGTCTTCGCCGGGGAGCATCAGGTCGAGGATCACCAGGTCCGGCTGTTCCTTGATGATCCGCGCCGCCGCCAGTGCACCGTTGCCTTCGATCTCCACGCGCAATCCGTTGGCTTGCAGGTATTCCCGGGTCAGTTCGGCCAGACGCTGATCATCCTCGACGATCAATACCTGCCAGGCTTCTTGCTCCACGAGTGACCTCTGCTTGCCGATGCTGCTTATAAAGGAAGGATCCTCCCGTCTTTTTGTCATCTTTAAGGAGGATAAGAATGCGTGCGCATGGGCCGATTGTATAAACGGCGAACAACCAGAACACAAGTCGGTAAATGCGTTCGGACAAGGCGGATTTTTGTGATAGGGTTCGCGCCCTCAAAATTCCGCCGCGGCATTTTTTTGCGGTGAAAAACAGTGACAGACGGTCTAGCTCAGCAGGTTCGCGGCCTACACGGGAATTCCTGGTTTCTTACACAATTTACGCACAGGTTTATCCACAGCTCGTACGTTGCAAGCCCCCTCGAAACGCATTATCTTGTAGCACGGCGCGAGGACAGACCCTACATATAGGGTTTTCCATTCCAGAGCCCAACCACATTTCGGACCTGAAACTCAAGTGCTTTATTGCCAGTTTCCGGTTGAACCAAGCAAGTTTTTCAAAGCCCAAACCGCACTTGCGGATGGCACCGTTTTTCAGGTTGGCAACGACCGGAACGGTACGGGTGTTGCAGTCATTACTGTCACCCTGGAAGTAATCCGGCTCGAGCCTTGGCTCGTGGCCGAAAACTTCGGCAAGGATGCGGCGTCATTAGCCTTTTTCCTACTGGTCCGAAGTTGTTATGCCCGACGCCCGTCGGTTGTAGTGCTTCGGACCAGAACGGTGAGCACCATGATGGTGCCCAAACAAACATAGAGAATGTGGAGATCACCCCCCATGCAAACCGACACAACTCGCGAGAACCCGCAGGGCACCTTGCCGCAGGCCGCCGATTCGAATTCGGATCTGGCTGCCACCGCGCCTGGCCAACTGCGTGTGATCAAGCGTAATGGCACTGTCGTTCCTTACACCGATGACAAGATCACCGTCGCTATCACCAAAGCGTTCCTCGCAGTTGAGGGCGGCACCGCTGCCGCTTCGTCGCGAATCCACGACACCGTTGCCCGCCTGACCGAACAGGTCACCGCGACCTTCAAGCGTCGCATGCCGTCGGGCGGCACCATCCACATCGAAGAAATCCAGGACCAGGTCGAACTGGCCCTGATGCGTGCCGGCGAGCAGAAAGTGGCTCGCGACTACGTGATCTACCGTGACGCCCGTTCCAAGGAACGCGCCACCCGCACCACCGCCGAAGCACCGGTACAGGCGCACCCGTCGATCCGCATCACCCGCGCCGACGGCAGCCTCGCGCCGCTGGACATGGGCCGCCTGAACACCATCGTCACCGAAGCCTGCGAAGGTCTGGCCGAAGTCGACGGCGACCTGATCCAGCGCGAAACCCTGAAGAACCTGTACGACGGCGTGGCCCTGAACGACGTCAACACCGCGCTGGTGATGACCGCCCGTACCCTGGTCGAGCGCGAGCCGAACTACTCGTTCGTGACCGCCCGCCTGCTGATGGACACCCTGCGCGCCGAGGGCCTGGGCTTCCTGGGCGTGGCCGAGAGCGCCACTCACCACGAAATGGCCGACCTGTACGCCAAGGCACTGCCGGCCTACGTTGCCAAAGGTATCGAGTTCGAACTGCTGAACCCTGTGCTGGCCTCCTTCGACCTGGAAAAACTGGGCAAGGCGATCAACCACGAGCGTGACCAGCAATTCACCTACCTGGGCCTGCAGACCCTGTACGACCGTTACTTCATCCACAAGGATGGCGTGCGTTTCGAACTGCCGCAGATCTTCTTCATGCGCGTGGCCATGGGCCTGGCGATCGAAGAGAAGCAGAAAGAAGACCGTGCGATCGAGTTCTACAACCTGCTGTCCTCGTTCGACTACATGGCTTCGACCCCGACCCTGTTCAACGCCGGTACCCTGCGTCCACAGCTGTCGAGCTGCTACCTGACCACCGTGCCGGATGACCTGTCGGGCATCTACCACGCGATCCACGACAACGCCATGCTGTCGAAATTCGCCGGCGGCCTGGGCAACGACTGGACCCCGGTTCGTGCGCTGGGCTCGTACATCAAGGGCACCAACGGCAAGTCGCAGGGCGTGGTTCCGTTCCTGAAAGTGGTGAACGACACCGCCGTCGCCGTTAACCAGGGTGGCAAGCGCAAAGGCGCTGTCTGTGCCTACCTGGAAACCTGGCACATGGACATCGAAGAGTTCATCGAGCTGCGCAAGAACACCGGTGATGACCGTCGTCGTACCCACGACATGAACACCGCCAACTGGATCCCTGACCTGTTCATGAAGCGCGTCTTCGATGACGGCAAGTGGACCCTGTTCTCGCCGTCCGAAGTACCGGACCTGCACGACCTGACCGGCAAGGCCTTCGAAGAGCGCTACGAGTACTACGAAGCCCTGACCGAATACCCGGGCAAGATCAAGCTGTTCAAGACCATCCAGGCCAAAGACCTGTGGCGCAAGATGCTGTCGATGCTGTTCGAAACCGGCCACCCATGGCTGACTTTCAAGGATCCGTGCAACCTGCGCAGCCCGCAGCAGCACGTCGGCGTGGTTCACAGCTCGAACCTGTGCACCGAGATCACCCTGAACACCAACAAGGACGAGATCGCGGTCTGCAACCTGGGCTCGATCAACCTGCCGAACCACATCGTCGACGGCAAGCTGGACACCGCCAAGCTCAAGCGCACCATCGACGTCGCCGTGCGCATGCTCGACAACGTGATCGACATCAACTACTACTCGGTACCGCAGGCGAAGAACTCCAACTTCCGTCACCGTCCGGTCGGCCTGGGCATCATGGGCTTCCAGGACGCGCTGTACCTGCAGCACATCCCTTACGGTTCCGACGCTGCCGTCGAGTTCGCCGACAAGTCGATGGAAGCGGTCAGCTACTACGCGATCCAGGCTTCCTGCGACCTGGCCGACGAGCGCGGCTCGTACGAGACGTTCCAGGGTTCGCTGTGGTCCAAAGGCGTACTGCCGCTGGATTCGCAACAGATCCTGATCGAAGCACGTGGCCAGAAGTACATCGACGTCGACCTGACCGAGTCCCTGGACTGGGCACCGGTTCGCGCCCGTGTACAGAAAGGCATCCGTAACTCGAACATCATGGCCATCGCACCGACCGCAACCATCGCCAACATCACCGGCGTCTCGCAGTCGATCGAACCGACCTACCAGAACCTGTATGTGAAATCGAACCTCTCGGGCGAATTCACCGTGATCAACCCGTACCTGGTTCGCGACCTGAAGGCTCGCGGCCTGTGGGACTCGGTCATGATCAACGACCTGAAGTACTACGACGGTTCGGTTCAGCAGATCGAGCGCATCCCGCAAGAACTCAAAGAGCTCTACGCGACCGCGTTCGAAGTGGACACCAAGTGGATCGTTGACGCCGCCAGCCGTCGTCAGAAGTGGATCGACCAGGCTCAGTCGCTGAACCTGTACATCGCCGGCGCTTCGGGCAAGAAGCTGGACGTGACCTACCGCATGGCCTGGTACCGTGGTCTGAAAACCACCTACTACCTCCGTGCCCTGGCCGCGACCAGCACCGAGAAGTCGACCATCAACACCGGCAAGCTGAACGCTGTTTCCAGCGGCGGCAACCACGGCGACGACTCGGTCCTGGCAGCCCCTGCCGGCCCGGCTCCAGTACCGAAGGCTTGCGCCATCGACGAGCCGGATTGCGAAGCTTGCCAATAAGCTGAGCTGAATCGGGCGTTGCGAAACGCCTGATCCGAGAAACCCCCGACAGACTTCTGGTTTGTCGGGGGTTTTCTTTTGCCCGCGCAAAAAGCAAAAGCAAAAGCCGCCCTCACCCTAACCCTCTCCCGGAGGGAGAGGGGACTGACCGAGGTGTTTTATAGAGATACGCCGACGTGAAATACCGAGGTGAACTTGGATTTTGAAACGCATACAACTCAACCCCTGCTTTCTCTGTTCCTGCTTTCTCTGTTCCTGCTTTCTCTGCTCCTGCTCCTGCTCCTGCTCCTGCTCCTGCTTCCACTTCCGCTGCTGCTTCTGCTTCCGCTCTCCACCACTCAACACGATGAGCGTTAGCTCGAGTACCGCTTTTGACGTGCCGGCCCCATCGGAAGGCTGAGTGGAGGGANNNATCCGGGGGTGGGAGCGCAGCGACCGTGCGGCGCAGCCGCATGCATCGAGAGGAGGTGCAGCGAAGCAAACCGTAGGCGATGCCCCCGGATGAATCCCGTAACGAAGGAACACCGAGCCAAAGCGAGGTGCCGAACGCCGGGGCCCAGCGTTTTGGTTACTTTTGGGCGTCTGCAAAAGTGACTCGCCGTAAGGGCGAAACCGCCAGCGGCAGCACCCGAAGCAACGGATAAACACCCCAACCCCCAGCCAAAAAAAAGCCCCTCAAAAAGAGGGGCTCCCGTACAAAACCAAACCCAGAAATCAGGTCATCTGAATAATGGTCTGCATGATAGTGCTCTGAGTCGAAATGGTCTTGGCATTCGCCTGATAGTTACTCTGACCCTTGATCAGATCAACCAGCTCATTGGTCAGGTTAACGTTGGACTCTTCCAGCGAGTTCGAAACAACCGAACCCAGCGTACCGGTTTCCGGTGCATCGTAGCCCGGGATACCCGAAGCGAAGGTTTCTTTCCAGCTGGTACCACCGATTGGCTGCAGGCCCTGCTCGTTGGTGAAGCTCGCCAGCGCGACCTGGCCGATGGCCTTGCTCTGGTTGTTGCTGAAGTTGGCGAACAGCGTACCGGTACCGTCGATGGTCAGGTTGGTGATCTGGCCAGTGGCATAACCATCCTGAGTCGGAATCGAACGCGCGGTGTCAGCGTTGTATTGAGTGGTCTTGGCCATCGAAATGGTAATGCCGGCCGGGTTAGCCGAAGCACCGTTGGCCGTCCACACGCCGTTGGTGACAGTGCCCGGTACCCAGCCAGTGAGTTTCAGGTCGCTGCTGATCACGGCAGGCGGAGTACTGACCTGAGTCAGCTTGCCAGTGGAGTCAAAGGTCATGGTCGATGCGACAGGCGCAGTGACTTTCGGATCGCTGCCGGTAGCATCCGGGTTGCGACCGTCCACCAGGGTGTAGACCTTCCAGGTGTTGGCGCCGGTCTTCACCATGTACTGATCCATGACATGGGAGTTGCCCTGGCTGTCATAGATCGGAGTGCTGAACGACTTGGTGTAGGTCGCGAGGTTGGTCGGGTCGAACTTGCCGGCCACTGCTGTGTCGTCGATCACCGGAGCCGTCGAGTTCAGGTTGATGGTCGAGGTCACCAGCGAGGTGGACTTCGGCGCCAGGTTCGAGGTGTCGATCTTCAGATCGGTCAACACGCCGTTGATGATCTTGCCGTTGGAATCCACACCGTAGCCTTGCAGACGAGAGGTGTAGTCGGTGTTGGTGATGAAGCCGTCCTTGTCGACCTTGAACGTACCGGCACGGGTGTAGGAGATCGAACCGTTGTTGCTCAGGGTGAAGAAGCCCGAACCATTGATCCCCATATCCAGCACGTTGCCGGTGTTGTTGATGTCGCCTTGGGTGAACTGCTGGGAAACGTTGGCCAGGCGCACGCCGTTGCCGATGACCTTGCTGCCGCTGCCCAGGCGAGTCGCCGAGTAGACGTCTTCGAATTCTGCACGGGAGGATTTGAAACCGGCGGTCGCGACGTTGGCGATGTTGTTGCCGGTCACGTCCAGTTGCTTGTTGGCTGCATAGAGACCGCTAAGGCCGATATTGAAAGACATATTCCACTCCTTTGTGCCGGTTAGTCGGCTCTATATACCAATGGTTTGTACTTTGGACAGGGCGACGGTGCCCTTGCCGGACAGGTTGAGCATCAGCTCGCCGCCGGTCTGGCTGATCGTCACGCTGGTGACCGTGGCTGGCAGGTAGGTCGCCAGGTCGGTCGCGGTGCCGTTGATCGAGGCGTTGGCCTTGACGGTGTAGGTACCGGTTTTCACCAGGTTGCCGTCCTTGTCCTTGCCGTCCCAGGTGAAGCTTGCATCGCCTGCGGCGCGACTGCCCAGATCAATGGTGCGAACGGTGGCGCCGCTGCTGTCGGTGATGGTGACGGTACCGCCGGCAATCGACGACGGAACGGTGACCGAACCGGTCATGCCTTTGCTCGGATCGTCCAGCTGAACCGTGTTGGTCTGCACAATCACATTGCGGCCCACCAGCGACGAAGCCTGCAGGGCTTGCGACGAGTTGTAGTTGCCGGCCAGCGAGCTGACGGTGCTGTTGAGGGTGGTGATCCCCTCGAGGCTGCTGAACTGCGCCAGCTGGGCAACGAATGCGCTGTTGTCCTGCGGGTCGAGCGGGTTCTGGTTCTTCAGCTGAGTCACCAGCAGTTGCAGGAACGCGTCCTTGCCCAGGGCCTGGCCGCCAGTCGAGCTGTTGGTGGCCGAAGCGATGCCGCCGGCGGTGGTGCTACTGGTCTTCTTCGAAGAGTTGGCCAGTATGTCGTTCATCGTCAGGCTGCTGGTGGTATCAGTAACACTCATGGCAGTCGCCCCTTATCACTGACCGAGGGTCAGTACCTTCTGCATCATGGTTTTGGCGGTGTTCATCATTTCGGCGTTGGTCTGGAACGACCGGCTCGCGGAAATCATGTCAGCCATTTCTTCCACCACGTTGACGTTCGGGTAGTAGACGTAGCCCTTGGCGTCGGCCGCCGGATGGTTCGGCTCGTAGCGCGCTTCGAGGTTGCTCTGGTCTTCGACCACGCCCATCACCTGCACGCCCTGACCGGCCGCGTCCTGGTTCTGGAACAGCGAATTGCTGCCGCCGCTCTGGCCGCCCTGGAACATGGTGGCGAACACCGGGTGACGGGCGCGATAAGTCTGGTCGATGCTCGACGAGACGGTCTCGGCGTTGGCGATGTTCGAGGCCACGGTGTTGAGACGGGTGGTCTGGGCGCTCATGCCGCTGCCGGCAATGTTGAAAACGCTGGACAGGGACATGGATTACTCTCCGCGCAGGGCTGACACAAGCCCTTTGAATTTGCTGTTGAGCAGGGTGAAGCTGGCCTGGAAGCCGACGGCGTTTTCCGCGTAGTTCGACTGTTCCAGTTGGGCGTCCACGGTGTTCTGGTCGATCGACGGCTGCATCGGCGTGCGATACATCAGCGACTCGTCGCCATTGCCCAGACCTTCAGCTTCGATGTGACGGCTGTTGGTCATGTTCAGGGCGATGGTGCCGTTGGCGTTCTTCTGGCTCTGTGCTTCGAGCACTTTGGAGAACTCCAGATCCCGCGCCTTGTAATTCGGGGTGTCGGCGTTGGCGATGTTGTTGGCCAGCACTTCGGCACGCTGGGCGCGGAAGCCCAGAGCCTTTTCGTGAATGCCGAGCGCTTTATCGAAGCTGATGCTCATGTCGGGAACCTTCAGGTGACCGGATTTTTCGTAACTGGGTTATAGCAAGCGGCGTGCCAGTTTGAGAAAGCCCCGGATTACGGGGCTGTGCATGCAATCGGCAACACGGCAATGCCAGAAAAGCGGCAACCGGTTTCCGCCGGATGCCGCTTTTCTGCCGCCTGCCACCGGCAAAAACCTTCAGGCATAAAAAAACGGGAGCCCCTGAGGACTCCCGTTTTTTGTGTCGCCAGTGTTTCACTTCGCCTGGTAGATGATCCCCGGGCTGCACTGAACCATCTGGTAATGATCCGGCAGACCGTTCAGCGCTTCGGAAGCGCCAAGGAACAGATAACCGCCCGGCTTCAGCGTGCTGTGGATGCGCAACAGGATGTCCTTCTTCACCTCGGCGGAGAAGTAGATCAGCACGTTGCGGCAGAACACGATGTCGAACTTGCCAAGGCTTGCGTAGCTGTCGAGCAGGTTGAACGAGCGGAATTCCACCCGGTTCTTGATCGGCGCCTTGATCGCCCAGCGCCCCGGCCCTTTCGGGTCGAAGTAGCGCTGCAGACGATCGGCGGACAAGCCGCGGCCAATCGCCAGGCTGTCGTACTCGCCGGTCTTGCAGTTGGTCAGCATGCTGCCGGACAGATCCGTGGCAACGATCTGCACGCCCATCTTCAACTGACCGATGTTCGTCCGCTCGAACTCGTCGATCGACATCGACAGCGAGTAGGGTTCCTGACCCGACGAGCAGGCCGCCGACCAGATCCGCAGACGCTGGTTGGGAGCGGCCTTGATCGCTTCGGGCAGCACCTTGTTCTTCAAGACTTCAAACGGATAGGTGTCGCGAAACCACAGGGTTTCGTTGGTCGTCATGGCATCGACCACTTGCTCGCGCAAACCGCTGCGCGGCTGGGTCTGGATGCGCTGAACCAGCTCACCCAGGGACTTGATGCCTTGCTGCTCCATCAGTTTGTTGAGACGGCTCGAGACCAGATACTGCTTGTTTTCACCGAGCAAAATGCCACAGGCTTTTTCCAGGAAGACCCGGAACTGTTCGAAATCCAAATTACCCGTAGACAAATGATGCCGCCTCTTAAATCGTGTTGAACGCCGAGGGCAGAAGGCCCTTAGCTGATGTCTGCTGCTTTGATCCGGTCGACTACCCGGGATGCCAGGTCATCAGGACGGAATTTGGCCAGGAAGTCATCGGCACCGACTTTCTTGACCATCGCCTGATTGAACACACCCGACAACGAAGTATGCAGGATGATATGAAGCTTTTGCATGCGAGGGTCGCTGCGAATCTCGGCCGTCAGGGTGTACCCGTCCATCTCCGGCATTTCGATGTCGGAGATCATCATCAGGAACTCTTCTTCCGGCTTCTTGCCCTCGTCGACCAGCTTGCGCAGGTAATCCAGCGCCTGCCTGCCATCGTTCAATGCCACCACTTCGACACCGACCGTCTGCAGGCAACGCGTCACCTGCTTGCGCGCCACCGACGAGTCATCGACCGTCAGCACCCGCAGCGACAACGCCTTGCTCTGGGTCTCGACATCCACCACGCCGACCGAAATCGCTTCCGGGGTCGGCGCAACTTCCGCCAGCACCTTCTCGACGTCGATGATTTCGACTAACTGATTGTCGACCCGAGTCACAGCGGTCAGGTAGTGATCGCGTCCGGTGCCCTTGGGCGGCGGATGAATCTCTTCCCAGTTCATGTTCACGATACGTTCCACCGAGCGCACCAGGAAACCCTGGGTCTTGGTGTTGTATTCCGTGATGATCACAAACGGACTGTTCTTGTCTTTCAAAGCACCGGAGCCGGTCGCCATCGCCAGATCAAGAATCGGAATGGTCGCCCCCCGGATATTCGCCACCCCGCACACGACAGGACTGGACTTGGGCATCAGCGTCAGTTGCGGGCACTGCAGCACTTCCCGAACCTTGAACACGTTGATCCCGTAGAGCTGCTGACCGTCGAGACGGAACAACAACAGCTCCAGGCGATTCTGCCCCACCAGTTGCGTGCGCTGGTTCACCGAATCCATTACACCAGCCATGCCCAGACTCCTACACCAACGCCAAGTGTTGTTGCGACGCACATTCATTGCTAAACGGCACGGCGCTTGCTTTTTAACTCGTATGAACGCTCAAACGACATTTTTCCGACGCCTGACATCTCCCCTCCGCAGAGGGCTTTGCGCGATGTCCGCCGTTTGCCTGTCTTTCGCTGGCAGCCCTGCCGTTGCTGATGCGGTTACCATGCCTGACATGCTTATCGGCGTCACTCAGGGCTTTCTTGAATTCACCGTAGAAGACTATCTGGCCACCAGTCAAACGGAAGGCCGTTATGAAATCGAGGTCAACCAGCTCGATCCACGCATGCGCATGCCTATGTGCGACAAGGAATTGACAGCGACACTGGAGAGTCCGGCACGTCCACTGGGCCGTGTCACGGTCAAGGTCCGCTGCGAAGGCGCCTCCCCCTGGACGGTGTTCGTGCCCGCTCAAGTCCGCCTGTTTCGCGAGATTGTCACCACCACCCGGCCACTCAAGCGCGCCGGCATCATCGAGCCGCAGGACGTGACCTTGCGCGAGCGCGACGTCAGCACGATCAATCAGGGTTTCCTGACGTCGGTGGATGAAGCCATCGGCCAGAAATTGACCCGACCAACGGTAGCCGATCAAGTCATTACCCTGGTGCATCTGGAACAGGCGGAAGTCGTTCGCAAGGGCGATCAAGTGGTGATCACTGCCCGCAGCGGCACCCTCGCCGTACGGATGCCGGGCGAAGCGCTGGCCAACGGCGGCCTGAAAGAACAGATTCGAGTGAAGAACCTCAACTCCCAGCGGGTCATCAAGGCGCAGGTTGTGGCGCCCGGCCAGGTGGAAGTAGCGATGTAAGCGGCGAGTGAGCGGCAGGATGAACGGATATTTGAAAAGCCCCTGAGCGTTTGGCAGAAAACTGGCGCTGACCAGAGCTGTTCCCTAAACTGTGCCTCAGCAGGACCTGCAACGGCGCATGCAAGCTCATTGCTAAATGGGCCTAAAGTTTTCCAGGGGATGGCCGAGAACATGGCAAGCGTCCAAATTCCCAGAGGTTTTTAACATGGTCATCGATTTCAGCCGTTTGAACAGCTCCTCGTCACTTACGGGCAGTACACGTACCAGCAACGCCAAGGAAACCGCCGAAACCGGCACCTCCGCGCCGCTGAATACCCCGGCCGAACAGGCCAGTACCGCAAAAAGCGGGGAATCGGTACACCTCAGCAATGAGGCTCAACAGTTGCAGAAGGTCACTGACAAGCTGCGTGATCAGCCTGCCGTCGACAAGGCCCGCGTGGCCGAGTTGAAAGCAGCGATTGCCGATGGCAGCTACAAGGTCGACAGCAACCGTGTAGCCAGCAAACTGCTCAATTTCGAAGCCCAGCGCTAGGCCTCGGTCAGCGCCAGGCTTTTGGACGCTTAAAACCCAAGGCCAGCCATGCACGACACTAATTTATTGCAACTGATCATCGACGACTTTGCTCCAGCTCAACAATTGCTGGAGTTACTGCAAACCGAGTCCCTCGCCTTGCACGGTCGCGACATGCCTCTGCTGGAAGAAATTCTGGCGAACAAGCAGGCATTGATCATTCTGCTCGAACAGCATGGCCGCAAGCGCAGCGAAATCCTCGCCAGTCTCAATCTGTCGCTCGACCGCGCCGGCCTGGAACAACTGGCCAGCCAGTCGAGCATCGGCGACCAGTTGCTCAGCCAGAGCGATGTCCTGACCGATCTGATCGCTCAGTGCCAGGCAGCCAATGCCAGGAATGGCCAGTCGATCATCATGCAACAGGCCGCCACGGCCAATCAGCTGAAAATCCTCACCGGCGGCGAGCCACCCGCGCTCTACGATGCCAGTGGCACCTTCTCCAAACTGCAGAAACCGCGCGCGCTCAGCCAGGCGTGATGCTTTCTTCTATGCTTGCGCCCTATCAACGTGCGAAACATGCTGGCAAAATACTGGCCAGCCATAGTCAAATTTTGTCTGGAGATTGATTCAACGTGTCCAACGTCCTCAGCGCGGATGATGCTCCGCAGCCCCCAAAGGTGCTCACTACACCTCTGGAAATCTCCAGCAACCTGCGCCAGCTGCAAGAAAGCCATGATCCTCTGATCATCACCTTCCACGAGCGCAGCCAGCGCTTCCAGAGCTACCTGATCAAGGTTGACCGGGAAACCGCCACGATTGCCCTGGACGAAATGATCCCGCGCGATGGCGAACGCTTCCTGCTGGCTGGCGAGCCGTTCAAGGTCGAAGGTTTTCATGACGGCGTGCGCATTGCCTGGGAATGCAACGGCACGCTGAACATCGAAGAATCCAGTGGCGATCGTTTCTACACTGGCGACCTGCCCACCGAAGTGGTTTATCACCAGCGCCGCAATGCTTTCCGCGCCGCTTTGAAGCTGACCGACCTGGTCAGCGTCGAACTGGGCGGCGAAAAGCTCAAGTCGCCTATCGGCGGCAAACTGCTGGATATCTCCGCCACCGGCTGCAAACTGCGTTTCGAAGGCGACATCACCGACCGCCTGCAACTGGGCCAGGTTTATGATCGCCTGATCGCCGCGCCGCTGTTCGGCAACCAGCCCACCTCGGTCGAGCTGCGTTACCTGCACTTCGAAGAAAAACTCAACATCACCTTCGCCGGCCTGCGCTTTCACAACATCAGCGGCCCGGCGGCGCGCAACGTCGAGCGCTTCGTTTATCAACTGCAACGCGAAGCGCGTCGGTTCGATAAAGACGACCTCTGATCGACAGGCATGAAAAAACGGGCAATCACTGCGGTGACTGCCCGTTTTTTTATGCCTGAATCACGGCCTGGCGGGGCTGATGTCCGGCCCCTCACCTTCGATTGTCGAATCGGTTGGCGCGACAGGTTCTGGCTCGGGTTCAGGTTCAGGCTCCGGAGCGACCGTATTCTGCATCTGCTCCTGCACCACCTGCTCGTCAACCCGCGGGTCCAGCGCTGCCACCAACGGCGAACTGGACATGCTGTCAGGCATCGCCACGTGATGCAGCGGCGCATCATCAACCTGGTGCAGATTGGTCACGGCTTTTGGCCGGATCCGCCACACCAGCACCAACGCGAAAAAGGTGAAGAACGCGTACAGGCTCTGCGGCCCGAACAGCTTCATCAGCACCCCGGCCGCCAGCGGCCCGATACTGGCGCCCACGCCGTAGGTCACCAGCAGCATCGCCGTCAGCGACACCCGACGCTCGCCTTCGACGTGGTCGTTGGAGAACGCCACCGCCAACGGGTACAGGCAGAACTGCACCAGCGAACAGAGGAAGCCGACCACGAACAGCACCTCCAGCGGCACCTGCGGCAGGATCGCCAGTGGCAACGAAGCAACCGCGAGGAACAGCGCGAAACAGCGGATCAACAGCGCCCGGTCATAGCGGTCGGACAACCAGCCCAGCGGCCACTGCACCACCAGCCCGGCAAAAATGCAGCTACCCATGAACAGACCGACCTGTTCGGTGGACAGCCCCTGCTGCGAGGCATACAGCGGCGCCAGACCGTAGAACGAACCGATGATCAGCCCGGCCCCGAGCACCGTGCTCAGCGACTGCGGCACGCGCTTGATAAAGAAGCGCGGCTCCATCGGCGCCGGGTGCAACGGCGCCGGGTGAATCCGTCGAGTCAGCGCCACCGGCACCAGACACAGGGCGAAGCACAGCGCGACCAGCATCAACAGTTCCAGACCAAGGCCCGGGTGCATGACCAGAATCAGCTGACCGAGCACCAGCCCCAGATACGACGCGATCATGTAGCCGCTGAACACCAGTCCCCGCTGATTGGCGTCGGCCTGCTCGTTCAGCCAGCTCTCGATGACCATGTACTGGCACATCATGCCGAGGCCGACGATGGTCCTCAGCACCAGCCAGGCCGGCAGCCAGTCCACCAGGCCATGACCGAGCACCGCCGCACCGACGATCCCGGCACACGCCGAGTAGGCGCGGATATGCCCGACCCGGGCGATCAGCCGGTGACCGATCTTGCCGCCCAGCACCAGACCGAAATAGTTGGCCGCCATCAACGCACCGACCCACAACCCGTCGACATGGTCGGCAGCCAGACGTAAAGCCAGATAAGTAGAAAGAAGGCCCGAGCCGATCAACATCATCAGCGAGGCGAAATACAGCGCTCGAAAGGATTTCCAGATTTGGCGCATCGGCGTTCCGAGCGGCTCCTTGCAGTAAGTATCGGGCTATCAAACGATAGCCCGACGGCGACATTTCGTCAGGCCTGGGCTGCTAGAACACGGCGTTCCCAGGGAGTGATTTCATCAAAGAAACTGGTCAACTCCATGGTCTTCGAAGCGATGTAGCCTTCGATGAACTCCGTGCCGAACAGTTCCTTTGCAAGCTGGCTGCGTTTCAGACGTTCGAGCGCCGCGTGCAAGGTACACGGCAGCGAAAGATTGTCCGGCACTTCGAACTCGCCCTGAATCGCTTCGCTTGGTTCGAGTTCATGCTCGATGCCGTACAAGCCGGCGGCCAGGCTCGCGGCAATCGCCAGGTACGGGTTGGCATCGGCCCCCGGCAAACGGTTCTCGACCCGACGCGCAACCGGCGAACTGGCCGGAATGCGCAGGCCGGCGGCGCGGTTGTCGTGGGACCAGCAGGCGTTGTTCGGCGAGGCAAACGGATGGCACAGCCGTTGATACGAATTGACGTTCGGCGCAAACAGCGCGGTGAAATCAGCCATGCCCGCCTGCTGCCCGCCGATGAAGTGGCGGAACATTGCAGTCGGCTGACCGTCCGCGTCACTGAACACGTTCTTGCCGCTGCCGATTTCGACGATGCTCTGGTGAATGTGCATCGAACTGCCCGGCGTGTGCGCCAGCGGCTTGGCCATGCACACCACGGTCAGGCCGTGCTTGAGCGCGACTTCCTTGAGCAGATGCTTGAACAGAAAGGTCTGGTCGGCCAGCAGCAGCGGATCACCGTGCAGCAGGTTGATCTCGAACTGGCTGACGCCCATTTCGTGCATGAAGGTATCGCGTGGCAGGCCCAGAGCCGCCATGCATTTATAGACTTCACTGAAGAACGGTCGCAGACCGTTGTTGGAACTGACGCTGAACGCCGAATGACCGTCCTCGCGACGGCCGTCGAGACCGACTGGCGGCTGGAACGGTTGGGTCGGGTCGGTGTTCGGAGCGAACACAAAAAATTCGAGTTCGGTCGCCACCACTGGCGCCAGACCGAGGGCTGCGTAGCGGGCAATGACCTTCTTGAGCTGACCACGGGTCGACAGGTTGGAGCTTTCGCCGGTCAGTTCGTCGGCATCACAGATTGCCAAGGCCCGTGGCTCTTCGCTCCATGGCAACGGATGGATCTGCGCAGGATCGGCCACCAGCGCCAGATCGCCGTCATCGCTGCCATAGAATTTCGCGGCAGGATAACCGCCCATGATGCATTGCAGCAGCACCCCCCGGGCCAACTGCAGACGCCGCCCTTCGAGGAAGCCCTCGGCGGTCATTACCTTGCCCCGTGGCACGCCGTTCAAATCCGGCGTGACACATTCAATCTCATCAATGCCCGTCAATCGCTGCGCGAGTGAACGCTGGCCATCGGTTGTCATGACGCAATCCTTGTTATTGTGCGAGCCGCGAACGGCGACCCGGACAAAATAGGCTTCGGCTGTTCGGAATATCAAGCAGCAGCCAACAAAAAGAATTCCGGTCGATGAATCGGTGATTCAGGGCAGGTAAATACTGAACACGCCGCCGCCCAACGGGCCGCCATTGCGGATCTCGGTCCGGCCGCCAACACCGTTGCGCTGATGCAGCGCGGCGATGCGTCCGGCGAAGTACAGACCCAGGCCGGTACTGCCACTGCTGTGGTTGATACCCTGCACGTAATCGGACTGACGCTCGAGCATTTCGGCCGGGTAACCGTCGCCGTCATCGTTGATGCTCAGCACCAGTTGCCCCGCCTCATCGCTGACGGTGATCAGCAGCGATTCGCGGGCGTAGCGGATCGCATTGTTGATGCAGTTGCCCAGCACCGAGGCGATCAGCTCACGATCGAAGAAGCCCAGAGGACTGAGCGGATCGACTTCGTAAGTGGCGAGGATTCCACGACTGGCGAACACTTCCTGATGCGCCGCCAGTTGCGCCTCGATGAAGTCGTCCAGCTCGTGATAAGCCGGCTGCAACGGCATCTGATTGACCCCGAGCTTGTACAGCCCGAGCAACTGCACCAGCATGCCGTTGAGGTGGGCGAACTCGAAGTCGATCACGCCCTGCTCCGGCCCCTGGCGCTGCGCTTCGGGCAAGCGCGCCAGCCATTGGCTGTGGGCCTGCATCAGCATCGCCAGAGAGTTTTTCATGTCGTGCACGGTGGAGGCGATCACCGTGGAAAAATCCAGTGCCTGCTCGTCTTGGTTCATTCGCCAAACGCCTTGCTTTTCAGCTTCTGATAACGCGGATAACGCGCGTCGGTATCGGGCATCATGCCCACCAGTTTCAGGCAGGCCCGACATTCTTCCAGCTCCGCCGACGGCACATTGGTGTCGGTGCCGTGCAGCAGCGACTGGGCCATGTTCAGCGCAATACTGATGTTCTTCGGTTGCATCTTCAGCGCCTTGCGGAACACCTCGCGGGCCTCCACCAGGTTGCCGGTCTTGTACACGCGCACGCCCTGCCGGTTGAGGTCGGCAGCGGCGTTGCTGGAGCTGAGAATAGTCGGATCGTCAGTGAGCTTGGCGATGTCTTTCATCACCGTCGGGTCATCGCCGTAGATTTCCGCGCAGCTCTTGAGCATCGAGGTGCCCGCCTCGGTCTGGCCGAGCATCTGCAATTGCTTGGCCACCAGCAACGCGGCCTCGGGGCTCATGAACTGCTCCATGCCGTCCAGGCGCATCAGCGCTTGTTCGGTGAGCTTCTCGGCGGTCTCGGCATCGTTGAGCAACAGGCTCGTGGCCTTCATCAGACGCGCGCGAATCTGCAGGCCCGGATCGGTCGGGTTTTCCTTGGCCACGGCGCTGAGGGTGGTGTTGATCTCCAGACGCGTACGGGTGTCGAGCCCGCGCTCACTGCCTTTGCTGATCAGCGCGTGGGCCAGGCCGAGATTGCTTTCCGGATCCTTGAACCGCGATTGCGCGCCCTGATTCACCGCCTGGCGATAAGCCCGGGAAGCGGTGTCGAAATCTTCGTTGGCCATCGCCAGTTTGCCCAACAACGCCTGACGGCGCACCGCCAGCGGCGACAGGCGAATCGCCTCCTCCAGCACCTGCTGCGCGCCTTTGGTATCGCCTTCGGCGACCAGCACGTCAGCCATGCCGTCATACAGCGCCGGCATCATCGGGAAGACCTTAAGGGCTTTTTCGTAAACGCCCTTGGCCTGACTGACTTGGCCACGCTTGAACAGCAACTTGCCTAACCCGGCAAACGCCCACGGCAACGGCCGGTCAGCGATGATGCTGTCGTAAAGGCGCTCGAGCGCTTCGTTCTGGTTCATGTCGCGCAACGCATCGGCGCGATAACGCAGGCACAGCGGCGAATAACGGATGTCCTGTTTGCACAGGGCGATGCAGGCGTTGAGCACTTCCATCGGTTTGCCGCGGTCGAGGGCTTGCAGAATCGGCTTGAGCAGGGTCTTGCGCTGCTCCAGACGCTCCAGCCGCTGAGCGAGGCCGGAGCGATTGAACGGCTTGGTCAGGTACGCGTCCGGTTCGTGCTCCAGGGCACTGAGCACCATCGCCTGACTGGTCTCGGCCGTGACCATCACGAACACCGCTTCGTGGCTGATCAGCTTTTCCATCATCAGGTCTTCCAGCACCTGCTGACCGTTCTTCTTGCCATCACCGAGGTGGAAGTCCTGGAGGATGAAATCGTAGGACTTCTGCGCACACATTTTCAGCGCCTGCTCACCGGTGTCGGCGGTGTCCACGTCCTTGACGCCCAACTCGCGCAACATCGAACGCACGGAACTGCGGAAATCCGAGAAATCATCGACGATCAGAAAACTCTTTTGGTGATACGACAGCATCGAGGATTTCCAGGCAATTGAAGAAGATGGACCATTTCCAGGCGCGCAGATGATAGCTGCCGGCCAAATGCTATCAAGCGATTTCGCGCGACTCTGTAGTCACCGAACGGGTTATCGGCCGGATCAGTGGTTCTCTTGAAGCGGGGGTTCAAGATTCGTTGCGCAGTGACTTAATTGCGCGGCGGTTCTCAACTTCGAACGCGGGTACATCAAGGAATGCTGAATCGTGTCGGCCTGCAAGCTTGCATTTAACCTGCTCGCTCCAACCGCCAGACTGGACTGCACCAAAAACAAAAAAGCCCCACCAGATTTCTCTGCATGGGGCTTTTCAATTCAGGGCGCTTCTCAGACCTCCGCCACCAACACATCGGCAATCCGAATACTCAATGCCGCACCTGTCAGCGTCGGGTTCACGCAGGAGGACGATGGCATGACGCTCGTGCCTGCGATGAACAGGTTCGAATGGTCGTGACTGCGGCAATCGCGGTCCACCACCGAGTCTTTCGGGTCATCGCCCATGATGGTGGTGCCCATGATGTGCTGACGGTTCTGGAAGCCCGTGTCCGTGCTGAGGATGTCGGCGTCGAGCAGTTTTGCAAACTGCTTGAAGTCTTCCAGCGCCTTCTCTTTACCGGCGTGCCAGTAGTCGGGAACGCTGTAGTAGATCTCGGGAACCGGCAGACCGATGGCGTCGAACTTGGTCTTGCTCGGGGTGACCCGGTTTTCCGGCAGCGGCAAGGTTTCGAAGTCGACGGCCCAGTTCAGGGAGCGCGCCGATTGCAGGCGGATCTGCTCATCGAGCTTCGAGCCCAGCACGCCTTTGGCAATCAGGTTCGAAGTGATTTGCGACGTCGGCACGGTGTTGCGTACCTTGATCTTGTAGCTCGGGTAATCGTTGCGAAACGCGCCATCGCGACTGTTCAGATAGACCAGCAATTGCGTCGGCCCTTCGCCCGGCCACATGTCTTCCTTGGTCATGACGTTCATGCTGATGCCGGTGTGGTCCATCAGGTTGCGCCCGACCTGATCCGAGGAGTTGGCAATCCCGTTCGGGTACTTTTCCGAGGTCGACATCAACAGCAGCTTCGGCGACTCGATACCATATGCCGCCAGTACAAAGGCCCGGGCGGTCAGTTTGTGTTTGGACTTGTCGGGGCGCATGTACCAGATCGCGGTGATCTTGCCGTCGTCGCCCGCCTCGATCTTGTAGACGACGGAGTTGTCCAGCACCTTGGCGCCATGGCGCTCGGCCTCATCGATATGCATCGAACCGTCGTACTTGGCGGCAATCGGGCACACCGGGTTGCAGTTGTTGTTGCCGGCACAGGGAGGCCGTTTGCCATAGGGACGGGTCGCCCGGCCATTCGGCTCGAGGATCGGATTATACCCGCCCTTGCCGAGCAATTCGGAAAGGCGCTTGAACATGTAGCTCGGCTTCAGGCCCTCCATCGGATAGGGAATCGAGCGCGGCGGATAGGCGTCCCCGCCCTGCCCGCTTTCGTCCTGGCCGTCGACGCCGGAAACGCCCAGTTCGATTTCAGCTCGAGCGTAATACGGTTCCAGTTCGTCATAACTGATGGGCCAGTCACGACCACGGCCATACAGCGACTTGAGACGAAAATCATTGGGCAGCATGCGCCACAGCGAGGAACCGAAGTGCCAGGTGGTGCCACCCACCACACGCAAATAAGAGGTGTTGTATTTCACCGGCCCTACCTGCTGCAGATAGTCGCCATAGGTAGAGGGCGCGTGGGGCAGGCTCGGATAGGGCGACCCGGCGCCCTGCAACTTGGCGTTGGCCAGCGAGAGTTTCACCGGAGCATTGCGGAACGTTTCCACCACATCACGCCGATTCACCCGGGGACCGGCCTCGAGCACGATCACCGACTTGTTCGCTTTGGCCAGGCCCGTGGCGATCAGACCGCCCATGACACCGGAACCGATGATCACCACATCGGCATCGAATTGATCGCTGCTCATACTGTCGAGTCCTGATTGACTGCTGGCTTGGGACCCCATGAATCCGGGCCGCCACCGTAGGTTGGAATGATGAGAATGCCGTGAGTGGGCTGATACATCATGGCGAGGGAATAGCTGATCAACTCGGCATCCGCCGGCTCACCGACGATGCCCAGATACCAGGCGGAAATGATGCTGGTGGCCGTAGCCCGCAGCGACGGATCCGGGTTCGGTTGCGCCAGGTATTCATCGACATGCTTGTAACCCTGTGCGCCGATCAATTGTTTCAGGGCAATCACGTTGGTCGAGAAATTCGGCGCGCGCTTATCCAGCGCGGCGTAGTAACGACCGGCCAGAACCGGATTGACCGCACGGCTGACCAGAAACTGCGACAGCGCAATGAAATCGTCGCTCGAAACCTGCGCTGCCAGCACCGACTGCCAGGGCAGCGCACTGCCGATCATCGCGGCCAGGCCCAGCGTCACGGAACCGCGCAACAGATTGCGGCGAGTGAGCCCAGTCGAGCTTTCGGTTTGAGTTTTTTCGTGTTTGTGCGTCATTGAAGTGTCCATTGCTCAGGCCTCCTTGCGCCGACGTGCAATCAAGGCCCATGCGCCCAGGCTGATCAACACGCACACGAGAATGATGACCGGGATCGTAAACTTCGCCATCACTGCCAGTGGCGCCTGGGGCCCACCGTTGCGTACCTGTGCCACATCGGCGGCGGTGACAACCGTGTCGGCATTGCCGTAGCGCGACAGCACGTAGTTGCTGACGTCGGCAATCTGCTGGTCGTTCAGGCGGTCGGTGAACAGCGCGTCCGGGCCGAAACCCGGCATGTCGATGGCCACACCGTCGACTTCACGATGCACGCCGTACACGATGGCCGCGATCAGGTTGTCGCTGCGACTGGTGGCGGTGTTGTGAAACAGCGATGGGTATTCCCGCGTGCCTTGACCGTTCGGCTGATGGCAGTTGGCGCAAGTGCCACTGAATATGTGCCATCCCGGATTGTCCCCCGGTTTGCCTCCGCGCAGCGTCAACTCATCGACCGAGGCCTGACCGTAATCGTGGCGGGCTTTGGTTTCCCCGTTGTTGATCGGCACCGTCTGCAACAGATAGGCCGCGATGGCTTTGAGATCCGCATCGCTCAGATGCTGCAGACTGTTCTCCACCGCCTCGGCCATTGGGCCTGCCGCCTGGGCCTTGCCCTCGACGTGACCGGTACGCAGATAGGCCACGATCTCGTCGCTCGACCAGGCACCGATGCCGCTGACTTTGTCGGAAGTGATATTGGGGGCATACCAACTGCCCAGTGATCCGCCGGCCAACGGTTTTGCGCTGTCGGCCGCCATCAGGACATTGCGCGGTGTGTGGCAGGTATCGCAGTGAGCCAGGCCGTTGACCAGATAGTCGCCACGGTTGACCTCGGCGGACTTGGCCGGATCCGGCGTAAAGCGCGCCGTGCTGTGGAACAGCGCGTTCCAGCCAATCATCGATGCGCGGATATTGAACGGGAAATCCAGAACGGTTTTCTGGTTCGGCGTATCGACCGGCGCCACTTCATGCATGAAGTAGTCGTAGAGCGCAGCAATGTCGCTGTCGGTCATCTTCGAATAAGAGGTGTAGGGCATCGCCGGGTAAAGCCGAGTGCCATCGGCCGCCACCCCGTCACGCACCGCACGGGCGAATTGCTCAGACGTGTAATTGCCGATACCCGCCGTTTTCGAAGGCGTGATGTTGGTCGAGTAGATCGTGCCCATCGGTGAGCCGAGCGGATAGCCGCCCGCAAAAGCCCTGCCGCCTGGCGCCGTATGGCAAGCCACACAGTCAGCCGCTACCGCCAGACGCTTGCCCGCCGAGGCCATGCTGTCGAGCGTCTCGCCGTACGCGGTGCCAGCTATGGCGATCAGCAGCGTAACCAATCCGGCAGAGGCGTACCCCCTGCGTTTCCCTTTATCAATGCGACGCGACATGAGTCCTACCCTAGGCTGCTTCGTTCTTTTTTTTCACGGTTCTGGAAATCACGAACACAGCGTCCTCGTCATCTTGAGCGACAAGGACGAAGAGGTACGATGTCGTACGTATTTATTGGAATATTCCACACAATGTAACACTTGGCAACAAATAGAAAAGGCCAAGTGCCATCTTTTGTATGTATGTGCTGAATGCTCTAAAACGCTGGTTACAAGGGGGTTTAATGCGGAATATATTTAGATAAGAAACAACTGGTAACCCTACAGTTGTGGACTCCGCAGCCGAAAGATGTACGACGACAAGCCATTTCGTACGAGCTGCGCTCGATATTGCTCCGCCCCCACATGTCAGCAGGATGCCCCTTATGAGTTGGTTGAATGACGCAAGACTTTCCACGAAATTGATCACGGCCTTCGCGGCGTGCGCCTTCATCACCCTAGGGGTGGGCCTGCTGGGAAGCCGGGGAGTGACCGAACTCTCGACAAGCCTCAGATCGGTGTTCGGCAACAACCTCGTCGCCGTCGCCAACATCGCGCAGACCAAAATCAAGGCTGTCGGACAGACCCGTGACATGTATCGGCTTTACGTCGCCACTGCCGCCAACCTGCCCCAGAGCACCAAAGACGAATTTCTCGCCTCGATGAGCGCCAACCAGTTGGCGAGTGAAAAAGCCTTTGCCGAATACCGGAAAACCGAGCTTGCCGACGACGAACGTGCAGCCGGTGACCGGATGGAGAAGGCCTGGCCCGTTTACCAGGCGATCGTGCAAAGGTATCTGGGCCTGATGAAGGCCGGCGACCTGGAAAATGGCCGCGAACTGCTGCTCGGCGACCTGCAGAAAAACTACCGCGTCGTCATGGACGAATTGACCATCATGACCAACTCCAACGACATGCAGGTCAGCGAAGCCGCAAAGCGATCGGTTCTGACGGAGTCCTCTGCCAAGACCTCGCTGTACATCGGCATCGTGCTGGCCTTTGTCGCGGCGATTTTGCTCGGCCTGTTCATCAGCCGACTGATCAGCCGCCCCATCTCCAAAGCCGTTGAAAGCGCCCGAAGCATCGCTGGCGGCGACTTGACTCAAAACATCGTCAGCACCGGCCGCGACGAGGCCGGCCAGCTGCTCACGGCCCTGGCCGAGATGCAGGGCAGTCTGAAAAGCACTATTCAGCAGATCGCCAGCGCGGCAGATCAACTGGCGTCCGCTGCCGAAGAACTCACCGCCGTCACAGACAATGGAAGCCGCGGACTGATTCGTCAGAACGACGAGATCCAGCAGGCAGCGACGGCTGTCACGGAAATGACCTCCGCCGTGGAGGAAGTTGCGCGCAATGCGGTATCCACCTCCGAGGCCTCCCAGACCACCAGCCGGGAAGCCAGCAACGGCCGCGATCAAGCGCGAAACGCCGTTGCCGCGATCAACCATGCAACCACGGAAATCGCCACCTCCACCACCATGGTCAAGGATCTGGCGGAGAAAGTTCGAGACATCGGCAAGGTTCTGGATGTGATCCGGGGGATTGCCGAGCAAACCAATCTGCTGGCGCTTAACGCCGCCATCGAGGCTGCACGCGCGGGTGAGCAAGGTCGAGGTTTTGCCGTGGTCGCCGACGAGGTACGAGCCCTGGCGGCAAGAACCCAGGCTTCGACGGGGGAAATCGAAGGCATGATCAACGACGTTCGCAACAGTGCAGACGAAGCCGTCGGCGCCATGGGGAAAAGCCAGGCGCTGGTCAGCGAAACCCAGTCACTGGCGCAAGCGACCGGCCAGGCATTGGAGCTGATTGCCGACGGCATCTCGCAGATCAATGATCGCAACCTCGTCATCGCGACAGCCTCGGAAGAACAGGCACACGTAGCTCGCGAAGTGGACCGAAATCTGGTCAACATCCAGGATCTCTCCACCCAGACGGCGGCAGGCGCGCATCAGACCAGCGCCTCGACCCAGGAACTGTCCAACCTGGCGGCGTCGTTCAACACCCTGGTCAGTCGCTTCCGCTTGTAAACTCGCGACAACAAAAAAGCCCCGCCAGATCACTCTGCGCGGGGCTTTTTCCATAGATGGTGTCCCAGGGCAGGTTCGAACTGCCAACCTTCCCCTTAGGAGGGGGATGCTCTATCCAATTGAGCTACTGGGACACAAATCTGTCGGTGCGACAGACGGCGTGCATGTTAACGGCCGGGCCCTGTTTTGTCATGTCGTCCGCAGGGCTTTTTAAGTGTAGGCAGGCGCCTTGCAAGGGTGCCGGACGTTTTACCGTGCAATTTGCATCATCCGCAAAAGCCATCATTGCAAAATGCAATGTACGAGGCTCGAAAAACCCTTCTAAATGCTTGTTTTTAAAGGACTTAACAGCGGTTAGACTGTTGGCACGACGGCTGCTTTACAGGTTCTTATACAAGAACAACCGGAGACTCGTCTCATGAACAGCGCCCTCGTGTTCGCAAACGCAATCGCACTGACTGTCCTGGTGGGCTTTCACTTCGCCCCCGAGGACAACGAGAAAGTGGCCGGGCGCATGCCGCACTACCTGCAAGTGCAGAAGGCGCCACAATGGGCGGTCTTGAGCGATCAAAGCTTCGCTCCGCAAGCAGTCAGCGAGTCTGAACAGGCGTTGCCGACGCATTCGACTGAACGTCTGGTTTTTTGAAATATCTTCAGGAGTACAGCATGTCCAAGTCAGCTGCAGGATTTCTGATCCTCGCCTTATTGAGTGGCCTCGGGCATTTTTCGCTGTTCGAGGAAACCGAAATATCCCTGCCCCTGATCGGTTGCGGCGTCTTTTCGGCGCTGTTCGTATTGGCACTGGTGGCCGGGCGCAAGATCAAGTTTGATCCGGTATTGCGCTGAACCTGACCAGCTCCAGCAGATGATTGACTGCATCGGCCAGAGCGCCCGAGTTGTCGATCAGGTGCACAGGACTATCAGTTGAACGCCTGTCCTTGAACAGCGTATTGCGCGCCAGCCTCGCATCGATCTGCTCAAGCGTCTCCCGGCCACGCCGGAGCAGTCGCTCACGCAGGACATCCTCCCGAACCGTCAGCAACACCGGCACCAAAGTCGGGTAGCTTTCCAGCGCTTGCCGAAGGTTTGCCCGAGAGCCGTTTACCAGGACGTGTTTGCCGGCTTTCAGCCATTGATCCATTTCCACCGGAATGCCATAGGCGAGACCGTTAGCCTGCCACGCCAGTGAAAACTCGCCGGCACGCTGACGTCGCTCGAACTCCTGCGGCGTCACACCGATCGCATCCTCACCCACGGATTCGGCCGAACGGGTGATGACCCGACGCATGACTTCACAATTCAACGCCCGCAAAGGTTCGCGCGCAGCCTCAATCAGGCTGTCCTTGCCGGAGCCGGAAGGTCCCATGAGATAAATCAAATTGCCATCCATCCTGAAAACGCCCTCCGGCGGGCAGTTGCCCCTAGTAAATCGGCCATTTGCCACTATCCTGTACAAGGTAAGGAACAACGATTCAACCCGCATAGCATGCACGTTCTGAGGCCTTCGGGCATCAGCCGACGTGCTTCAGGAGGCGGTCAGCGATACGGGCCGATGCATTCTTTTCAAACCAGTCCGCATTTCTGATAATTGGTGCTGGCATTACGCCTTTACCCGGATCAATATTTGTCACAGAATTGACGCCAATGATCTGGCAATTTTGAGGCATGATGCGCGCCTCTTAACAATTCAGGTTGAACCATTTGGCGCGGATGCTTGTCCTACCACACATCCTGCGGCCAATCCCGAGAACCGCTCCCCTGAACTAACCGGTTAAATATATGCGCCCATTGAAACAGGCAATTTATTCCAGCCGTACGGCTGACAAGTTCGTCGTACGTCTGCCAGACGGAATGCGTGAACGCATTGCCGAGGTGGCTCGCAATCATCACCGCAGCATGAACTCCGAGATCATTGCGCGCCTTGAGCAGAGTCTTATTCAGGAAGGTGCACTGGGCGAAGAACTGAGCATGCGCCTGGACAGCCCTGAGCTGTCGTTGCACGAACGCGAGCTGCTGCAACGCTTCCGCCAACTCTCCCATCGCCAGCAGAACGCGCTGGTGTCTCTGATCGCCCACGACGCCGAAATGGCCGCAGACGCATCCTGAGCCAAACCGAACATCTCAAGCCAGCATGAATGCTGGCTTTTTTTTGCCTGCAATTTGAGTTTTCCAAGGACGTAAAAAAGTCCGCCAATCGGCGGGCTGTTTCAATGCAGTCGGTCAGAGCAGGAAGATCGTCGCCAGCCCCAGAAAGATGAAGAAGCCGCCACTGTCGGTCATGGCCGTGATCATCACGCTGGCGCCCATCGCCGGATCGCGACCCATCTTCGCCAGGGTCATAGGGATCAACACCCCCATCAACGCTGCGAGTAGCAAGTTCAATGTCATGGCAGCCGTCATCACGACGCCTAGTGACCAGCTTCCGTAGAGCAAGTAAGCAACCACGCCGATCACGCCACCCCAGACCAGGCCGTTGATCAACGCCACGGCGAGCTCCTTGCGCATCAGACGCGAGGTATTGCCGGTGCTGACCTGATCGAGGGCCATGGCGCGAACGATCATGGTAATCGTCTGGTTGCCGGAGTTACCGCCAATGCCCGCCACGATCGGCATCAGCGCCGCCAGGGCCACCAGCTTCTCGATCGAACCTTCGAACAGGCCGATCACCCGCGATGCGACGAACGCCGTGATCAGGTTGATCGCCAGCCACGCCCAACGGTTGCGCAGGGACTTCCAGACGGAGGCGAAGATGTCTTCCTCTTCGCGCAGACCCGCCATATTGAGGACTTCGCTTTCGCTCTCCTCACGAATCAAGTCGACCATTTCGTCGATGGTCAGACGGCCAATCAGCTTGCCGTTCTTGTCGACCACCGGGGCCGAGATCAAGTCGTAACGTTCGAACGCCTGAGCGGCGTCGTAGGCGTCTTCATCCGGGTGAAAACTCACCGGGTCACTGGCCATGACTTCGGAAACCTGCTTCTCCGGGTCATTGACCAGCAAACGCTTGATCGGCAGCACGCCCTTGAGCACGCCGTCGTAGTCAACCACGAACAGTTTGTCGGTATGGCCCGGCAGCTCTTTCAGGCGGCGCAGGTAACGCAGGACCACTTCAAGACTGACATCCTCACGGATGGTCACCATCTCGAAGTCCATCAGCGCACCGACCTGCTCCTCATCGTAGGAGAGGGCCGAACGCACACGCTCGCGTTGCTGCTGATCCAGGGTCTCCATCAGCTCATGGACGACGTCTCGCGGCAGCTCGGAGGCCAGGTCAGCAAGTTCGTCGGCATCCATGTCCTTGGCCGCAGCCAGGAGCTCGTGATCGTCCATGTCGGCGATCAGCGTTTCACGGACGGAATCGGATACTTCGAGAAGAATGTCGCCGTCGCGATCAGCCTTGACCAACTGCCAGAGCGTCAGACGATCGTCCAGCGGCAGGGCTTCAAGAATGTAGGCGACGTCGGCGGAGTGCAGATCATCGAGCTTGCGTTGCAGTTCGACGAGGTTTTGCCGGTGGACCAGGTTTTCTACCCGGTCATGATGCGGGCCTTCCTGGCGATGAGTCAGGTCCTCGACGACCCGTTGGCGCTGCAGCAGCTCGACGACCTGAGCCAGGCGATCCTGCAGGCTTTCCTGTGTTTTCTTTACTTCGATTTCGGACATAGGCGAACTCCACTCCCAGCAGTGGGGCACGCCGGAAGGATCAATCAGTCAATTCATGATTGGTGAAACGGGTTACTGAATAACTACTGGGTAAGTCCATGGAGGTTTTCCATAAGCCCCGGCGGGGCTGACGGGCGCAATGATACACCGCCTGACGGTTTTAAACGTTAAAAAATAGTGGCTGAAACAAGCGCTTGCGAGACAAAGCTGAGCGCTGTCCTGATCCTTCACACTGCGACGACTCATCCTGAAAAGAAAACACACCGGCGGTGAAAAAACTGCCGGCTAAGCTTGAGAAGGATCGTCATGGAGGACAACGAATGCCATCGAAAACATCCCGATTCATGCTGACCACCCTGCTCTGCCTGCCCGCCATCGGGAGCGCAACGACACTTCATCGCTGCGAAGCCTCTGATGGTAGTGTCACATTCACCACATTGAGCTGCGCGAATGATGAGCACCTTTCATTGCAGGAAGTGCACCCCTACTCCCCTGGCTCGACAGTCACCCTGATACCCGAAGCCCGGCATGAAGAAATATCCGGTATGAATATCAGAAAACGAGAAATGGCCGTCGTTGGGCGCACCCAGGACAAATGCGGAGATCTGATCGACGCACGACAGAAGCGCGAGGCGATCATCAATCAACGAATCATCGCCGGCATGAGCCAACAGGATGTTGAAAGCGCTTTGGGCAAACCCGACAAGGTGAGCATCCGCAATTCGGCAACGAGTTATCGTTACGACCTCAAGCGAGGGCGCAGTGCTCAAATCGATTTTGATGAGAAAGGATGCGTGACAGGAAAAGCCAAATCCAGGACAGCAAAAAGCCCGCGTTAAACGCGGGCTTTTCGGTATATGGTGCACTCGACAGGATTCGAACCTGTGACCGCTCGGTTCGTAGCCGAGTACTCTATCCAGCTGAGCTACGAGTGCAATTTGTGTTTTTAGACCAGACCACAACTGGCTGTAACCAAGTCATCCGCATCGCTGCAACTGACTCTTAAATGGTGCACTCGACAGGATTCGAACCTGTGACCGCTCGGTTCGTAGCCGAGTACTCTATCCAGCTGAGCTACGAGTGCATTCTGTGTTTTTAGACCAGATCACAACTGGTTGAAGCCGAGTCATTTACATCGCTGCAATTGACTCTTAAATGGTGCACTCGACAGGATTCGAACCTGTGACCGCTCGGTTCGTAGCCGAGTACTCTATCCAGCTGAGCTACGAGTGCATTTGTTGCGCCGCATTATAGCCCGTCTAATCTCTATTCCAACCACTTTTTCTAATAAATTCAACAACTTACAGAAAAAGCCAGATTACAACGTACTAAGCAAATAATGGCGGAGAACGGGGGATTCGAACCCCCGACACCCTTTTGAGGTGTACTCCCTTAGCAGGGGAGCGCCTTCGGCCACTCGGCCAGCTCTCCGCAACACGGGGCGTATATTAACCACCTTCTTCCCCGTTTGCAAACATAAAAATCGATAAAAATTAATGGCTTGGTTCTTCGTCCTTCTCTTTCTTTATACGCAGATAGATTTCTTCACGGTGCACGGCCACCTCTTTCGGGGCGTTGACGCCGATACGCACTTGATTTCCTTTGACGCCGAGCACGGTCACGGTGATTTCGCCATCACCGATAATCAGGCTTTCTGCGCACCGACGAGTCAGAATCAGCATACCTTTCTCCTCACGCGAATCATTTCAGGGACAACAGTCTGCAAAAAAAAGGCACCCGACCTACAACCGGAGCGATCGTAGCCCTACATGCCTGAGTATTGACCAGCGCGAGCAAAAGAACAGTTCGGGGGCTCGCGCCATTCAAAAAATAAAGGGCGCGGTCAGACCGCGCCCTTCAGACAACGCATCACTCGCCCTGACGGGCCGGAGCGTCGAGCTCGAAAGCCGTGTGCAGGGCGCGCACGGCCAGTTCCAGGTACTTCTCTTCGATCACCACGGAAACCTTGATTTCCGAGGTCGAGATCATCTGGATGTTGATGCTTTCCTTTGCCAGGGATTCAAACATGCGGCTGGCCACGCCTGCGTGGGAACGCATGCCGACGCCGACGATCGAGACCTTGGCAATCTTGGTGTCGCCAACCACTTCACGGGCACCGATCTCGCGAGCGGTGTTTTCCAGCACGGTTTGCGCGGACTGGTAGTCGTTGCGGTGCACGGTGAAGGTGAAGTCGGTAGTGTTATCGTGCGCGACGTTCTGCACGATCATGTCGACTTCGATGTTCGCGGCACTGATCGGGCCGAGAATCTTGAACGCCACGCCCGGGGTGTCTGGCACGCCACGGATGGTCAGCTTGGCTTCATCGCGATTGAAAGCGATGCCGGAAATGATCGGCTGTTCCATGGTTTCCTCTTCATCAATAGTAATGAGGGTGCCCGGACCCTCCTTGAAGCTGTGCAGTACGCGCAGCGGAACGTTGTACTTGCCGGCGAACTCCACCGCGCGGATCTGCAACACCTTGGAACCGAGGCTGGCCATTTCCAGCATCTCTTCGAAGGTGATCTTGTCCAGACGCTGAGCAACCGATACCACGCGCGGGTCAGTGGTATAGACACCATCGACGTCGGTGTAGATCTGGCACTCATCAGCCTTCAGCGCAGCGGCCAGCGCCACGCCGGTGGTGTCGGAACCGCCACGACCCAGGGTCGTGATATTGCCGTGCTCGTCGACGCCCTGGAAACCGGCGACCACCACCACGCGACCTGCTTTCAGGTCACCGCGAATCTTCTGGTCATCGATCTGCAAGATACGCGCTTTATTGTGCGCACTGTCCGTCAGGATCCGCACCTGGTTGCCGGTGTACGACACCGCCGGCACACCGCGCTTGATCAGCGCCATGGCCAACAGGGCGATCGTCACCTGCTCACCTGTGGAAACGATCACATCCAGTTCGCGCGGAACCGGTTGATCTTCGCCACTGATTTGCTTGGCCAGATCGATCAGACGGTTGGTCTCGCCGCTCATTGCAGACAGCACAACCACCAGGTCATCGCCGGCATCGCGGAATTTCTTAACCTTGTCGGCGACCTGCTCGATTCTCTCGACAGTGCCGACCGAGGTGCCTCCAAATTTCTGTACGATCAAAGCCATTTCAAAGCCGCCTCTGCCCATGAAGGGCGCCCAATAATCACTCGAACAGCCGCCGGGCCCGCCACTAGACTGCGGGCCCGACGGGCCGTCTTATAAACCCTGCTCGACGAATGGAACGGTCAGCGCCAGTGCGCCATCCAGTGCGCCGGCGTCGACACCGCCGCCCTGCGCCATGTCCGGACGACCACCGCCCTTCCCGCCCACTGCCGCAGCAGCCTGTTTCATCAAATCACCGGCTTTGAGTTGGCCAGTCAGGTCCTTGGTCACGCCTGCGACCAGTACGACCTTTTCCTCATGGACACTGCCGAGCAGGATCACTGCGCGGCCGAGTTTGTTTTTCAGCTGATCGACCAGCGCCAGCAGCGCCTTGCCGTCCTGACCATCCAGACGCACGGCCAGCACTTTCACGCCCTTGACGTCCACAGCCGAAGCCGACAGATCGTCGCCCGCAGCGGCGGCAGCCTTGGCCTGCAACTGCTCGAGCTGCTTTTCAAGCGCACGGTTGCGCTCCAGCACCGCCGACAGCTTGTCGATCAGGTTGTCGCGGCTGCCCTTGACCAGGCTGGCCGCTTCCTTGAGTTGTTCTTCAGCAGCGTTCAAGTAAGCCAGCGCCGCAGCGCCAGTGACCGCTTCGATACGACGCACGCCCGATGCCACACCGCCTTCGCTGATGATTTTCAGCAGGCCGATGTCGCCGGTACGGTTGGCGTGGATACCGCCGCACAGTTCGACGGAGAAATCACCGCCCATGCTCAGCACGCGCACGTTGTCGCCATACTTCTCGCCGAACAGCGCCATCGCGCCTTTCTGCTTGGCGGTTTCGATGTCGGTTTCTTCGGTTTCAACGGCGGAGTTCTTGCGGATCTCGGCGTTGACGATGTCTTCCAGCGCCTTGATCTGCTCAGGCTTGATCGCTTCGAAGTGACTGAAGTCGAAACGCAGGCGCTGACTGTCGACCAGCGAGCCCTTCTGTTGAACGTGGTCGCCCAGCACTTTGCGCAGCGCAGCGTGCAGCAAGTGAGTGGCCGAGTGGTTCAGCGAAGTGGCGTGACGCACGTCGGCTTCGACGTGGGTTTCCACCGGTGCGCCAACGATCAGGCTGCCCGACGCCAGTACACCGTGGTGCAGGAACGCGCCGCCGGTCTTGGTGGTGTCGCGCACGTCGAAACGGCTGTTGCCGGCCTGCAGGTAACCGCAATCGCCAACCTGACCGCCGGATTCGGCGTAGAACGGCGTTTGGTTCAGCACCACAACGCCTTCCTGCCCTTCACTCAAGACGTCCACGGACTGGCCATCTTTATAGAGCGCAACGACTTTTGCCGAACCGCTGGTGGCGTGATAACCGGTGAATTCGGTGTCGACGTCTACCTTGACCAGGCTGTTGTAGTCCAGACCGAACGAGCTGGCGGAACGTGCACGGACGCGCTGGGCTTCCATTTCACGCTCGAAACCGGCTTCGTCGATGGTCAGGCTGCGCTCGCGGGCGATGTCCGCGGTCAGGTCCATCGGGAAACCGTAGGTGTCGTAGAGCTTGAACACCACGTCGCCCGGCACCACGTCGCCTTTGAGCTCGGCCAGATCCTGCTCGAGGATTTTCAGGCCCTGCTCCAGGGTCTTGGCGAACTGCTCTTCTTCGGCCTTCAGTACGCGCTCGATATGCGCCTGCTGGGATTTCAGTTCCGGGAACGCTTCGCCCATCTCGGCCACGAGTGCGGCAACGATCTGGTAGAAGAAGCTGCCCTTGGCGCCCAGCTTGTTGCCGTGACGGCAGGCGCGACGGATGATCCGGCGCAGCACATAACCGCGACCCTCGTTGGACGGCAGCACGCCGTCGGCAATCAGGAAGCCGCAGGAACGGATGTGGTCCGCCACGACTTTCAGCGACGCCTGATTGTCATTGCTGCAGCCGATGGCCTTGGCCGATGCGGCCAGCAGGCTCTGGAACAGGTCGATTTCATAGTTCGAGTGAACGTGCTGCAGCACGGCACTGATCCGCTCAAGACCCATGCCGGTGTCCACCGACGGCGCTGGCAGCGGGTGCAACACGCCATCGGCGGTGCGGTTGAACTGCATGAACACGTTGTTCCAGATTTCGATGTAACGGTCGCCGTCTTCTTCCGGCGAGCCCGGTGGGCCGCCCCAGATGTCGGCGCCGTGATCGTAGAAAATCTCGGTGCAAGGACCGCACGGGCCGGTATCGCCCATGGTCCAGAAGTTGTCGGACGCGTAAGGCGCGCCTTTGTTGTCGCCGATGCGCACCATGCGCTCGGCCGGCACACCGACTTCCTTGGTCCAGATGTCGTAAGCCTCGTCATCGCTGGCGTAGACGGTGACCCACAGCTTTTCCTTCGGCAGGTTCAGCCACTTCTCGGAGGTCAGGAAGTTCCAGGCGTAGGTGATGGCATCACGCTTGAAGTAGTCGCCGAAGCTGAAGTTACCCAGCATTTCGAAGAAGGTGTGGTGACGGGCGGTGTAACCGACGTTTTCCAGGTCGTTGTGCTTGCCGCCGGCGCGCACGCATTTCTGGCTGGAGACGGCGCGGGTGTACGCGCGCTTTTCCTGGCCCAGGAAGCAGTCCTTGAACTGGTTCATCCCCGCGTTGGTGAACAGCAGGGTGGGGTCGTTGCCCGGAATCAAAGAGCTGGAGGCTACACGGGTGTGGCCTTGCTCTTCGAAGAAGCGAAGGAAGGCTTCACGGATTTCTGCGCTTTTCATTAGGTTCTTCCACGGAGGCTGCGGCCAAAGGCCTGTACGAAACGTCAACAGACGAAACGACGGCAAAGGGCCGCATTATATCGGCCCTGCGCGCGGGGTACAGCGTGTTTATACGATAGAAACGGTCAATTGGGCCGCTAACGCTGTCACTTGCGCGAAAACTCGACGAATGTCGCGATCACTTGCTCGATTTGCGAGCGATTGACGTCCATGTGCGTGACCATCCGCAGCCGGGCGGCAGCGCTCAACTTGATCCCGCGCTCGGCGGCAAATGCCTTGATCGCCTCGGCACGGTCGCCCATCTGCACGTAAACCATGTTGGTCTGCACCGGCTCGACACTGAAACCGGCCTCGCGCAAGCCTTCAGCCAGCAACTGTGCGTTGGCATGGTCATCGGCCAGACGTTCGACATTGTGATCCAGCGCATACAGCCCCGCCGCCGCCAGCAGTCCGGCCTGACGCATGCCGCCACCGACCATTTTGCGCAGGCGCCGGGCCTTTGCAATCAACGCCGACGAACCGCACAGCACCGAACCGACCGGCGCGCCGAGGCCTTTGGACAGGCACACCGAGACCGAATCGAAATACTGGGTGATTTCCCGGGCATCGACTCCGAGCTTGACCGCCGCGTTGTACAGCCGCGCGCCGTCCAGATGCAGCTGAAGGCCATTGTCCTGAGTGAACTGACGGGCCCGGGCCAGATAGTCCAGCGGCAGCACTTTACCCTGCATGGTGTTTTCCAGCGCCAGCAGGCGGGTGCGGGCGAAGTGGAAGTCATCAGGCTTGATCGCCGCTGCCACCTGATCCAGATCCAGCGAACCATCGGCCTGCACTTCCAGCGGCTGTGGCTGGATCGAGCCGAGCACGGCTGCGCCGCCACCCTCGTACTTATAGGTGTGCGCCTGCTGGCCGACGATGTACTCGTCACCGCGCTCGCAGTGCGCCATCAAGCCCAGCAAATTGCTCATGGTGCCGGTCGGGACAAACAGCGCCGCAGCAAAACCCAGCCGTTTTGCCAATTCGGCTTCCAGACGATTGACCGTCGGATCTTCGCCATACACGTCATCGCCGGTGTCGGCGCGGGTCATCGCGTCGAGCATGGCGGGGGTCGGTTGAGTGACGGTGTCGCTGCGAAGATCGATAACGCTCATGAACCTGGCCTCAAGTCAGCAGGGAAAATCCCTTTTCGAAGACGAATTACTGCGGGCATGGCGCGGATTAATCAACCCTTGCGCAAGGAAAAGTCGTTTTCACGCTTCGAATAATCCGATGGCAATCATCACAAAGGCGCAATGCACGGCCTGGCAATCTGTGTTAAAAACGCTGCGCCGCCCGATAAAGGGCGGCGAAACGTTCTCAGGGCGGGGTGCAATTCCCCACCGGCGGTAATTGCGCGCAATGCGCATAGCCCGCGAGCGCTTGGTGACGGGCACGGCAAAAGCCGTGAGCGGCGGCAAGGTCAGCAGACCCGGTGTGATTCCGGGGCCGACGGTCACAGTCCGGATGAAGAGAGAACGGGATTGACGCCAAAGGGCCGTCCGCCGTGTATGCGCGAGCGTGCGTACCCTTGAATCCCTTTCGATTCATAACGCCCTGTTTTTCACACAAACAGGAGTCAGAACATGCAACCCACCGCTATCGACAGCAAAAGCAAACACCCTCACGGCGAGCGCGTCGCGTTCATCCAGGCCTGCTGGCACAAGGAAATTGTCGACCAGAGCCGTAAAGGCTTCCTCGCCGAAATGATCGCTCAGGGCTATCAGGAATCGGACATCGATTTCTTTGAAGTCGGCGGCGCCTTTGAAATGCCCCTGCACGCCAAGCTGCTGGCCAAGACCGGTCGTTATGCCGGTATCGTCGCGGCGGCCCTGGTGGTGGACGGCGGGATCTACCGTCACGAGTTCGTCGCCCAGTCGGTGGTCAGCGGCCTGATGCAGGTGCAGCTGGAAACCGAAGTACCGGTGTTTTCGGTGTCGCTGACCCCGCACCACTTCCATGCCGGCGAAGAACACCAGAAGTTCTTCTTCGAGCATTTCGTGCACAAGGGTCAGGAAGCGGCGAAGACCTGCGCCGATACGTTGCAGAAAGTGCGTGCGTTGCGTCGTACCGAGCCGCGTGCAGTTGCGGTGTAAACCGATCCGGAACTGAGTGAGGTCTCAGCCTCACTCAAATCCAAATGTGGGAGCAGTGGTTTATGTCGAACCGAAAATAGGGTCAGGCAAGATTTTCGTCAGTGGTCGGCACGATCAGAATGCCCGCTCGCAGGCCGTTCTTGACCTTGGGATTGGGGAAGATAATCCGCGCGCCCTGCTCTTCGATGATCCAGCGGGTATTGGCCAGGTCTTCGGCCAGCACATAACCCACATCCAGTTCCGAAAAGTTTTCGATGTCCGCCGGCAGATTCAGACGGAACGCATCGCTGTGCTTGATGATTTCCCGGGCCACGCTGAACAGTTGCAGACCGTCCAGGCCCTGCTCGGCCATCTCCGGCTCGGTGCCTTCGATGATCTGCTTCAAACGGGTTTCCAGCAGCGACACATTGACCCCGGCGTTCTGCCCGAATGGTCGCGCCTTGCCCAGTTCCAGGGTAAAGGACTCGGCCCCCAGCTTGTCGTAGGTGTAAGAGCTGAACACGATCGACGGCTTGTTCTGCAACAGCACCGCTTCCATGCCGGCGGCGCGCAGACGGGCCAGTTCAAGACGGGAATGCTGGCGACCTTCCTTCCACGGATACAAAGCGAACTGCTCGATCTTCGAACCGCGAATCGCCGTGTGCAGGTCGTAGTGCAGGCGCTGACGATCAGGAAGACTGAAGAAACTCGCCGCCAGCCGTTCCAGCTCGCAGGCACGCAGGGCTTCGGAACCGCTGCTTTGTTCGTGACGGCCATTGAACAGCCGATTGACGTCCTGCTCGACGAAACGCTCGCCCTTGCGAATCGCTTCCGGGTTGCCGAACAGGAAAAGAATACGTGCGCGCGGCTTCAGATCGCCGCGAGCGATGTCATGCAGCAACCGGTCGAGCAATTCGATCGGTGCCGTTTCGTTGCCGTGGATGCCTGCCGACAGCAGCAGGTCCAGGCCATTGTCGCGCGCTTCGGGTGGCCGGACTTCCAGCGCACCCTCGCTCAACCAGCGCATGCGCACGCCTTCGACAGTCAGTTGAGTCTTCTCCGCCGGTTCGCGGCCGGCGAGGGTCAGTTCAAGCAGTTTGCCGAGGGCGAGCATAGAGCGGTTTCCTTAGTGGTCGTGGTTGCAATCCGGGCCGTGCACGTGGCCGTCGTCGCCGAGGTCAGCCGGTTCCATCTCCAGTTGCAGACTTACCAGATTAGTCGCCAATGGGCGCAACAGCAGGTTGGCGTACTCTTCGTCGCCCTCTTCGACGTCCACGCCGATCAGCAGTTGGCCGCGGCCGTCCTGCTGGATCCACAGCTCTTTGCCTTGCCACATGACCGCGACGCGGGTGCAGGAAGTTTCCAGTTGCTTGCCGTCGGTGTCTTCAAGGATCAGCCGCAGGGAATCGCTCATGTCTTTTTTACGCTCTGTTGGGGGAGAAAAGCCGCGCGCCGCGTTCAGGCGGCGCGCCGGCCATCAATTGATCTGGAATGGATAAACCGCGCCCAGTTTAAGGATTTGCGTCAGTTCATCCAGTGCCGTCCGGCATTCAAGCAGCAATTGCGGATCCGCCAGATCGCTTTCGGTCAGGCGGTCGCGGTAGTGCTTTTCAACCCATGCGGTCAACGAACCGTACAACGGGGCGGTCATGATAACCCCTGGGTTGACGGCCGCCAGCTCGGTTTCGTTGAGCGCGACGCGCAGTCGCAGGCACGCCGGGCCACCGCCGTTCTGCATGCTTTGCTTGAGGTCGAAGACTTTCACTTCACGGATCAGGCCGCCGGAGCTGGTCAGGCCTTGCAGGTAATTCCACACGCGCTCGTTGCCACGGCATTCTTCCGGCACGATCAGCAGCATCGAACCATCAGGGCGCGACAGCAGCTGGCTGTTGAACAGGTAGGAACGCACGGCGTCGTCCACGGTGACCGCCGAACGCGGCACACAGACCGACTGGAACTTGCCGCCGACCTTGGCCAGTTTGGCTTGCAGTTCGGCCAGCATCTGATCGGTGTCGAGGAACGCGTCCTCGTGATAGAACAGCACCTCGCCGTTGCCCACCGCGATCACGTCGTTGTGGAACACGCCCTGGTCGATAACGGCCGGATTCTGCTGCGCGTAGACCACGCCGTCATCACGCAGGCCGTGCAGACGGGCAACCGCCTGCGACGCTTCAAGGGTCTGGCGCGCCGGGTATTTCTGCGGTGCCGGGTAGCGAGTGTCGAACGCACTGCGACCGAACACGAAGAACTCGACACCAGCCTCGCCGTACTCACGGCAGAAACGCGTGTGGTTCGCTGCGCCTTCGTCGCCGAACTGCGCCACCGCCGGCAATGCAGCGTGGTGTGCGAAGTGCTGCTGGTTGGCGAACATCGCGCCCAGCACACGACTGGTGGTCGGGTGCTCGATGCTGCGGTGATATTTGCAGTTCAGGTTGGCGGCGGTGAAATGCACGCGACCGTCAGCGGTGTCGGCACTCGGGCTGACCGTGGCGGCGTTGGCCACCCACATGCTCGACGCCGAGCAACTGGCGACCAGCAGCGGCATCGCTTCTTTGGCGGCGCGCTCGATCACCTGAGCGTCGGTACCGCTGAAACCCAAACGGCGCAAGGCAGCCACGTCCGGACGCTCCTGCGGTGCGAGCACGCCTTGCTGAAAGCCCATTTCCATCAGCGCTTTCATTTTCGCCAGACCTTGCAGCGCCGCTTCCTTGGGGTTCGAGGATTGCTGGCTGTTGCTCTGGGACGCAACGTTGCCGTAGGACAGACCACCGTAGTTATGGGTCGGCCCCACTAGACCGTCAAAATTGACTTCATAGGATTTCATCAGCGAGGCTCCACGAGAATCTGTTTTTATAGGCATCAAATAACAATCGAGTGCAATCGAGGCGCGACGCGCCTCACACCATCTTCACGCCAGGCGTCAGGGCCGCCGGCAACACCAGGCTTGGAGTTTCCAGCGAGGCTACCGGGTACGCGCAGTAATCCGCCGCGTAGTAGGCGCTGGCGCGATGGTTGCCCGAAGCGCCGACACCGCCGAACGGTGCGCTGCTCGCAGCCCCCGTCAGTTGCTTGTTCCAGTTGACGATCCCGGCACGGCTTTCCAGCCAGAACTGCTGATAGCGCTCTTCGGAATCCGACAGCAAGCCAGCGGCCAGACCGAATGCAGTGTCGTTGGCTTCGGCAATCGCGGCTTCGAAATCGCTGTAGCGAATTACTTGCAGCAGCGGACCGAACAGTTCTTCGTCGGAACGATCGGCAACCGCCGTCACATCAACGATGCCCGGAGTCAGCAGCGCCGACTGCGCCTGCGGCTGAGTCATCGCCAGCAACGACACCGCGCCATTGGCCAGCAGATGCGCCTGGGCATCCATCAACGCTTTCGCCGCGCCAAGGGAAACCACCGAGCCCATGAATGGCGCCGGCTGCTGGTCGAACGCGCCGACCTCGATGGTCGAGCTGACTTCCACCAGACGCTTGAGCAGGCTGTCGCCCCACGCGCCTTGCGGCACCAGCAGACGACGGGCGCAGGTGCAACGCTGACCGGCGGAAATGAACGCCGACTGAATGATCGTGTAAACCGCCGCATCAAGATCAGCGACCTGATCGACCACCAACGGGTTGTTGCCGCCCATTTCCAGCGCAAGAATCTTGTCCGGACGACCGGCGAATTGCTGATGCAGGTGATTGCCGGTACGGCTGGAACCGGTGAAGAACAGACCGTCGATGCCCGGGTTCGCCGCCAGTGCGATACCGGTTTCGCGGGCGCCTTGCAGCAGGTTCAGGACACCGGCCGGCAGACCGGCTTCGATCCAGCACTTGACCGTCAGCTCGGCGACTTTCGGGGTCAGCTCGCTTGGCTTGAACAGCACGCTGTTACCGGCCAGCAGCGCCGGCACGATGTGGCCATTCGGCAAATGGCCAGGGAAGTTGTAAGGGCCGAACACCGCGACTACGCCGTGCGGCTTGTGGCGCAACACGGCGGTGGCGTCGCCCAACGGGCCGCTCTTCTCGCCGGTCCGTTCGCGGTAGCTCTGCACCGAGATCGCGATCTTGTTGACCATGCTGGTGACTTCGGTCGCGGCTTCCCACAGCGGTTTGCCGGTTTCCTCACCGATGGTGCGGGCCAGCTCATCAGCGTGGTTTTTCAGCGCGGCGGCGAACGCTTCGAGCACGCTGATGCGATCTTCCAGGGTACGACGGGCCCAGCTTGGGAACGCCTGACGCGCAGCCTGCACGGCCGACTCGACCTGAGTGGCAGTGGCGCCCTCCCCCGACCACAGCACTTGCTGGGTTACCGGGTTCAGCGATTGAAAGGCCTCGCCCTGACCGGCCAGCCACTCACCTGCGATGTATAGCGAATTCATTATTTCGACTCCCGGGCAGCGGACAACGCCACGGCGCGCACCTGATCGCCAGCGTTGAGTTGAAGACGTTTGGCGGTCAGCGGATCGACCACCAGGGTGCCGGCGGCCAGACGGGCCGGCGCCGCCGTGATGCGGCAATCTTCGCGTTTGCGGTTATGGATGATGAACGGCGTGGCGTCGTCGCCCGGCGTGCCGATGGCCAGCACCAGCGCCTCGCTGTCACGCACCGCGCGGATCTTGCTGGTCTCGCACTCGATGGCCGGGCCGGCGTCGAAGATGTCGACGTAACCCTGATAGCTGAAGCCTTCGCTCTTGAGCATCGCCAGCGCGGGCTCGGTGTCCGGGTGCACCTGGCCGATGACGTTGCGCGCGTCCGGCGACAGGAAGCAGGTGTACAGCGGGAATTTCGGCATCAGTTCGGCGATGAACGCCTTGTTGCCGACGCCGGTCAGGTAATCGGCCTGGCTGAATTCCATCTTGAAGAAGTGCCGGCCCAGGCTTTCCCAGAACGGCGAACGACCGGCGTCATCCGACACGCCGCGCATCTCGGCAATGATCTTGTTGCCGAACAGTTGCGGGAATTCGGCGATGAACAGCATCCGCGCCTTGGACAACATGCGGCCGTTGAGGCCGGTGCGGTAATCGGCGTGCAGGAACAGCGAGCACAGCTCGGAGTTGCCGGTCAGATCGTTGGCCAGGAACAGCGTCGGGATCTCGCGATAGATGTTCAGCTCCTGCGAGGCGCTGACGGTCAGGCCGACGCGGAAGTTGTACCAAGGCTCGCGCAGACCGACGGCGCCGGCGATGGCGGAAATCCCCACCACGCGACCGTTGTCGTCTTCGAGCACGAACAGGTAGTCCGCGTCGCCACGGCCGGCTTCACCGCGAAAGGTCTTCTCGGCCCAGCCGACCCGGTGGGTCAGGCGCTCTTCGTTGGCCGGCAATGTGGTCAGGCCGGTGCCGGTGCTGCGGGCCAGGTCGATCAGAGCGGACAAATCGCTGCTGCGTACGGGACGAACAATCATGCTATCTCCTCAAACGGGCCGCCGTGGCCACCCGTGAAACTCGCTAAGGCGTTAAACCGCCACCAGGCGCACGCTGGCACCTTCACCGACGCCCAGGGCTTCGGCCGCTTCCAGATCCAGGGTCACCGGTTTGCCCGGCGCATAATCCAGCTCAAGCAATACCGCGCGGTAATCCTGCAACTGGGCATTGGCCACCAGATACTGGCGCCCGGCACCTTTGACCGGCTCGCCGAGCTTCACCGGCACCACACGGCTCTGGGCGATCGAACGGATCCCCGAAACACGCGCATGCAGGGTCGGGCCACCGTCAAAGATGTCGATGTAGTGATCGGTCTCGAAGCCTTCACGCATCAGGATGTCGAAGGTGATCTGCGCACGCGGGTGTACCTGGCCCATCGCTTCCTGAGCGGAGTCCGGCAGTAGCGGCACGTAGATCGGGTAGTGCGGCATCAGCTCGGCGAGGAACGTACGGCTTTTCAGGCCACACAGGCGCTCGGCCTCGGCGTAGTTCAGGTCGAAGAAGTTGCGACCGATGGCGTCCCAGAATGGCGAGTCGCCGTTCTCGTCGCTGTAACCGACGATCTCGGTCACCACCGAATCGGCGAACCGCTCCGGGTGGCTGGCGACGAACAGCAGACGGCCACGGGAGTTGAGCTCGGCCCACGGCGAACCCACCAGCTCGCGCTGTACATAGAAGCTGGTCAGCAAGCTGTTGCCGGTCAGGTCGTGGCATTGCGAGAGGACGTGGATCTTGTTGTGGATCTTCAGCTCGCGGGAAGCATGCACGAAGGTCTCGTTGCGAAAGCTGTAGAACGGCTCGGAATAACCGGCCGAAGCGACGATTGCCGAGCAACCCACCAGTTTGCCGGTAGCAGTGTCTTCGAGAACGAAGAAGTAACTCTCTTCGCCGTTGAAGCTCACTTCGGCCGCAAACGAGGCTTCGCTTGCAGCGATCTTGTCGCTCAGGCGTTCAACGTCATCCGGCAAGGAAGTGACACCAATCGGGCTGTCCGCAGCCAGACGCTGTACCTCGCCCAGATCAGCCATTTGCGCGGGGCGCATCACCAGCATGGTGTCACTCCTTTCTCTTATCAATTCACAGAAAAATAACCGGTCAGCTACTGCATACACAGAGATCAGTGTGGGAGCGG
>NZ_JBQEQB010000008.1:100473-161715 GCF_052046055.1 Pseudomonas sp. 22082
GATTTTGCCCGGCATCAAAATTGGGTTCGGCGCCTGATCAAGTCAGGCGCCGAAGGGTCTATCAGGCTTGCGTCAGTTTCGCCGCAGCACGTTCGAAGCGATCCAGACCGGCGTCGATGTCCGCGTCTTCAACCACCAGGCTCGGGGCGAAACGGATCACGTCCGGGCCGGCCTGCAGAATCATCAGGCCTTCTTGTTCGGCGGCGTTGAAGATGTCCTTGGCCTTGCCTTTCCAGGCATCGCTCAGCACGCAACCGATCAGCAGACCGAGACCGCGCACCTGGGTGAACAGGCCGTACTTCTCGCCGATCTGCTGCAGGCGGGTCTTGAACTTGTCGTGCTTGGCGTTGACGCCGTTCAGCACCTCAGGGGTATTGATCACGTCGATCACCGCTTCGGCCACGGCGCACGCGAGCGGGTTGCCGCCGTAGGTGGTGCCGTGAGTGCCGACGACCAGATGCTTGGCCAGCGCTTCGGTGGTCAGCATCGCGGCGATCGGGAAACCGCCGCCCAGGCTCTTGGCGCTGGTCAGGATGTCCGGAACCACACCGAAATGCTGGTAGGCGAACAGGTTGCCGGTGCGGCCCATGCCGGTCTGCACTTCGTCGAACACCAGCAGCGCGTTGTTGGCGTCGCACAGTTCACGGGCGCCTTGCAGGTAAGCCAGCTCGGCCGGCAGCACGCCGCCTTCACCCTGGATCGGCTCCAGAACAACCGCGCAGGTCTTGTCGGAAACAGCGGCTTTCAGCGCTGCCAGATCGTTGTACGGCACATGGGTGATGCCGGTGATTTTCGGGCCGAAACCGTCGGAGTACTTCGACTGGCCACCGACGTTCACGGTGAACAAAGTACGGCCGTGGAAGCTGTTGAGCGCGGCGATGATTTCGTACTTTTCGGTGCCGAAACGGTCGAACGCGACGCGACGGGCCAGCTTGAAGGCGGCCTCGTTGGCTTCGGCGCCGGAGTTGCAGAAGAACACGCGCTCGGCAAAGGTGGCGTCGATCAGCTTGTGCGCCAGACGCAGGGCCGGCTCGTTGGTGAACACGTTGGACACGTGCCACAGCTTGTTCGCTTGCTCGGTCAAGGCACCGACCAGCGCCGGATGCGCGTGACCCAATACGTTGACGGCGATACCGCCGGCGAAGTCGATCAGCTCGCGGCCGGCCTGATCCCAGACGCGGGAACCGGCGCCACGCACCGGAATGAAAGCGGCAGGCGCGTAGTTGGGAACCATAACCTGGTCGAAATCGGCGCGTTGTACCGCAGCGTGCTCAACGGACATCGGAGTCTCCTGATGAGGGCCACCCGCCTGAAACTGGCGAGCGATGGGGGGATTGTAAGGACAGTTTTGTGCCCGGCCTTGCCGCCAAGCGACAACTTCTTATAGCGCAAACCCCGGATTTTCCCGGGTTTACGGCAATGCGACATATACCGTCGCAAAGGCGCAGTTTAAACCGTCGACGACAATTGCAGCAGGCCTGCGAGGATATCAATTCCACAGCTTGTCGCTGCGATAACTATGTACCGCACTTCATCGTGCGCATTTTGATTCGCTTGGCACTTTTCCAGACGCCAAGGCGCAATCACCATGCAATCACCGACCGAAAAACCACCCGTGCCCCCCCTGGCTTCCGGGTACGCCCCGCTTCATCCGCCGCCACACTATCAACCCCTTCTCAATGGCATCCCTGAATGGCTGGGCAAGTCCTCGCAAACCAGGCGCGACGCACTGAAAAATGCGCGCAGAACAATTCCCGACACATTCAAGTTGGCACCACGGGCACAACACCTCGCGCTACGCGCCGCCATCGCAGATCACATGCAGGCGCAAAACAGTGTCGATCGGTTACTGGAAGGCGTGCAGGACGCCCACACTTTTGCCGAACCCCTGCTGAAAACCGGGTTGAAATCACGCTACGGTCTTGAGCTGGACGTGAGGGCAACTTTCCTGCGCCTCTATATTCCGATCACGCCGCCCGGCCTTTCCATCCGCACCGGCGTACGGGTCTGGACGGTTTCCTTGCTGGACGCGGCGCTGCACAACTTCGAAGAACATGAAACACGAGCCGACGCCTACGACAGCGACTCCTGCTTCATCAGCAAACCGTCGGCCACAGGACAGTTCGAGACACTGCCGGCGCTCGGCACACAAATTGGCATTCCTGCTTTCACTCGCCTGTGCCGGGAGCTGGATATCGGCGCAGGCTACAAGCGCTACCTTGAAACCAGCCTCGGTATCTCCGATCCTGCCGTGGCCGCTGAATTGACCCCGAAGGTCAAGGCGACCCAGATCGCAGGCCTCAAAGCCGCGCTTGAGCTGGCGCGCCTCAACCGGGATATCGACGAACGCTGGTATCGCCTGATCGGTGGCCTGAGCGACGGTTTGCAGGGCATGCGGGTGAACGGCCAAACCCTGCGCTGTCACGATCTGACGATGATGTCGGCAGAGCTGGCAGGTATCGTGATTTTTGCGCCGGACCTTGAACAGGCAAGCAGACCGGCTGGCGTGGTGGCCTACGTGCCAGACGACCCTGAACACCCGGTCAAATACTATGCCTCGACCGCCGATCTGGAGAAGGAACTCACCCGTCAGTTGCGCTCCCCGCAGTATCAGCGATTTTTCAGCGGATTCGTCGCCCATGACCAGCGGGGGCATTTCTTCTCCGAGCTGAACCGGCGCCTGAGCCAAGTGAAATGGCACGCCCCCGAACCCGGCAACCCGCAGCCCACTTGGCGCGATACCCCCATCGAGCACCCCAAGCTGCAACTGGCGATCAGCGCCATCGCTGGCGACCTGTCGGAACACCTTTACCAACGCAAGCTGAACAAGATACTCAACGATGCCGCCACCCTTGCCGTCCCGACCGCGGCCGTCGACCGCAATGCCCGCTGGGCACGATGGGATTCCTTTGTCAGCGTGGCGACGTCGATTCTCCAGATTGCCGCGTTTGTCGTGCTGCCCTTCGTGCCGTTCCTGGGTGAAATGATGATGGCTTACATGGCCTATCAGTTTCTCGACGAGGTATTCGAGGGCATTGTCGATTGGGCTGAAGGATCGGCCACCGAGGCCGGCGAACAGTTGTTCGCCGCGCTGGAATCCCTGGTGCAATTCGGCGCTTTCGGGATTGGCGGCAGTATCGCCCTGGCCGAACTTCCCAGGATACTGCCGGCCCCCGTCGTGGCCTTCATCGATCGTTTCCGGCCGGTCAAGTTGCGCAATGGCAAAACGCAGTATTGGAAGCCGGACCTGAAGCCCTATGAACAGCAGGCCCTGCCGCCCGATGGAAGCGTGCCGGACCCGTCCGGCCTGCATGAGTATCAAGGCCGCAAATGGCTGCCGGCCGAACAGGGGCACTACGCCGTCAGCCATTCGGGACAGCCGGACAAGTTGTACATCGAACATCCGAGCCGACCGGACGCGTATCGCCCTACCGTTTTCCACAACGGTGAAGGCGCCTTCCACACCGAGCTCGAGCGCCCGCTGGAATGGGACAGACCGACGGTATTGCAGCGCCTGGGTCCAAGTGTTGAATCGCTGCCCCCGGCGCGACGCGAACGCCTGCTCCAGGTCAGCGGTTGCGACGAAGACGTCCTGCGCAGGATGCACATGAACCGCGAGCCCATGCCGCCCTTGCTGGCCGACAGTCTCCAGCGTTTTCTGATTGATCGGGACTTGCAGGATTTCATCGACCGGATCGGCAGCAGCAAGGCCGAGGATTACCTCACCGCCGATCCGCTGATTCAACTCCAGCTTCTCAAGGATCAGCACCTGTGGCCCTCCGGCAGACGACTACGCCTGTTCAGCGAACAGGGCGACGTCGTCTGGCAATCCTCCGCCGATCAACAGTTGCCGCTGACGGACATCCATGAGAACAGACTGACCGACGGCGACTTGCTCAAGACTCTGCTGCAGACACTCGACAACCACGAAATCAATACGCTGCTTGAAGAGGAATTCGGCCAGGTGATCGCCCTCGAAGTACGCACCCGAAACCTGCGTGCCCGTCTGACGCAGATCGCGACAACTGAACGCACGGCCTTGTTCGAGACGCGCTATCAGGCGCTTCAACACCGCGATGAACCGCTGGCAAGAACCGTGGCCCTGCACGAACCTCGCCTGCCCGCAAAAATCAGCGAAGCGCTGCTCAATACTGCCACGGGTTCAGAACTGTTGGAGATCGAAGCCGGAAACTGGCCCGCTCGGCAACAGGAACTGGCGCAAGAGGCCCGGCATGAACTGCGGGTGACTCGCGCCTACGAAGGGCTGGAGCTGGATTCGGTGCGCAACCCCGACTCCGACACCCTGGCGCTGCACAGCCTCCAGCGATTACCGGGCTGGTCTGGCGACGTACGTCTGGAGGTACGTTCCAGCTCCCCGCAAGGACAACTGCTCGACAGTACGGGGCCCGAATCGGCCGCCATCAGGAGGGTACTGGTACTCGACGCCAACGGTCGATGGAAGCCGTATGACCAGCAGGGCCTGGAGTTGCAGGGGACCGCCGATTTCTACACCTGCGTTCTGCAAGCCTTGCCGGACGCCCAGCGCCAGGCATTGAATCTGCACATCGGTGAAGGTGAAAAGCTCAGGCAGGCCCTGCGTGACAATCCGCTGCCACGCAGTGATCTGCGCCTGACGATTGTCGACGAGCCCCCTTCCCCGCCGGCCATCGAGACTCTGCGCCTGACCGGGGCACAAGGTTACGCCCGAGAAACGCCGCGCACCCCGCGCACTCTGGAAAACCGCATCAGGCAGGTGTACCCGAGACTGTTGCAGGGCGACTTGCAGGACATGGTCGCGCGACTGCAAGCCCACCCTGACGGGGCGAATGCAGAACTGTCGCGGCTCAGCCTCGAATACGCCCAGCTCGACAGCGACCTGAATCAGTGGATACACGCCGCTGCTCCCAACAATCCGGAAACCGGGCTCTCTCCGTCCCTCGCCCGACAGATGGCCACCCTGCGCGACCGCCAACTGTTCGCCCATCTTCTGCGCAAATGCTGGCGCAGAGAAACCCCGGAAGCGATCGGTTTCCGTCTGTTGTTTTCAGAGCCACTGCCGGGGGACTTGCCCGTCCTGAGCGCCAATTTCGATCACATCACCAACCTGGAACTGACCGGCACAGATAATCCCGGCGGCGTCGACGCATTTCTCCAGCGTTTCCCAAACTTGCAACGCCTGGCCCTGAACCATTTCGACCTGGACGACCTGCCGCAAAGTCTCCAGACGATGCCCTCGCTGCGACAACTGAGACTGCGCCAATGTGGCGTCGTTCTCACCCCACAAAACCAGCTGCTGCTGTCGTCACTCAACGAACTGACGGCGCTCGATCTGCAAGGTAACCCCTTGGGTATCACGATGGACGTCAACGGCCTTTCTGCGCTGACCTATCTCAATCTTATGGACACCGGTATTTCCGCACTGCCTGCCGGGCTGCTGGATCATCCGCGCATCAGAAGCGCCTGGCTGGCCGGCAATCAGATCACTTCGCTGCCCGATGTGCTGTTCGAGCTGTCGCCCAGCACCGGGGCGATATTCGATTTCGCCGGCAATCCACTTTCCAACGCCACGCGCGAACAGGTGAAAGTCTATTTCAACCGCACCGGCAATTACATGGGCGTGCGGCCAGAACAACCCGAGATCGACCGCACCAAAATGCTGTTCACCGACCTTAACGATCGCCAGGCCAGCGAGCTGATTTACCGACTTCCAGGCTCTCTCGCCCAAGGCCGGCTTCAGCTGGATCAATGGGAAGCCGAAATAACCCGTTTGACCGCGGACCTGACCAGCTGGGCCCGGGACATTCCGGACCGCAATCCACTCAGTGGCGAGACACTGACCTTCAATGAACGACTCGAAGAACACTTTGCCAGGGAAACGTTCGCCGGGCGCCTCGAACGGCTGTGGCGTCACCGATCCACGACTCAGCCGCTGGTACGGGCCGAAACCTTGACTGGGCAGGCAACATTCATGGGCGACATGCCCGTACTGAGTGCGGATTTCAGCCACATCCGCACGTTGTCCTTGAGTGGCAACAAATCGATCACCTCCACATCTTCATTCCTCGCCAGCTTCCCGCGGTTGACTACGCTGGTTCTGCGCGATTTCACACTTGACCGGATTGCGCAAACGCTCGCCCGCCTTCCAGCCCTCGAAGCGCTGGTCTTGAACAATTGCGGCGTGACTTTCAGTGCCGAAGCGCAAGCGGCACTGGCCGCCATGCCCGTGCTGGATTCCCTTGAGTTGCCCGGCAACCCATTGGGCGATTCACCCGATGTCGGCGCCTTGAGCCAACTCAACTACCTCGATCTTTCCAGCACGGGAATCAACGAAGCACCAATCGGCATGACCCGCCATCCAAACCTCAGAACGGCCATCGTCAGTGACAATCGCATCAGCGAATTTCCCGAGGACTTTTTTCAACTGCCGGCCACCGTCAGCGAAGGATTTGATTTTTCCGGCAACCCGCTGAGCGCAGAGACCCGGGAGCGCATCAAGACCTACTCTCGGGAAATCGGTCCGGATTTCGGCGTACCTGCCGATGCAGCAGATATCGCAGCCACCAAAGCCCTGTTCCCCGCCCTGGACACCGAGGAAGCCAGCGACGTCTTCTATGGCTTGCCCGGCGACCTGGAACAGGGCCGCAGCCTGCTCAGGCACTGGAAGGCGGAAATCGAACAACTGGTCGCGGACCTCGAACAATGGAAGACCGCGATTCCCGCCTCACATCCGGTCAGCGGTCAACTGTTGAGCCCGGCAGAGATGTTCGTCGAGCACACCAGGAGAACAGCCTTTGCCGACCAACTGGAGCGGTTGTGGCACATGCGGTCTTCGGACAACCCCAGGCAGCGGCACGACACCCTGATAACGACGCTTACGTTCATCGGCGAGCTGCCTCGGTTGTCGGCGGACTTCAGCCATATTGCAGAGTTGTCAGTCCATGGAAGTACGACCCTGAGCGCCACCGACGCCTTTCTGGGTTCTTTCACCGGCTTACGTCATCTGGAGCTGCATGATTTCAACCTCGCAGAGATCCCGCGAGCCTGCGCACGAATGCCTTCGCTGCAACGCCTGATCCTGGAAAACTGCGGGTTGTCACTGACTTCGCCTGGCCAGACCATCCTTTCCCCTTTGAATGCCCTGCAGTATCTGAATCTGAGTCGCAACCCGCTGGGTGCGCCTCCACCTCTCGAGAGCCTACCGGCACTGACTCATTTGCGTCTGGTCGATACCCAACTGACCAGCGTGCCGGACGGCCTGCTCACACGCCCGCGCCTGACCGTCGCGATCCTCGATCGCAACCGGATCAGCGAACTGCCCGAAGACCTGTTCGATATTCCGGTGAACACCCCCCGACAATTCACCTTCGCCGACAACCCGCTGACCGCGGCCACTCGCGATCGGATCAAAGTCTGCTTCCAGCAGCACCGGCAGAACTTCGGCGTCTCAATGCCCAACGAAGATCTGGACCGGCTCATCGAACTGTTCCCGTCACTGGATCGCGAGGATGCCGAACGCGTCTTGTACCTGCTGCCGGGAACCATCGAGCAAGGGCGTGCACAAATTGCCCGCTGGGAATCAGAACGGCGGCAACTGGTCGACGAGCTGGACCGCTGGGTGAACGATATTCCCGAGCGTTTCCCCGCCACCGATGAAGTACTCAGTCAAATCGAACGCGATACCGAGCGTGCCGAACGCGAGGCCTTTCGCCTGGAACTCGAGGCGTTCTGGCGCGAACGACTGGAGGAAAATCCGGAAACACGGGCTGTAACACTGAGCCTCAATCTTGCGTTCATTGGCGACATGCCGTCCTTGAGCACTGACTTCAGCCACGTCACGGCGCTGTCGTTACACGGCAATTCACAACTGCGGATCAATGACAGCTTTCTGCACTGTTTTCCCGGCCTCGAAACCCTGGAGCTGCGGGAGCTGGCGTTGGGACGAATTCCACAATCGATCACCCGGATGCCTGCACTCGAGGAGCTGGCATTGAGTGACTGCGACGTGGTGCTGGACAGCGAAGGCCACACGGCTCTTGGAATGCTGACCCGACTCAAAAGCCTGGATCTCTATCGCAATCCGCTGGGCATGGTGCCTGACTTGCGCAACCTGCGAGCACTGGAGTACCTCGACCTGTCGGCGACGGCCATCACCGAACTTCCCACGGGGCTGTTGAACCACCCCGCACTTGAAACGGTTGTACTCAACAACAACCGCATCACCGAGCTTCCCGAAGATGTCTTCGCCTTGCCGGCAGCCGTCGGCAATGGCTATGACTTCGGCGACAATCCCTTGAATGCCGCCACCCGTGACCGGATCAAGATTTACTATCGCCGTAACGGCGAAGACCTTGGGGTCATGGCCGAAATGACAGACCTGATCCGAGTCCAGACCCTGCACCCCGCCCTCGACGACGAACAGGCGAGCGCCTTCATCTACCGACTGGACGGCTCGCTGGCGGATGGGCGGAGCGAACTGACACGTCTTGAAACCGAACTGGCAACATTGCTGGGTGATCTTGCGGCATGGGAGGCCGACCTGCCGGTCCATGACATCAGCGGCCAGCCACTCAACGCCGCGGAGCGCCTGAAAGAAGAGCAAAACCGTGCGCGTTTCAAGGAGGAATTGCTGACCTGCTGGCGCAAGACACCGCTGGAAGGCGCGGATATCGAAGATCACCGCTTCGCGTCGAGCCTGCCGCTGCGAGGTGAACTGCCGACACTGACGGCGCAATTCGGCCACGTATCGGATCTGTACCTGCTCAGTGTCAGCGATCACTCGCCGCGCATCGGCCGTTTCCTGGAGGCGTTCCCCAGTCTTGATAGCCTCGATATCCGAGGCTACGACCTGAGAACCGTCCCCGAAGCCATCTTCAGGATGGGACGTCTGACGTCGCTGAGCCTGCCGGAATGCAACATCACCCTGACGCCAAACGATGTGCACGGCCTGGCGGGGCTGCACACTCTCGAGCTCTTGCACCTGCAGGACAACCCGCTTGGACTGGCTCCCGACCTGAGCAACCTGCCGGCACTGACCGATCTGGACTTGAGCACGACCGGCATCCGCGAAATTCCCAGGGGTGCGCTTGGCAACTTCAACTGGATGGAAATCGATCTGTCAGGTAATGAAATCAGCGAAATGCCGGACGAACTGATGGAGGTACCGGCCTATGTCGGTGATCGCTACGATTTACGTGGCAACCCCTTTTCCATGCGTGCGATGAACCGCATCCGAGCCTATTTCCAGGAGACGGGCAACACCCTGAACGTCGACGGCATTCTCGATCATCCGCCCCAGGTCATACGGCCCGTCGTCAATATCGAAGACTGAGCAAGACCTGGAGTATCAGCGCCCTCGAGGCGCTGATACCCGGAATCAACCGCGCTCGGGCGGTACCGACGACAGTTCGAACGGACTGCTGCTGCGCCGCTGGTTGCGGTCTTCCCGCGGCGTGGCGCCGAAGAAGTTGCGATAGGCGCTGGAGAAATGCGGCCCCGAGGAGAAACCACACGACAGGCCGATCTGGATGATCGACTTGCTGGTCTGCATCAACATCTGCCGGGCCTTATTCAGGCGCAGTTCCAGGTAATACTGGCTCGGCACGCGGTTGAGGTATTGCTTGAAGATCCGCTCCAACTGGCGACGGGACACGCACACATGCTGGGCGATTTCGTCGGTGGTCAGCGGCTCTTCGATGTTGGCTTCCATCAGCAGCACCGCCTGGGTGAGCTTCGGATGGCTGGAGCCGAGACGGTTCTGCAACGGAATGCGCTGACGCTCACCACCTTCACGGATGCGCTCGACCACCAGTTCTTCGGACACTGCACCGGCCAGTTCCGCGCCGTGATCACGTGCCAGCACTGCCAGCAACAGATCGAGCACCGACATGCCGCCGCACGCCGTCAGACGATCGCGATCCCAGTCGAACAGATGGCTGGTGGCGATGACTTTCGGGAAGCGCTCGGCGAAATCGTCCTGCCAGCGCCAGTGCACCGCTGCGCGATAGCCGTCGAGCAGACCGAGGTGCGCCAGCGGATACACGCCAGCCGACAAACCACCGATCACACAACCGGCGCGTACCAATTGCTTGAGCGCGCTGCTGAGTGCCGGCGCCAAAGTCGTCGGTGGCTCATCGGCGAGCAGGAACAGTTTCTGGAAGTTTTCGAGTTTGCCGGCCCAGGGTTCGCCGGGCAGTTGCCACTCACCGTCAGTCGGTGCTTCGGCCTGCAGGAACGACAATTCGTAAACCACATCCGGATGCACACGCTGGGCAACACGCAAGGCCTCCTCTGCCAGCGCCAAAGTCAGAGCTTTAGTGCTGGGCCAAATCAGGAAACCAATTCGATGGGCAGTCATGGGCGGGCGATCCGAAACGTAAACAGAGGGAAAAACCGAAATCGGCTGCAACCAAATTAGACCATCTGGCGCGCTGCGCAGCATGACCTAATCTGGTGCATAACGGGAGCGATTACTTGAGGCTGCCCGAGAGGAATTGTTGCAAACGTTCCGATTGCGGATTGACCAGCACTTCACGCGGGTTGCCGCTTTCTTCCACGACGCCTTTGTGCAGGAACACCAACTGGTTCGACACTTCACGGGCGAAGCCCATTTCGTGGGTCACCACCACCATGGTGCGGCCTTCCTGAGCGAGGGCCTGCATGACTTTCAGCACGTCGCCGACCAGTTCCGGGTCGAGGGCCGAAGTCGGTTCGTCGAACAGCATCACTTCCGGCTCCATCGCCAGCGCACGGGCGATTGCCACACGCTGCTGCTCGCCACCGGACATGTGCCCCGGGAACGCGTCCTTACGATGGGCCACACCCACCTTGTTCAGGTAGTGTTCGGCTTTCTCGCGGGCTTCGGCCTTGGACACGCCGAGGACATGAACCGGCGCTTCCATGATGTTTTCCAGCGCGGTCATGTGCGACCACAGGTTGAAATGCTGGAACACCATCGACAGGCGCGAACGCATGCGTTGCAGTTGCTTCGGATCAGCGGCTTTCAGCGCGCCGTCCTTGTTCGCCACCAGTTTCAGCTCTTCGTTGTTGAGCAGGATCTTGCCCGCGTGCGGCTGCTCGAGCAGGTTGATGCAGCGCAGGAAAGTACTTTTGCCGGAGCCACTGGAGCCGATGATGCTGATCACATCGCCGGCCGCCGCTTTCAGGGAAACGCCCTTGAGCACTTCGTGACTGCCATAGCGTTTATGCAGGTCTTGGACTTCAAGTTTGTACATGCGGTCGGTTCTCACAAAAACAGTCAGTCGTTGAGCAAAGGGCCGTCGCGCAGCGCATCGCGCCCCGCCACTTTGGCCAGCCAGAAACCGGGTTGGGCGTAACGCAGCCGCTCAATGGCAAACAGCACCCCGGACGTACCAGCACACACCGTGCTGACCCGATCCGACAGCGGATCGATCACTTCGAAAATCTTGTCACCGGCTTCAACCCACTCGCCGGGCTTGCGCAGAAAACTCACCACCCCCGGATGCGGCGGCAGGAGCAATTCAGTGCCCTCGAACGGCATGCCTTCGCACGGCTCGTGCGCCGCGCTCGGCCACTCGCCACGGATCAGGCCCTGCTCGGCGAGGAACGCCAGAATGCCTTCGGCCCAGGCTTCGGCCTGCGTCGGCGTGGTGTCAGCCTGACCGCCGAGTTCGACGGTGGTCGCCAGGCACGCCAGTGGAATCTGCGCGTCCGGGAACAGCCGCGACAGGCGCAGCCACGGCAGCGAACAGGCCTCGTCGAACGAGCTGCCGCCGGAGTCTTCCGCCAGCAAACCGACCTTCACGTCCAGGTGCGCGGCGAGCGAACGCCACTGCGGCCAGTGTTGCGGCAAGGCGTACATGTGCAGCGCGGCTTCGCAGTCGCAATGCAGGTCCAGCACCACATCGGCGGTGGCGGCATGTTGCAGCAGGATGCGCTGCATGCCTTGCAACTGGCTGCTGGCCTCGGGCAATGCGGCCAGGTGATCGGCCATTGCCTGACGGATCAGACGGATGTTGGCGTGCGGATCATCACCGAGTTGTCCTTCCAGCCTGGCGGCCACGGGGGCGCTGAGCTCGACGAAATCACGGTTGAAATTCTTGCCGCTGCCGGCCTCGAAACGGCCCTGATGATTGCCTTGCAGCAACTGGCCGAGACCCAGCGGGTTGGCCACCGGCACCAGTTCGATGACGCCGTTGAGCAGGCCCTTGGCTTCGAGTTCGCCGAGGCGTTTTTTCAGTTCCCAGGCAGTGCGCATGCCGGGCAGTTCGTCAGCGTGGAGGCTGGCCTGGATGTAGGCCTTGCGCTCGCCGCTGCCGAAACGAAAAACCGAAATCCGGCGCTCGCTGCCCAAATGACTCCACGGCAGAACGTGGTCGATGCGTTCCATATCAGTGCTTCCTCGGGGCCAGGTAGCTCAGCCAGCGACGCTCGGCCAGCTTGAACAGGCGCACCAGAATGAAGGTCAGGCACAGGTAGAACACGCCGGCGGTGATGTACGCCTCGAACGGCAGGTAGAACTGCGCGTTGACGGTACGGGCCGCGCCGGTGATGTCGATCAGGGTCACGATGGACGCCAGACTGGTGGTCTGCAGCATCATGATCACTTCGTTGCTGTACTGCGGCAGCGCCCGACGCAGGGCCGATGGCAGCAGGATGCGCTTGTACATCTTGAAGCGCGACATACCCATGGCCTTGGCCGCTTCGATCTCGCCGTTCGGCGTGGCCTTCAGGCTGCCGGCGATGATTTCGGCGGTGTAGGCGCTGGTATTGATCGCGAATGCCAGGCACGCACAGAACGTTGCGCTGGACAGCCACGGCCACAAGAAGCTTTCACGCACCGCTTCGAACTGGGCCAGACCGTAGTAGATCAGGAACAGTTGCACCAGCATCGGCGTGCCACGAATCACGTAGGTGTACAGCCAGGCCGCGCCGTTGACCACGGCGTTCTTGGACACACGCATCAGCCCCAGCGGCAGGGCCGCGAGCAGGCCGAAGAACAGCGACAGCGCGAGCAACTTGAGGGTCGTGACCAGACCGCCGAAGTACAGCGGCAGGGCCTCCCAAATGACGTTGTAGTCGAAGATCATAGATCAGCCGCCCTTACGCCTACCGAGTAGCGCTTCTCAAGGTGACGCAGCGCCAGCAACGAGACACTGGTGATCACCAGGTACATCGCCGCCACTGCGAGGAAGAAGGTGAAAGGCTCGCGGGTGGCGTCGGCCGCCTGCTTGGCCTTGAACATCATGTCCTGTAGACCGACCACGGAAATCAGCGCGGTGGCCTTGGTCAATACCAGCCAGTTGTTGGTGAAGCCCGGAATCGCCAGACGGATCATCTGTGGCACCAGCACGCGGAAGAACACCTGGAAGCTGCTCATGCCGTACGCCATGCCGGCTTCGGCCTGACCTTTGGGGATCGCCATGAACGCGCCGCGGAAGGTTTCCGACAGGTACGCACCGAAGATGAAACCAAGGGTGCCGATACCGGCGGCCAGCGGGTTCAGGTCGATGTAGTCGTCATAGCCGAGCATCGGTGCGACGCGGTTGAGCAGGTCCTGACCGCCGTAGAAGATCAGCAGGATCAGCACCAGGTCGGGAATCCCGCGAATCACCGTGGAATACAGATCGCCCAGCCACGCCAGCCAGCGCACCGGCGACAAGCGCAACGCGACGCCGATCAGCCCGAGAACGATGGCCAGGGCCATGGACGACAAGGCGAGCTGAAGCGTCAGCCAAGCGCCATCGAGGATGACAGCCCCGTAGCCTTTCAACATGATTCAGGTCCTCGAAAGTTGGGATGAAAAAATGGCGCAAACCGCAGAGATCCTGTTGCTTGCGCCATTTCGGACGGGTCGAGCGACGTCTTTACTTGCCGTAAATGTCGAAGTCGAAGTACTTGTCCTGGATTGCCTTGTACTTGCCGTTCTCGCGGATGGCCGCGATGGCGGTGTTGATCTTGTCTTTCAGGGCGTCGCCCTTGCGTACCGCGATGCCTACGCCGTCGCCGAAGTATTTGACGTCGGTGAACGCCGGGCCCACGAACGCGAAGCCTTTGCCGGCGTCGGTTTTCAGGAAGCCGTCATTCAACAGCGTAGCGTCCGCCACGGTGCCGTCGAGGCGGCCGGCGGCCACGTCGAGGTAGATTTCGTTCTGCGAGCCGTACGGCTTGATCTCGGCACCCAGCGGGGCCAGGACTTCGCGGGCGAAACGCTCGTGGATCGAACCACGCTGCACACCGATGTTCTTGCCTTTCAACTCAGCCAGACCTTCGCTGACCTGAGTGCCTTCCTTCATCACGAGGCGGGCCGGGGTGTTGTAGTACTTGTTGGTGAAGTCCACGGACTTCTTGCGGTCGTCAGTGATCGACATGGACGACAGGATCGCGTCGATCTTGCGCACTTTCAGTGCCGGGATCAGACCGTCGAACTCTTGCTCGACCCACTGGCACTTGACCTTCATTTCTTCGCACAGCGCGTTGCCGATGTCGTAGTCGAAACCGACGATGCTGCCGTCCGGGGCTTTGGATGCGAATGGAGGGTAAGCCGCTTCGATACCGATTTTCAGAGGCTTTTCATCGGCGAACGTCGGCAGGGACAGCACGGACAGTGCCAGGGCGCCAAGCAGCACAAGTTTCTTCATCTTGGGACTCCATCGGTAAAGGGCAAAAACGGCAGAGTGAGCGACAGCCCAATATGCGAATGGGTGTAACGAAATCGGTTGCTGCGTGCGTGGGACAGTTCCAGTCAAAACCGCGACGGCTTCAACGCAAGCCACGACGAGCGAGTGATCGGCATTCTAACGACAGGCCCGAAGCCGATATTTCTTCAATGCGACAACTAATTACAGATGCACCGAGAAACCCGCTTGAGCACATTGACAGCCCTGCAATTTCATGCAAGAGCGAAAGACAGTGAACCGATCTATGCTGCAAATTGCGGGCCTATTATTCGCAAACCCTTCTAATCCGGCAAGCGCGGGGTTATGTCTTATTTTTCACCGGGGGTTTTGAGGCTCTAAAACGGGGCGATGCGTTTCTCATTGCCCCGTTGCGGGGCGGGCGGTTACACATTCGGTTACTTGAAGGCGAACGGGTAACAGTGGGAATGTTCTGACAAGTGAAACCGATAATTATTGGCTGGATGCCGATGAGGTAAGACAGCGGAACACTGCGGAGAATGACAGGCCGTCTTCGCGAGNCTCGCGAAGAGGCCCACCCCGACGCTACAAAAACATCAGACACAAAAAAGCCCCACCCGGCGAAACCGGACAGGGCTTTCTGCACTTCAGACCCGCCGCTTACGCGACGTTCATAGTCTTGTGCGTATCGATCAGATGCTGCACCACACCCGGATCGGCCAGGGTAGAGATGTCGCCCAACCCTTCGTATTCAGCCGTGGCGATCTTGCGCAGGATACGGCGCATGATCTTGCCCGAACGGGTCTTCGGCAGCCCCGGCGCCCACTGGATCACATCCGGCGAAGCAATCGGGCCGATCTCCTTGCGCACCCAGTTCTTCAGCTCCAGGCGCAGTTGCTCGCTCGGCTCTTCACCATTTTTCAGGGTGACGTAGACATAAATGCCCTGCCCCTTGATGTCGTGCGGCACACCGACCACCGCCGCTTCGGCGACTTTCGGGTGAGCCACCATCGCGCTTTCGATCTCGGCGGTGCCCATGCGGTGGCCGGAGACGTTGAGCACGTCGTCCACGCGACCGGTGATCCAGTAGTAACCATCGGCATCACGGCGCGCGCCGTCACCGGTGAAGTACATGCCACGGAAGGTCTTGAAGTAGGTGTCAACGAAACGGTCGTGGTCGCCGTACAGCGTGCGCGCCTGACCTGGCCACGAATCGAGAATCACCAGATTGCCCTCGGCCTCGCCCTCGATGATGTTGCCGAGGTTGTCCACCAGCGCCGGCACCACGCCGAAGAACGGACGTGCCGCCGAACCCGGCTTCAGCGCGTGAGCGCCCGGCAGCGGGCTCATCATGTTGCCGCCGGTCTCGGTCTGCCACCAGGTATCGACGATCGGGCAACGGGATTTGCCGACATTCTTGTAGTACCAATCCCAGGCTTCCGGGTTGATCGGCTCGCCCACCGAACCCAGCAGACGCAGGCTGCTGCCGTCCGCGCCTTCAACGGCGGCGGTGCCGGAGGCCATCATCGCGCGGATCGCGGTCGGCGCGGTGTAGAGGATGTTGACCTTGTGCTTGTCGACGATCTTCGCCACCCGGGTGATGTCCGGGTAGTTCGGCACGCCTTCGAACAGCAGCGTGGTCGCACCGTTAGCCAGCGGGCCGTAGACAATGTAGGAGTGGCCAGTGACCCAGCCCACGTCGGCGGTGCACCAGTAGATTTCGCCCGGACGATAGTCGAACACGCGCTCGTGAGTCATGGCCGCGTACAACAGGTAGCCGCCAGTGGTGTGCTGCACGCCCTTCGGCTTGCCGGTGGAGCCGGAGGTATAAAGGATGAACAGCGCTTCTTCGGCACCCATCTCTTTCGGCGCGCAGACCGTGCCCGCCACTTTCATCAGGTCTTCGTACCAGATGTCGCGATGCTGGTTCCACTTGATGTCACCGCCGGTGCGCTTGCACACGATGACTTTCTGGATGCTGCTGGTTTCCGGATTGGTCAGCGCGTCGTCGACGTTGGCCTTGAGGGAAATCTTCTTGCCGGCGCGGATGCCTTCGTCAGCGGTGATCACCACTTTCGAGCGGCAGTCGATGATGCGGCCGGCCAGGGCTTCCGGCGAGAAACCGCCGAACACCACCGAGTGAATCGCGCCGATCCGGGTACAGGCCAGCATGGCGACCACGGCTTCGGGAATCATCGGCATATAAATGGTCACCACGTCGCCGCGGTGCACGTCCTGGCCACGCAGGGCGTTGGCGAGCTTGCACACTTGTTCGTGCAGTTCGCGGTAGGTGATGTTGCGGCTTTCGGAAGGATCGTCGCCTTCCCAGATGATGGCGACCTGGTCGCCGCGCTCGGCCAGATGGCGGTCGAGGCAGTTGTAGGAAACGTTCAGGGTGCCGTCGGCAAACCACTTGATGTCGACATGGTGATCGTCGAACGAAGTCTGTTTCACCGTGGTGAAAGGCTTGATCCAGTCGAGGCGCTTGGCTTGTTCGCGCCAGAAGCCGTCAGGGTTGACGACCGACTGTTGGTACATGGCTTTGTAGGTCGCCTCGTCGGTCAGCGTATTGGCCAGAACCTCGGGACGAACGGGATACAGGGAAGCCGCACTCATCTTTCCTACCTCGGTGTAATAGTTGTTTTTGTATGACCCTGTTGTAGCCGGGGCGCCCGTATAGAACCATTCGACGATGGTAGTAACAAGCCCCTACAAAACATCCAGAAATGCCACAGACACCCCTGAAGCAAACCCCGCAACCCTTGTGGGAGCTGGCCTGCCAGCGATTCGGACGACCCGGTTTCCCGAGAAAGCCGCAGCGCTGGTAACACCCTCTCCAAGGATTGTTACCAAATCTGCCAAAGGTGTTTATCAAAACCGGGTCTGTTTACCCCTGCCCCGCCTCCCTAAAATTCACCTCGCCGACAAGGCAAAGCGATTAACAAGGTTACAGCCCCCACGAAGGCCGTTAATCCAGTTCTGAAGTAACAAAGCAAAACGATGAAGTTCCACACGCAACCCCAAAAAGGTTGCGTGACCCCACTCGACCTCAAGAAGGTAAATTTCAAATGAAAGCTTTATTGGTTCTGGCCCTCAGCAGTCTGTGCGCAACCGCCATGGCAGACGAGGTTCCGACTGATGTCGCCCAGCAACAACCGGCTATCGAGGAATACACTTACTCCACTCACCTGGACATCGCCAAAGTTGTTTCCATGAGCGAAGTTCCGAATGTCTGCGAAGTTGTTCCGGCAAAAATGGAATACGACGACTCCAAGGGTCAGCGTCACATCCTGCGTTACAGCATCATGGGCAACGGCTGCACCAATTGATGCGTTGAGACTGCACCGAATCGGATCACTCAGCGCAACATCGAGGGTCGATTCCAGCCCGGCTTCGGTCGGGCTCAGTTGTGTTTGAAGCGGCGCAAAAGGGTTGCAAAACACAAGATATAGTGAAAAACGCGTTTTTTTGCTCGTTTTTTGAGCAATCAATCACACGCCAAAAAATTAATGAAAAAATTTTCTCCGGGGCCAATCCCGGCGAAAGCCCTGTAAACCCTCGCTCCGATCGAAATCACCCGCGCGCTCGACCGCCCTGCGCTGTTTCGCCCTCCCCCACGCCCGTGTTTTTTTCCCTATAATGCCGCCCTAATCGGGTCAGCAATATTCCCTTACAGGGATCAAAGCCATTCTGAAGCCCCGCAGCAGCGACAACGCTGGCCTGCGCCCGTCAGAGGCTCTCGGAAACCCGTAAAAATTTTCTGTTTATTGCCTGCGTAGCACCGCTGCAAAAAACGACATCCAACGCGGCCTGTACGGCCGTGTGAAAAACCAACAATCAGTTTTCACACGGGCACAGGCCCTCACGCAGGAGACGACACGTCATGCTGAGCTGGGACGAATTCGACAAAGAAGACAGTGAAGTAGCAGCAGTGAAAGGCGCCAACGCCGGCCACGCTAGCGAAGCCAACATGGACCGCCTCGACAGCGCCGGCGGTGCCGCCGCCCTCGAAGCCCGCGCCGTGACCGCCGAAGACTCGGCCGCCGTGGCCCGCGCCAAGGCTGCACTGGATTCCCTCGACGTCGCCGAAGGCCTCGCCGAACTCGAAGGCTCCGCCGCCCGTGTCGCCGTTGACGAAAAGCGCATGATCAACTGCCGCGCCGACCTCAACCAGCTCGTGCCATTCAAGTACGACTGGGCCTGGCAGAAATACCTGGACGGCTGCGCAAACCACTGGATGCCGCAAGAAGTCAACATGACCGCCGACATCGCCCTCTGGAAAAACCCGGAAGGCCTGACCGACGACGAGCGCCGCATCGTGATGCGCAACCTCGGCTTCTTCTCCACCGCCGACTCCCTGGTGGCCAACAACCTGGCCCTGGCCGTGTACCGCCTGATCACCAACCCGGAATGCCGCCAGTACATCCTGCGCCAGGCGTTCGAAGAGGCGATCCACACCCACGCCTACCAGTACTGCATCGAATCGCTGGGCATGGATGAAGGCGAGATCTTCAACATGTACCACGAGATCCCGTCGGTCGCGAAAAAAGCCGCCTGGGGCCTGAAATACACCCGCGCCATCTCCGACCCGGAATTCAACACCGGCACCGTAGAGACCGACAAAGAACTGCTGCGCAACCTGATCGCCTACTACTGCGTTCTGGAAGGCATCTTCTTCTACTGCGGCTTCACCCAGATCCTCTCCATGGGCCGCCGCAACAAAATGACCGGCGTCGCCGAGCAGTTCCAGTACATCCTGCGCGACGAATCCATGCACCTGAACTTCGGCATCGACGTGATCAACCAGATCAAAATCGAAAACCCACACCTGTGGGACGCCGAAATGAAGGAAGAAGCTTCGCAGATGATCCTGCAGGGCACTCAACTGGAAATCGAATACGCCCGCGACACCATGCCTCGCGGCGTACTGGGCATGAACGCAGCGATGATGGAGGACTACCTGAAGTTCATCGCTAACCGTCGCCTGTCGCAGATCGGTTTGAAGGAAGAGTACCCAGGGACCACTAACCCGTTCCCTTGGATGAGCGAGATTATGGACTTGAAGAAAGAGAAGAATTTCTTTGAGACGAGAGTGATCGAATACCAAACTGGTGGTGCTCTGAGCTGGGACTAATCGTCTCGCTCGCCATGGTTTGACGATTGCTGCTTGAGTCGTCGAATTGAGAAAGCAAAAAGCCCCGATTTGATCGGGGCTTTTTATTGGACATCGATTAAGCACAATAAAATACCCCATCACTTTACGATAATAGACAGAGTAAAAAATGCTTGAGGCCAAATTTTACGACACCTACTACTTCTGCAACGTTGTAAAAAGCGTCCTTTATCACTCAGAGAGTTACCTAGGAGTGCTGAATGACTTTTACGGCGACGGTCGAATTTATTACAGATTAAGCACTTTCAATAAATACTCAATCCTTCATGAATTCATAGAGTTTATTATCCATGATGTTTATTACGATCAATCGAGCGAAGCAGCCTTAGAAAAAAAACAGAAAATCCAAGAAAATTATCAGGACATACCTATCGCTTTAAGCCTCCTGAGGCCGAGCACACTACCGATAGAGTTAGCGCTCAAACATCACAACATGCCACATCAAAGCTTCGAAGATTTTCTAGATAAGCAAAGTAAAAAATTTATCGAGTGCAATATAGATGATATTTATGAGTTCATCCATAAGCTACGCGAGACGGGCGTATTTCACGAGCTAGTTGAGCACATTTCCAAAGAAGTTTTTCATGTTCTTTTTCAAAATCGTGACCTCATGAAAAATTTCAACACATTAATGGCAAACGCTCTGGAATACGAATCCAAACAAGAGAGACCAAGCGAGATTAAAAAAATCTTTAGTCGAACTGGAGTATTGAAACGCGCAGCGATACCACAATGGGCACGAAGGGCCGTTTTTTTTCGAGATAGGGGGCGATGCGTACTATGCAACAAAGACCTCTCTGGACAAATAAACTTAGAAAACAAAGAGAACTACGACCATATCGTACCACTAGCCAAGCACGGACTGAATGACATCTCTAACATTCAGCTACTTTGCAAAGAATGTAATCAACATGAAAAAAGAGCTGGAGAGGCGGTTACATCTGACAACTACCAATCATGGTACACGTATTAGCGTCAGCTACCCCCCTCCCCGCAGAAGGATTGCCTTCCAGCGCTACCGCCTTACCCGCACATCCAAAGCTTCGACTACCCTAAGCCCAAGTACTGGATGTGCAGCTATTAGTAGAAACTAGCACTCACAAACGACTAGATCTCGGTTTCAAGCAAAGCCGATTTTTCATGTCACTGCGACTTTTTACTAAGAATTTCAAATACTACCGAAGCTATTTTGTTAGCCAACAAAGGCGGCACTGCATTTCCAACCTGATGGAATTGGTGCGTCCGATTCCCCTGAAAAAAATAGTTGTCCGGGAAAGTTTGAAGTCGGGCCGCCTCTCTGACCGTTAAGCTTCTGCATTGCTTGGGATCGTAATGAATAAAATAATGACCATCTTTCGAAATATGGCTAGTAATAGTTGTTGCAGGGAGATGTTCGACTTGAACCCTAAAGCGGTCACTAAACTTACCGCTCTCCCAGTTCTTGTGAGCTGGTGCAAGATCCGAAAGACAAAACTGCTGATGGCCTTTCGGAGAAATTTCGTAGGCCCGGGCATACACACTGGCAAACATATACCGGCGCAGATCCGATGACATATGACCGCGAGCATCATGATTTAACCAGTATTTTAGCTTATCATCTCGATACCAACGATCTAAATTTTCATCTCTAATTTTTCCATCATTTTTGCGACGAGGAACACGTAGCGCTCCAACTTCAAGAGAAGCGGAAATGAGAGCCTTACGCGCAATACTCATCTCAGCGCTGAGTTTCGGCTCAACATTACTATCAACTTCTGAAGCAAGACCATCAAGATGATCTGCAACTTCTTTGTACCAAGCCTCGCCACTATCTGCCTGCTTGGTCAAACGGCTGCGCAACTCTGGTAAGTCCCCGAGAACTTGCTTTGTAGTTACTCGCCCTACTGCCTTCGCTAAACACTCATATTGTTCAATATTACCGCGCTCATCCAAAGCGATCCCCAACAGGATCACTCGATGTCTCGCTTGAGGGATTCCATACTCCTCTGCTCTGATAATAAAACCACGAGGATCGACGTTGCTTACATCCTCACCAGGACCAAAGGACTGATCAGTCACAAGAGAACAGACGCGATATTTTTTGCCTGGTGAGGGATCACCAAGCGCTTTATTCGGATCGGTGAGATCTTCAAGAATTTGCGTAAAAATACTTTCCCCAGCTATCTTTGAAGATAGAATTCCTTTCACGTTCTCCATTACGAATACAGCTGGCTTTCTCTCCTTGATGATGCGGAGATATTCTTTGTATAGAAAATGACGATGATCATTTTCAGCACTGTAATCAGCCTTTCCTTGATTACGAGATCTACCGACAATTGAATAGGCTTGGCAAGGAGGCCCACCGATGAGAACCCAAGGCCTATCCTTGAGTTTTTTATCAAGAATCGCATCGAGCTCCGCGTCACCTTCTTTGGATCCCAAAGTAATGCATCTAGCTTCTTTTTCTGCCTCAACCCACTGGGCTTTACTCAGATCGCTATATGGCTTAGGAGTCTGCCCATTACAAAAATTGTAATAATCACATAGCTGCTCAGGATTATTCTTTTTCAGAAGCCGATAAAACGCTCTCAATTTGAGCGTTTCGCGGGCAATTGGATTCATTTCGGCTGAGACTAAAATCTCAAATCGGGATCCGTCGCCGGAAGATGCAAACCCCTCACCAAGACCTCCTGGGCCGGCGAAGAGGTCGACAATCTGAATTGGCTTCGAATGCTCGGTGTCACATTCAATAGCGGTATCTCGGCCTAAAGGCAAATTCATCTGGGGCTCAGTCATGGACATAGTCAGTAAAGAGGTCAGGTCTCGGATGATGGCCGCTATCCGCGGCAGCAATACATCTCCCGAATTGAAGGTCCGGAAGCTGCTACATAGAAATGGCTTCAGGTATCGACTGCATCCTCGAGAGCTTCCAGGTCGACCAGATGTGGTGCTTCCTCGTCACAAAGTCTGCATTTTCATTCAAGGCTGCTTCTGGCACAGGCACCCTGGCTGTAGGTATGCCACAACTCCTCGGACTCGCGAAGAATTCTGGCGATTGAAATTCGACCAGAACGTGAAACGAGACCTCAGAAACAAAGCCGAACTGCTCCAGCAGGGCTGGCGTGTTTTCGAGCTTTGGGAATGCGGTATCCGCAGACCTGAAGCAGAAATGAAATGGCTTCTGAAAGCCGTGCCGGATTGTAATCAAAAATATCTCTCATGGCCCAACTTTCCTGTGCCAGAAAACTGATGCTCTGAGGCCTACTGCTGACGTCCAATCTACCGCCACCAGCCTGTTTCCCCGACTGTCGCTGCTGACCTACGCAAAATAGGGTGGGCCATTGAAGAAGAAAATGGCAAAGTGATGCCACACATTGCAGGTGGTCTGGAAGCTGAGCTGAAACGCCATGCTCAGCTTCCAGTAGCGCCTATACCCAGGGATAGCAAGTAAGGATTGCTTCGATGACAAACCCACAGGTTGAAACCTTCTCCCGTCAAATTCGGGAAAAACTTCCCACGCACGACTCACCGCAACAGGCAGCAGAGGCCTTGAAAAAGGATCTCACCAGTATCGGCTTCTTTTTTACCTCTGAGATGGACCAGAATCTTGCCATAGCGCTTGAGCAGGTAGTCGCGTCACTGGAGGATGTTGAGATTCTACGTCGCAGCTCTCTGATCAAAAAAAGGGATCCTTGGTACAAGGGACCTAGCTCGAAGGATCTTCATTGGCCAGCTCTAAAGGCCTATCTCACTAATAGCAAGGGGTGGGATGAAAGCACTATTACATCTATCGATGAGAGTTCCTCAGAGGTTGTTTCACTGCTTGCAAATCCGACTAACGAAGGTTTTCGCCATCGTGGTCTAGTAGTGGGATACGTCCAGTCAGGTAAGACAGCGAATATGACCGCAGTGATAGCCAAAGCTGTGGACGCTGGGTATAACCTGATCGTGCTATTGGGTGGTGTAACTAATAAATTACGTGCGCAGACCCAGCGACGTATTGAACACGACATCGTGAATCGTCACCGCCATTTTTGGCAGTTGTACACGACTGAGCAGAATGACGGGGATTACACGTATCCTGCGAACGGCTCTTTCACGATGCCGGTTCCAGGACGAGCGCAGCTAGTCGTGATGAAGAAAATCACTTCGCGACTCGAGACGTTCCGCAAGACTATTATTGACGACAAAGGCAAGCCAAAGACTCCTTTGGCAATTCTTCGCCAGCTCAAGGTGCTTCTGATTGACGACGAGTGCGATCAAGCATCTGTCAACTCGTCTAATAATGATTATGACATGACGCGGATCAATGCCGAGATCCGAAAGATCATAAGGGCGCTCCCCGCAGTATCTTATGTGGGTTATACGGCTACACCATTTGCAAACGTATTTATCGACCCGTACCCACTGAATCCAAACGATTTGGACGACCTCTATCCGGAGGACTTCATTACCACCTTACCTCGTACCGATGGTTACTTCGGTGCAAGAGAAGTATTCGGATACGCTCCAGCCAACCCCGATGGACCTGAGTCTTCCGAAGAAGCCGGCAGGAACATGATTCGCCATGTGCCGGATGAAAAACTTAACCTGTTGCAACCGGCCCGCTCTAGCGAGAAGGACTCGTTCTACCCGCAGATGACAGAGGAGTTGGAGAAGGGAGTGCTCTGGTTCCTTCTCAGTTGTGCGATCCGTAGATCACGCGGACAACATGATCAGCACATGACAATGCTGGTGCATACGTCACCTTACATCATCCAGCATGAACGGATGGCTAAGTTAATTGAGTACTGGATCAAGGGTAACCTCGATGAACTGACCAGCGATTCTGGTGAACTCCAAAACAAGCTGGAGCAGGTGTTAGAAGAGGAGACAAGTCAAGTACCTCTTGAGTACAGCGGTAATAGCTCCTTAGCCGATCTACGCCCTTATCTCAAGACCACCTTAGATGCCTTGGAGTTTGCTATAGAGAATGGTGAAAGCTTTGAAAGGCTGGACTACACCCAAGAGCCCAAGACTTACATCGTGGTAGGAGGGACGGTGTTGGCCCGGGGACTGACGCTTGAAGGTTTATCCGTTTCATTCTTTCTGCGCACATCCATGCAATATGACACGCTACTTCAAATGGGACGTTGGTTTGGATATAGAAAAGGATACGAGGATCTGCCGCGTCTATGGACGACTGCTGATCTTTCCTCAAACTTCCGTGCACTGGCACGTATTGAAGAGGAAATTCGCGAAGACATCAGCAACTACCGCAAGCATGGCGTCACTCCTACAGAATTCGCCGTTCGGGTCCGCGCTATCCCAGGCATGGCAATTACTGCTGCATCCAAGATGCGACACGCTTATCGAAGCAATATTAGCTTCGAGGGCCGACATGTGCAGACCATTCGCTTTGATCACCAGAGCAATACCAAAGTAACGAATAATTGGGGAGCTGCCGTTCAGTTTGTTGACGAGGTAGACACCAAGTATTCATTCCAAACTCAAGGCGGTGGCAAGCGCCATCTTGCACGAAACGTGAAACTCCAAGAGGTACGTAAGTTTCTAGTAGCTTATGACATCTGTGAGCAACACATGGATCTAAAGAAAGATCTCCTCCTCGGTTATATTGATCAAGCAGCAGATAGTCTTCAAGAGTGGAATGTTGGCATCATTACCCCAATCGGCAAGAAGGCCGAAAAACCTCTGGGATCGCTAGGTCAAGTGAATGCCGCTTGTCGCTCGCAGCTGAAAGACAACGAAAGAGGATATGCTGACATCAAAGCGTTGATGTCTAAAAGCGACATTCTCATTGATGCCACAGAACTTGAGACAGCTAAAAGTAACGCCAGCTGGGCAGACATAAAAAATGGACGACCACAAGTTCCACTTCTCCTGTTGTATGTCATCGACGGAAAGTCCACGGCGCAGTCAACATCCCGCAAGGATTTGGATGCTGTAGGTGATTTGATAGGTATTGGTATCGTTTTTCCGGGAGCACCCGATCAAGCGGGCGATTTTTTCTCGGTGGAACTGGACGCGCCGGTACCAGAGCAGATAGCTTCGGAAGAAGAATTGCTCGCCGAAGCACTGGACGGGGCGGTTGATGACTAAAAGGGCGATTGAGCGCTGGAAACGCCTCACGACTGCAGGCTCGGGTGATGGGGTAATTGAGGTTCCCAGTATTGATTCGGGTATCTCTACGGGCTTCGGTACAGCACGATACGCGATCGGAGCACAGGGGCAGCCTCGACTTTTGGTGCCAATCGGTGGTCGAGGTGCCGCCCGTGGCTTGGCACCAACGTCAAAACTCCTCGTCACGACTTCGAGTTACAAGGTTTCCAACAAAGATACGTTGTACATCGACATCATGTGCTTGGATCGAGCTCTTGATATGGTATTTGCTGAATTGGCAGAAGAAATTCTTCGACGGATCAAGGAGGGATTTTCACCGTTTAAAGCAGTAACTGCGTCTATCGATGACTTTCGGGAACTTTTGAAAGAAAATGTTCGTGAAGAGATCCCCGAAAGTAAAATCCAAGGTTTGGTAGGCGAGCTAGAAGTAATGCGGCGTCTTGTCACTCTAAATGAAATTGCAGTGAAAACCTGGACCGGTCCTTTTGAACTTCGTCATGATTTTCGCCGAGGCGCCCATGCTCTCGAGGTGAAAACCTCTCGGAGATCCGACACAACCCAAGTATCAATTCATGGAATTGACCAACTTTCTCCCCCAGTCGGTGGAACGCTTCATCTTGTGCATGTCCGTCTGGAGAGAGTTGAAAATGGCCAACTTACGGTAGGCTCAGTCTTTGATGGTCTTATGAGGTCGGGGGCCCATAGAGGAACACTCGAAAAGGGGTTGGAGGCTCTAGGATGTTTGGATCCTCATGGAGATGAATGGAATCGCCTCTCCTATTGCCTGGAAGGACTGGAGGTCTACAAGGTTTTGGACGGCTTTCCACGAATTATTGATTCCAGCTTCAAAGGTGAAGTCTTACCTGCAGGCGTCTTGGCTTTGGAGTATCAAATTGACTTAAGCCATGCGAGGACCTTTGAACTTTCTGCGGGAGATATCGAAGTTGCATTTGAAAGGATTGCAAAATGACGCGACTGGAGCTTTTTAGCGAACCCTTTTCCAAGACGGGAAATATCGCCGCAGACGGCTTTAGACGTCTACTGGGCTGTCCTGCTCAGGATCTTCTGCAAACAGTGCTCCGTGAGTCTATTCAGAATAGTATTGATGCTGCTCTGCCGGGGGTCGGCCCGTCGTTATCGATTAGATTTCGTACGCTGACACCACAGCAGTGCACAACACTGAGAGAGCTTGTGCTGGCAGAACTCCCACCAGGAGATCACACCAGGAATGAGGTAGCAGCCTCGATTGTATCGGTTGACCTCAAAGTGCTTGAAATCTGTGACTTCCGTTCAACCGGGCTCAGTGGACCAACGTCGGGAGACGTCGCTTCAGATGGGCACGAAGCGCTCAATTTCGTAAATTTTCTGCGTAACGTCGGCGTCGCTCGTGACACATATCACGGAGGAGGTACCTACGGTTATGGCAAGACCTCTCTATATGCAATGAGTGCGTGCTCGACGATTCTTGTAGATAGCCAGACCACGTGCGAAGGTAAACCTGTACGCAGATTCATGGGTTGTCACTTGGGTTCGGCCTTCGATGCTGATACAGCCGATCACAGGCGCAGAAGATTTACAGGACGACACTGGTGGGGGACCGGCGATGGGGACGGTGGCATCGATCCCCTGATTGGCTCCAACGCTGCTGAACTGGCAGCTTCTTTGGGAATGCCTGAACGAGATCAGAACAATACTGGAACCTCAATCCTTATTCTTGATCCCTACATTGAGGAGGAAGGAGACGTCAGGTCGATCAGTCATTACATCCAAGAAACAATTCTCTGGAACTTCTGGCCACGGCTCACGGCGTCAACTCCTGAAGACAAGAAGCTCAATATTCGAATACAAATCGAGGAGCAAGAAGTAGCGCTGCCCGCCCCGGAGGATTTCCCTCCATTTGATCTGTTTGCATCTGCCATGAAAGCTTATCGAGATGATGCTGATGACGTACAGATTATTAAAAGTGAGCGCCCTAAAAAGGATTTGGGCAAGCTGATCATCAAAAAGGGGCTTTGTGCCGATCGCTCAGGACCCGCTCTGGATGAGAGTTCTGGAATCCCTGAACAGGCTTGTCATATTGCCTTGATGCGACCAGTAGAATTGGTCGTGAAATATATAGAGGGCACCCCCTTTGCTGATACACGCTTTGAGTGGGCTGGTGTATTTATATGTTCGGATGAAGATGACGTAGAGTCCGCGTTTGCAATGTCCGAGCCCCCTGCACATGACGATTGGATACCTGACAATCTTCCCGATCGTAATGCGAAGACATTCGTTCGGGGGGCTCTCAAGCGAGTCGAACAAGCCGCCAATACTTTCGCAGCTCCAATCATGGCAGTCGCAAACAGTAGTAAAGAACGTGGACCTTCACTTGCTGGTACAGCTAGCCGTCTGGGACGGCTACTTGATTCAGTTTCGGGAAAAGGTCCAGGCAGACCTAGGCCGGGTACGCGCACGCCACATACAAAGCAGGAGCTTGCTATATCTCCAGCCAGATTTATGCGTCTTGAAATTGATGGTAAGAATCGACGTTGCGCCATTTTTGAAGCACATCTGCAGAACGATGGAGCGAACGCGATGCTTGAAATATCTGCTGAATCTCATCTAATTGCGGACGGGGCCGTCGCTGATGGTGAAGATTTGCCAGCTGGCTTTGAAACCCAAGTGATCGGAATGTCGTTTGATGCCGCCAATGTCGTAACGTTTGACTCAACAATAAAGGTAGGTACTGAAAGCGGCACGATCGGCATCTCAGTTTTGAGCCCACCAGAAGCAGCCGTGGGTGTTCGACTTCGCTTTCTGAACGAGGGTAGAGAGTGAGCCGTATAGCCTTCCCATTCCTGACCCTTCCCAATGAGCTGGTCAACTTCAGCGGATGGATGATCGGACCTCCGGGAGAACCTTTATCCCCGGCTTCCGACGTCTTGGAAAACTGGGACTATGAACAAGACATTCAAGTCAATGTTCATGTGCATATAGACGTCAAAGAAGCATCAGTTTTATTGGGAATAGATGTCGCCGACCTGAAACTGGCCGTAGTGCTCTCAGTGGGCACTGGTGCTGGCAGCTTGCCTCGGCGAGTAGATCGCTTAGCAACTGCGGTAATCGATATCGATGAACCAGCAGTTACTCTCGAAGAAACCATTCTAGGACGTACCCTTTCAGGGCAGCTTCATCTCAGCCTCAGAATCATTCTTGAAGCCCCTATTGACTCTGGAGGACCACTTTCTCCAAAGCAAAGGGGCGCGCGCCTCTGGCAGTACCACAAAAATATTCTTCTTGAAGATGGTGGCGAATCTAGGTTTCCAATTGAGCTTGCCAGCTTTTCCGAGAGTTTCGAGGCTAGGCCAGAGCAATATGCTCCTTGGCTTGTAGACTGGACCCCGACAACTTTGGATGCGGATTTCAGCGGAAACGTAAGACTTTACGTCAACTCTGATATCGAAAGCGCGTGCTCAAGGTTCGTTGAGGGTGATGCACTAACGCTCCAAGCAATGGTTGCTGATGTGATGACGCAACTAATCGAAGCCGCCCTAGACGTTGAAAATGAAGCCGAACTCGATCGATATGAAGAAGGTTCGATAGGTTATCAAGCAAGGGCATGGATGGAGATGTCATTTCCTGGACAAAATCTCGAGAACATCCGACAAATGCGGATCTATGCTCCTGGAAAATTTAAAGCCTTGATTCTGGCCATAGCCGACTTCAGAGAGGGTGATTGATGCGTGTTCCACTTCTGCCACGCCTGAAAGCACACGGTGTCGCCACAATCCTTGAAAGACTTAAGAGTGAGGCTCCATCTCCCAAAGACAACATCGACCGTTTGACAGAATACTCTGCCTGGAAGACTAGCGCTCCAAGTGGTGGGACAAGAGCTGATAGCGCAGCCGTCAACATAGCCGCCGAACTACGGAAAATTGCTCAGAAAGCGGGATTCCCAAATTCTAAAACCCAAGCAGCCAGAGCCAAGTTTGATCAAGATGCAGCCATTTACCTTGCCCAATTAAAAGACTTGCAGACAGGCGAAGCATTACGTGACGACGTATGGGCGTTCATGACAACGGTACTAGCCCCGGACATAGTCGTATGGCGCTTTACCGATAAAAATCGCGAGCGAACAGCACGGTTTTCAGGAGGTGTCCGTAACTCGTTTCAACGATTATGGGTGCGAGGGACGTTTCTCGATCGAGGCGAGGGGCACGCACAGCGTTGGGAGTTATTAACGCAATTGACTGAAGATGCAATGGTTCAGATTTTCGAGCGTGCATCGATAGGTGGGAACCCTCCCTTGGCCATCGCAATTGCTGAAGGCTGGCTGAGCACTGTAGCTAAGGTTGGTCGAGGTCCAATGGAGGGAGTAATGCGTTCTGCTATCAAGATTCTTCGAGTGAAGAACCAGATCATTGATCTAGGATATCTAACTCCCGGGGAGCTGGAGAACGTAATCCTGAATACTTTCGAGACTGCAACACGCGCGTTTGTTAAAACTGTTAAATCTGAGCATGAGACTTGAAAAACAAGGTTTTCTTGGGGGATGAAACCAACCAATTTCCAATTGACGTTTTCTTCAAGGCCTACCTACTCGCCCTAGTCGCCTCGCGCTTATCGATTAGTTTTGTACCACCCGCTATTAATACCCCTCCCCCACTCAAGGACCCGAGCCCCACCATGAAATTCGACCTCGCCTACTGCCTCAGCCTCGACGACAAACTGTCGATCTATGACGTTCGCGATCTCAATTTCGATGAGACGGTGGCGTTCGATTCTGCGAAGGAACACTTCCAGTGCCCCAACGACGCCTGTCGTTCGGCGTTCGATGCGTCCAACGAGTTGGGCACGTTCAACGCCAAGAACGTGAATTACGTGCGCACGCCGCACTTCAAGAATCTGCCCGGTACGCAGCATGTGGCGGGTTGTCCGTATGTGAGTTTGAAGACGTCGGCGTCGGGGGTTGAGGCGGCGGATGGGGAATCGGATGACGGGCGGGAGGAGCATTTTCCGTCGGAGTTGTTGCTGACGCGCCGTGAGTATGTGCGCAAGCCTGTCGCGCCAGCGGGGGCGGCGGATGTGTTGCGGGATGATCCGGTGCGGGGGGCGACTACCCCTTCAAAAGAATCGCCGAGTCGTGAGACGGCGCCGGACAAGACCAGTGTGTTCGCTCACCCCGTGGAGTGTTTTGTGTCGAACTTCGCGGACAAGGATTTGCTCAAGCGCATGCCGTTGAAGATTGGCGAGCATACGGCGCCGTACAGTTCGTTCTTCAAGAAGATTGAGTATTTGATGGACAACAAGGGGCTGATTTACTGGGGTCGGATCAAGAAGATCGAGGACTTTCACAGCGCCAGTTTCCGGATCGATTTCGAGGACAAGGTCTGGTTCAGGAAGCCGGAGGACAGCAAGAAGAAGCCTTATCCGGTCAGTGTTTATCTCAACAAGAAGTTGATCGACAACTACCGCAAGCGCAAGGCGTTTCTGGAAGAGATCAAGCACGCCATTGATAGCGACAAGGAGTTGTTTTGCTTCTTCTATGGTGTGACGCCGGAGTTGAAGCAGGTGCCGGGCAAGAAGAACCCCGAAAAGCCTTTCGAGGTCTTCAATGCCAATATCGAGAACCTGGATCACTTCATTATTCGTGAAGCGCCGGGGCTGGCGTGATGGTTAGCCTTGGGGCAGTTGAAGTTTGACGGCGCCGGGATGTTGCTTGACGACTGAGTACGGCAGGATCGACCACTCGGGTTCATCGCAACCACGTTGTACCCGCGGGAAGTACGGCCCCAGGTAAATGCCCTTGGCGGTGAAATACCAATCGAAAACGCCCCAGACGTTTTCATCGGTGTAGTCGCAGCTGTCTTCATCACCTTCGGCTGGCTTCTTCATTTCGTCGGGATACAGCGAGGTGAACTGTTTTATAAGCCACTGCGCAAACTCTTCCCTCTGTTTACCTTCGCTTGTTCCAGTCGAAGTGCCCTTCCCTCCACCCACTGTCAAAACGTCTTCCAGCTTTATCGCTTGCCCAGTATGAGCATTGAGATTGATCGGGGAGTTGCCGACATCCGGATGCGCGCCGCCACAGTCGTAACCGGTGTTGATGTTCAGGCTGACGATATCGGACGACAGAAACGTGGGCGCGACGCTTTGCCATTGCTCGGCATTCTCACCACCTTGCAGCATGCAGGCGTGATAACTGATGACCTCTTTCCAGAGCCGTCCCAACAATTGCTCGTTGATCCGCTGTTGCTCCTGTTTGGGATAACCGGACTCAATACTAAAGAAAGAGATTTTCGACTCAGGCTCCGCCCACCATTGCAGGTCGTAGCCCATGAAGTTGTCTTTCTTTCCCGGTTTGAGCTTGAGCCCCTGTAAGCGCAAATACTCGTAGGGATCGTCTTTCGGCAACGTGGCAATGAAGGGCAACGTCGTTGCAGTCGGCGCGGGAAGTCTGGCCTCGACCAGTTGTACCGACAGCTTTTTGCCCTTCGGGTTTTGCCACTCGCCCTGCCAACCGTTGGCGGTGGATTTCAGTTTGAGGGTTGGCAGCGGTTTGTCATCGCCGTAGCGATTATTGCCCTCGACCAGCGTCAGCGTGCTGTCCTGCAACGCGCCACTGAGGGGCAGGTCGCGGTGATACTTCTCGTAGAAGTAACGGCCGGTCACTTCGTCCTGCTGCTGGGTGTTGAGCTCAACCACAATCGGCGTCTTGCCCAGCGTGCCCGTGAACACACGTCTGCCGTCGTCAGCCTGAGCGGTGGAAAGCAGTGAAAACAACGCGGCGGCATATGGCGCCAGGCGCAACAGTCCCTTGAGCATGGATCGATCCCTGAGTGAATAAGGCTGCGGAGTATGCAGAGGATGCGCGCAGGAATCGAGGTGCTACTTCAGTGTCATGCCCAGCATCACGATGATGAGTAGCGCGATATACACCCACGCATGCACCCGATCCGGTATCCGCCCGATCCACCGTGTGGCCAGTCGAATCCCCAACATCGAGCCCAGCGTCAGCACCGCAAACGCGAGCAGATCCACATACCCGATAAACCATGGCCCGAGTTTTGTCTCGCTGAGTCCCGCCATCGCCATGTACGTCAGGGTTCCCGCCAACGCCACAGGCACGCTCAGTGGATTGGCCATCGAAGTCGCCTGAGACATGCTCAACCCGCAACGCCGCAATAACGGCACGGTCATGACGCTTCCTCCTACGCCGAGAAAGGTTGCGATGGCGCCAATGCCTACACCGCCGCCGGACGTTTCCAGTGTTCCCAATCGCCGTGGGATGGCGCCTTCGGACTGCGTAAGAAAGCCGCGTCGCAGCAGACAATCGACAATCGTCACGCCGAGGTAGGCAATGAAGGCATGGCGGATGACTTCGCCGCTGACCCAAACCGCGGCGATTGCGCCGACGACCGCGCCCAACCCGATGAACCCGCCCAAGGGCCACAGGTAATCACGGATGAGGTTGCCGGCGCGGCGATGTTTGTCGGTGGCGACCAGGGCGTTGACGATCATCACGCAGGTCGAGGTGGCGACGGCGATGTGCATGGCGGATTGGCTAATCGGGTCGTCAGCGCCGTGGCTGGCGATGAGCATGCGGTACAACAGCGGCACGACGACGAAGCCGCCGCCGAAGCCGAAGAGCACGGTGGTGACGCCCGTCAGGCAACCGAAGAGTGTCAGCAGTAGGTAAAACATGGCGCGTCATCCGTTGGTTGGGAGCGGTCGACGATAGTGCGGCGGCGCTTGGCCTGCTTCAGCAAGTCAGCCAATAATGTTTGCGTTTACGTCAACTGCTGGGTGCCGCTCGATGCGCAATGTTTCGATCAATCTGCTGGATGACACGCCGCGCCCGGTGGTGGCGATCGGTACGGATTATTCCCACGGCTATCTGTTGCCACGTCATACGCATCGACGGGCGCAATTGTTGTACGGCGCGACCGGGGTGATGCAGGTCAGCACGCATGATGGCAACTGGGTGGTGCCGCCGCAGCGGGCGGTGTGGATTCCGCCGGGGGTAGCGCATGAGGTGTTGATGCTGGGGGTCAGCACGCGCAGTTTGTATATCGAGCCGGGGGCGGTGGATCTGGGTGAGCGTTGTCAGGTGATCAGTGTGTCGCCGTTGATGCGGCATTTGCTGATGGAAGCCGTGGAGTTGCCGCTGACCTATGACCTGACCGGGCGCGAGGGCGTGCTGATCGATCTGTTGCTGCATGAATTGGTGCGCAGTGCACCGTTACCGTTGCATATCCCGCTGCCGTCTGACGGACGACTGCTCGAGCGGTGTCAGACCTTTCTGCATCAGCCGAATGCCCACCAATCACCCCAGCAATGGGCCGATCAGCTGCACGTAAGCTTACGTACCTTCAACAGGTTGTTTCGTCAGCAGACCGGCTTGAGTTTCAGTCAATGGCGCCAGCGCGCCTGCGTGGTATTGGCACTGGCACGGCTGGCGGCGGGTGAAGCAGTGACGCGGATTGCCCTGGATTTCGGCTATGACAGCCCGGCGGCGTTCTCGACGATGTTCCGTCGGACCCTCGGTCAGGCACCGTCCGTCTGGTTGGAGGCGGCGAACTAGGGCAAATCAAAAAATGCGTTTGATCCCGGTCGAAAACAACTGTACAAAAACACAGTACATTTTCCATCAGCACTCTCGAGCCCGGAGCACACCATGGCCTCTTCAGCGATGAACCTCATCCTCGAACGTATCGCCCTTTTCCAGTTCACCCCGGCCCATTGCGCCCAGGCCCGAGGGATGTTGGGCTGGAGTATTGAACAGTTGTCGCGGGAGGCCAAGGTTTCAGCAGACGACATTCAGCGGTTCGAAGCACAACAGGACGTGGCGGATGAGGTGCGGCTGGCGTTGACCTATCGGTTTGAGGCGCAGGGGCTGGTGTTCTTTCCGGGGTTTGCGCCGGGGCGCTCCACAAGCATCAAAGGAACCACGGCCGAGTCGGTGGAACGTGGGAATTATGCAATGGCAGACTGAGGACTCAGGACTTGATCGAAATTGAGGAAAGCACAGGTAACGTTTATCAAGACCTAGGGGTTGGTGATGCATGCGAGATGCAGACCAAATCTGAAGCGGTGATGAAGTTGGCTGCACTGATGGAAACTGCGCAGTTGAGCGGAAGTGAAGCGGCGGACAAACTTGAGATATCGCTGGAGAAACTAGAGGAAATTCTCCGTGGGCGGTTCCGCGACGTTCCATCCGCCGCAATTTCAAAATACCTGAATCAGATATCGGTAAACGAAGCCTGAAAGAGCGGTTCGCTCCCGTGGGGGAGCGAACCTGAGAAACTCGTCAGGCCCCTTGCACAACCGCCTCACTCTCCCCTTCAACCGCCAACCACCATGCATTCCCCCGTTGCGGTTGTGCCAGGTTGAATGCCTCGCCCATTTTCGGCGTGGTAATCGACACACTGCGTTCCCAGGCCAGCGCCAGAATGCGGTCAAACGGCTCATGCCAGGCATGCATCGCCAGGTCGAAGGTGCCGTTGTGGATCGGGAACAGCCAGCGCCCCTTGAGGTCGAGGTGGGCCTGCAGGGTTTCTTCAGGTTGCATGTGCACGTGGGGCCATTCGACGTTGTAGGCACCGGTTTCCATCAGGGTCACGTCGAACGGGCCGTACTGTTCCCCAATGCGTTTAAAGCCGTCGAAATAACCGCTGTCACCACTGAAGAAAATCCGCGTATCGCCATCGATGATCACCCACGAAGCCCACAGGGTCTGATTGCCATCGAACAAACCACGACCGGAGAAGTGCTGCGACGGAGTGGCAATGAAGCGGATGCCGGCGACTTCGGTGCCTTGCCACCAGTCGAACTGGCGAACCTTGCCGGCATCGATGCCCCATTTGATCAGGGTGTCACCGACGCCCAGCGGGGTCAGGAACACGTTGACCTTGTCCGCCAGTTTCAATACGGCCTCGTAGTCGAGGTGGTCGTAATGGTTGTGCGACAGGATCACGGCTTCGATCGGCGGCAACTCGTCAATGCTGATCGGCGGCTGGTGAAAGCGTTTCGGTCCGGCCCATTGCACAGGCGAGGCGCGCTCGGCAAACACCGGGTCGGTGATCCAGAACTTGTCTTGCAGCTTCAACAGCAAGGTCGAGTGGCCGAGGCGGTAGACACTCTGGTTGGGAGCGGCGATCAGGTCGGCGCGGGTCAGTGGCTGCACCGGGATGGCTGCCGTCGGCCGAGTGTTACGTGGTTTGTGGAAGATCATGTTCCACATGATCCGCAGCATCTTGCGCAAACCTTCGCGCTGCACCGGCGCGTGGTTACAGAAAGTCCCCTCGGCCTGGCGCGAAGCTTCAGGTGCTGGACTAACCGCGGAAGAAATTGATTTGGCCATGACTGAAAGACTCCAGGTAAACCGCGCAATTCACGGCTTTCCACGGTGGGACGATAAATGGCCAAGGCACGCACGCATCAGCCGGACATCTGGTTTTAGGGTGCACCGATTAAGGCAACATTACACTGATCGGTGTAGTTTCTAGGTTGCATCAAACCGGATGCCAAGTAAACTGCCGAGTGTAATTCCCTCCTTTTTCCTGCCGAATCCAATTTATGACAGCTCCAACGCGCCTCACCGACCGCAAACGCGAAGCCATCATCCTCGCGGCCATTTCCGAGTTCCGGGCCAACGGTTTCGAGGTCACCAGCATGGACAAAATCGCGGCGAGCGCCGGGGTGTCGAAGCGCACGGTGTACAACCATTTTCCGAGCAAGGAAGAGCTGTTCGCCGAAATTCTTAACCAGTTGTGGGCACGGATCAGCACTGAGCAGGCCGTGGCGTATCAGCCCGATCAGCCCTTGCGGGATCAGTTGCGAACGATGCTGTTGGCCAAGTTGCAAATGATGGCGGACGACAACTTCATGAATCTGGCCCGTGTCGCCATCGCGGCTGCGATCCACTCGCCGGAACGCGCGCAGAACATGGTGGCGCGCATGGGCGAACGTGAGGAAAGCGTGACCGTGTGGATTCGTGCCGCACAGGCGGATGGTCGATTGAAACCGGTCGATCCAGAGTTCGCCGCCCATCAAGTGCAGGGGCTGCTGAAGACGTTTGCCTTCTGGCCGCAGATCTCCCTGGGCCAGCCCTCGCTCGAGAGCACGATGCAAAATGCCGTGGTCGATTCTGCAATCGACATGTTCCTGGCCTGCTATCAGCTCTAGATCAGGCCTGCGCCACAGTAAATGGCTCACAAGGACACTGAATTTTCCCGCTGGAATAAATGACAATGCCTGCCATTGGCCGATGAACGGTCACGCTGAAGAATTACACTGCAAAGTGTTTCAGAATGAATCTGGCGCAGAACACCATGGAAAACCAACGCGGCAAAGGCTTGTCATTCGCCAGACGCATTTACCTGCCGCGAGCCATCGGGCTGGGCATCGGCTTCTTCAGCGTGGGCGCCGCGGTGTATCCGTTGAACATGCCGTCCTGGCTATGGACCTTGTTGCTGTTTAACGGCTTTCTCTGGCCGCATGTGGCCTATCAATGGTCGACCCGCTCGGCCTTTCCCTATCGCGCCGAACGCCGCAACCTGCTCTATGACTCGGTGTTCGGCGGTTTCTGGACCGCGTGTTTCCAGTTCAACCCACTGACCACCGTGACCATTCTGTCGATGATGACCATGAACAACGTCGCCGCCGGTGGCGTGCGCCTGTTCTGGCTCGGCGCGCTCGCCCAGGTGATCGGCGTGCTGCTGGGCTGGTCAATGTTCGGGGTCAAGTTCACTCTGACGGCCACGCAGACTCAAGTCTGGGCCTGCCTGCCGATGCTGACGCTTTATCCGCTGGCTTTGGGAATGGTTTGCTACCGGTTGGCGATCAAACTCGCCGAACACAAACGCACTCTAAGCGCCCTGAGCCGCACCGACAGCCTGACCGGCCTGCTCAACCACGGCGCCTGGAAAGACCTGCTACATCTCAAGTTCCAGCAGTGCCGGCAGCACAATTCCCAAGCGATTCTGGCGCTGATCGACATCGATCATTTCAAGTCGATCAACGACAGTTACGGACACATCGTCGGCGATGCGGTGCTGCGGCAATTGAGTCACGAGCTGAAGTTCGTGCTCGACGGAAGCGAGCTGGCCGGACGATACGGCGGCGACGAATTCTGCGTGATCCTGCCCAACCTGCCCCTGAGCAAGGCCGAAGCGCTGATGAAGCAATTGCGTCAGGGAATGGATCGATACCGCCATCCCGACGTCCCCGAGCTGCGAGTCAGCCTGAGTATCGGGCTTGCTCGCTATCAAACCTCTTACGCCGATGCCCTTGAGTGGTTCGAAGATTCCGACAAGGCGCTGTACACGGCCAAGCACACGGGACGTAACACAATCAGCGTAGCGTTGAGCCGATCACCCGCCTGAAAAAACTTGTACAAAATTGAGAAAAATCGACTTCTTGTACAAGTTTATAAAGTTTTGTATAAGTTAATCCGCCAGCCGGGATGCTGGCACACTGCTTCCAGCCATCGAGATATCTGGCTGGCTGACGCGGAAACAGGGACCCCACCTTCAGTCCTATTTCCAGAGTGCCATGAACATGATTTTCAACCGCCACAAGACTGCCCTCGTCGATCTCCAAAACACCATCAACCAACAAGCCGGCCTGCTGGAGGCGATCAACCGCTCCATGGCAGTGATCGAATTCGATGTCGACGGTGTGGTTCTGCGCGCCAACGACAACTTCCTGAAAACCATGGGTTACACCCGCGAACAGGTGATCGGGCAGCCCCATCGCCATTTCTGTTCTCCCGAGTTTGCCCGTGGCAATCAGTACACCGAGTTGTGGTCGCGATTGAAAAGCGGCCAATTCCAATCTGGCACCTTTGAACGCATCGACAGCCAGGGCCGTCCGATCTGGCTCGAAGCCAGCTATAACCCGATCAAGGATGACTCGGGTCGCGTGGTGAAAGTGGTCAAGTACGCCATGGATGTCACCGCCAAAGTGCAGCAGGAAAGCGAAGCCAATGCGAAATTGCAGGCGATCGACCGCGCCATGGCGGTGATCGAATTCGATCTCGACGGCAATATCCTCACCGCCAATCAGAATTTTCTGACGCGCATGGGCTACACCCTCGCCGAACTGAAAGGCAAACATCACCGTTTGTTCTGCCCCGCGCAACTGGTCAACAGCAGCGCCTACCAGGATTTCTGGCGCCGACTGAATCAGGGCGAACTGTTTCAGGGCCAGTTCGAACGCGTCGACAAACGCGGGCAGACCGTGTGGCTTGAAGCCAATTACAACCCGGTCTACGACGCCGCCGGCCGCTTGTGCAAAGTGGTGAAGTTCGCGTCGGACGTGACCGCCCGGGTCGAGCAGCACGAGCAGGATGCGCGCAGTGCCAGCGCCGCCTATCACATCTCGGTGGCCACCCGAAAAGTCGCTGAGCAAGGTACGCAAGTGATTCAGCAAGCGGCCAGTGAAATGCGCGAAATTGCCGACGACATCGCCGAATCCTCAACCCTGATCGCACAACTCGGCGAGCGCTCCGAGCAGATCACCGCCATCGTCAACACCATCCGCGCGATTGCCGATCAGACCAATCTTTTGGCCCTGAACGCCGCCATCGAAGCCGCGCGAGCCGGTGAGCAGGGTCGCGGTTTTGCCGTGGTGGCCGATGAAGTGCGGCAACTGGCGGCGCGCACCAGCGGCTCGACAGCGGAAATTTCCAACATGATCGGCCTGATCCAGACCGAAACCCGTCAGGCGATCAAAAGCATGGATGGCACCCGTGGTCGCGCGGCGCAGGGTGTTGAGCTGGCGGATCAGGCCGGTACGGTGATTTTGCAGATTCGTGACGGCGCCAGCGAAGCGGTGGAAGCCGTGAGCATGTTCGCCAATGACCGGGCGCCGGGTTAAACGCGATCACGGCCACCGCAGCGCCCGCCCCAGTTCATCGAACAGCGTGACCACCGAGCGCAATGCGCGGCAGTCCGGGCGGGTGAGCAACCACAACGCGGTGTCGTAACCGTGCAAGGGTTCGCTCAGGGCTTGCAGACCATCACCGATCAGAAAGTCCGGCAACGCCGCCACGCCCAGTCCGGCGCGGACCAGTTCCGTGACAGACAGCATGCTGTTGCAGCGATAGCTCGGCGTCACACCGGGCAACTGCTGACGGCGCCAGGCGACGGTCGGGTGATCAGGCAAAAAGTCGTCAGGGGCGATCCAGGTCAGCGCCGCCAGATCGGTCGCTTCAACCTTTTGTAGATAACGCTGACTGGCGCAGACCCGGTAGGAAATCTTCGCCAGCTCACGTCCGACCAGATGCTCCGGCGGTGTACGCGTCAGGCGCAGGGCGATGTCGGCATCACGGCGGCTGAGGTTGGCGAAATCGTTGGAGGTGCTCAGCTCGATGGTCAGCGCCGGATAGTTCGGCATGAACTGCGCGAGCGCCGGCAGTAGCAGACCTTGCAACACCGAATCGGTACAGGTCAGGCGCACCGTGCCGCTGACCACTTCGCCGCCCTGCTCCACACCGATACGCGCCGCTTCCAGTGCTTGCTCGGCACGTTCGGCCTGCTCGGCCAAGGTCTGCGCGAGGCTGGTGGGCAAATAACCGGCGCGGCTTTTTTCGAACAGTTGCTGGCCGAGTGACGCTTCCAGTCGGCGCACGGCGCGAAACACCGTCGACACATCGACCCTCAACAGCTGCGCGGCCCGGGCCAGAGAGCCGCCGCGCACTAAAGCGAGGATCAGGGCCAGATCCGGGAAATCCAGTTGGTATTGCGTGGCTGCATTGATCACTTGGGCAAACGCCAATTTCGAGTGCGTGAACGCCAATCTATAGTGAGCTTCGTCCCTCAACAAGCACAGCGAGTCCTCATGGAATCCAGAGCCCTGCGCATCGCCCTGATCGGTGATTTCGACCCGCAAGTCACCGCCCACCAAGCCATCCCGGTCGCCCTTGGACTGGCGGCGGAACACCATCGCCGTCCGATCGATTTCGAATGGTTGGCCACCGACCGAATCCTGCCGGAGACACCGCTGGAACATTTCGACGGCTTCTGGTGTGTGCCGGCCAGCCCCTATAAAAGTGAAGACGGGGCCCTGCGGGCCATCCGCTTTGCCCGCGAGCAGCAGCGCCCTTTCCTCGGCACCTGCGGCGGTTTTCAGCATGCGGCGCTGGAGTTTTCCCGCCACGTGCTGGGCTGGGCCGACGCCGAGCATGGCGAAACCTCGCCAGACTCCAGCCGCGCGGTGCTCACACCGCTGACCTGCTCGCTGGTGGAGGCAGTGGACAGCATTCATCTGGTGCCCGGTTCGTTGATCGCCAGGGCGTACGAAACGTCGGAAATTCGCGAAGGCTATCGCTGCCGCTACGGTGTGAATCCGCAGTTCGAAAGGGAGTTGCTGACCCATGAACTACACGCCGTGGGTCACGATTCGGCAGGCGATCTGCGCGCCATCGAACTGCAAAACCATGTGTTCTTTGTCGCCACACTGTTCCAGCCGGAGCGTGCGGCGCTCAAGGGGAACTTGCCACCGCTGGTGCGAGCGTTTGTCGAAGCCTGCTCGGAGCACTGTCGATGAATCCGAACACTGCGTGTTTCGCCGTGATCTTCACTTCGACCCGCACCGAGGGCGATAACGGCTATGCCGAGGCCTCCGAGCGCATGATGCAATTGGTTGCCGAGCAACCGGGTTTTCTCGGCGTCGATTCGATCCGGGGCGCGGAGGGGGTGGGGATTACGGTTTCGTACTGGGAGAGTGAGGCGGCAATTCTGGCGTGGCGCGAGCATCCGGAGCACCGGGTGATTCAGGCGCGTGGGCGGGCCGAGTGGTATTCGGCGTATCAGACGCGGGTGTGTCGGGTGGAGCGGGAATATCGGTTCGGCCAGTGACTATTAAGGTGTACTCACTGGCCCCTTCGTCGGAACGCCGCCCGGAGCAAGCCCGCTCCCACAGGGTACTGCCTTGTTCTCAAGATCACGCGGTACCTGTGGGAGCGGGCTTGCCCGCGAAGGGGCCAGAACAGTCGCAGCAGAATCTCAGCCCTTCACCAGACTACGTACCGCCTCAATCTCCGGCACTTCGCGTTTATTCATATAAACGCGCAACGGCTCGGTGATGTTGATCCGGTCATCGATGTTCTGGTCCAGCAGCAACTGGATCAGTTCGCGCTTGAGGGTCATGGTCTGTTCGGTGGTCGGTGCCCAGACGAATTCGCTGCACGGAATGATGCCGTCATCGGCCACGTCCATGCCGAACGAATCCTCACTGAAGCGCACGATGTACTGGCCGGTCTTGCGGTTGAGGCCGACAAAGCCCTTGAGGTCGTCGGCGGCCTGGCAGATGAGTTGCGATGTGATGCGCATGGTAAACCTCACAAAAGTGATCGAAGGTTTACACGCAGGGCAATGGGTGGCGCGCCCTCTGCCGGGGCGGTTGCCGTGGCCAAGCGTACTGCAAACGAACGCACAAAAGTGCGCAAATTTTCGCTTTCAGTACGTTTATGTCGGTCTCGCGATAGCAGGTTTTCGTTTGAGTTGCTAAAAGGTACATCTTTGAAAATGCCTGCGAAAGGAACTCGATAATGCCCGCCACTTTCACCAAAAGCGCACTGCTGCTGAGCCTGATGCTCGGCCTCGGTCAGGCCCACGCCGCCAACCAGTCGAGCCCCGTCGCACTGGCCGCCACTCACGGCATTCCGCACCCGGCGGTGATCGCCCACCGTGGCGCCTCCTTCGATGCCCCGGAATCCACCGCTGCGTCCTACAAACTGGCCCGCGACCTGGGCGCCGATTACCTGGAAATGGATTTGCAACGCAGCAAGGACGGCGTGCTGTTCGCCCTGCACGACGACAACCTGCAACGCACCACCGACGTCGCCACCAAGTTCCCGGAGCGCAAGGACAGCCCGGCCAATGCCTTCACCATGGCCGAACTGAAAACCCTCGACGCCGGCAGCTGGTACAACGCCAAGTACCCGGATCGCGCCCGCCCGTCCTACGTCGGTCTGAAGATTCTGACCCTCGACGAAATCATCGACATCGCCCAGGCCAACCCAAAGCACAAACCCGGCCTGTACATTGAAACCAAGGAGCCGAAGCTGTTTCCGGGGATCGAGCATGACCTGAAGGAAAAACTCCAGGATCGCGGCTGGTTGAGCCCGGCCGGTTCGAAACTGGCGAAAAGCGCTCTCGGTGTCGGTCAGGGCAAAGGCAAGGTGATCCTGCAGACGTTCGAGAAGAGCAGCCTGGAAATGCTGCAGAAGGAAATGCCGCAGGTGCCGAAAATCCTGTTGCTGTGGGTCGGCGAAGGCAGCATCGAGCCGAAATCCAAAGTGACCTTTGCCGAATCCGGCGAGAAGGACAAGAACGCTTTCTACGGTAAGCAGGAGCCGAAATCCGAAGCCGAGTTCAAGCAGTGGATCGACTACGCCAAGGCTCAGGGCGCGATCGGCACTGGTCCTTCGGCGAAGCTGACCCACGGCGGCGATCAGAGCTATTCGGATCTGGTGCAGCCCTGGATGAACCAGTACACCCACGATCAGGGCCTGCTGGTGCACGTCTACACCGTGGATGAGCCGGTGGACTTCGAGAAAGTCATGGCCGCCGGCGTCGACGGCATCTTCACCAACCGCGCCAGCGAACTGCTGAAGTTCTACAAACGCCCGGCCGCCGCCAGTGTGGATCAGGTGTTGAAGAACAACGGCTTCTGATCTGCAAATTCGGGCGTCAGTATCGCGAGCAGGCTCGCTCCCTCGGGGAGTCCGGCCTGCTCGCTGCGTTTTAAGGGTGAATTAAGTTGCGGCGATTAACCTGAACTCACTTAAACGAATCACCCAAAGGAATAACCGATGAAAACTTTGACTGCCCTGTTTACCGCTGCCGCCCTGACCCTCACCGCTGGCCTGGCCCAGGCTGACGTTCGCGTTGACCAGATCCCGCAACTGGTCAAGGAAGGCAAGATCAAGTCGCTGGAGTCGATGAACGCAGAAGCGCTGAAACTGCATCCGGGTGCGACCATTACCGACACCGACCTGGATAACCACTTCAATGGTTATGAGTACGAAGTTGAACTCAAAACTGCCGATGGCAAAGAATTCGATGTGGACTTCGATGCCACCACCGGCAAAGTGTTGAGCAACAAGCAAGACACTTGATTCACCCCAACAATCCCCGTGGGAGNCGCCATCGCGAGCAGGCTCGCTCCCACATTGTTTTGTGGTGACCTTAAGCTGAGGTGCTGACCAGCGAGCCGGAAGTGCTGCTGTCCGAGTCCTGCAATGCCGCCAACAACGCCGCCGTCGCCGTCTGCAATGAAGCCGACGTCGTCGCGATCTGCGACTGCGCAGCCGCGACATCCGCCGCCTTGGCATCCTGACTTTCCTGCTTGGCCTGGGCCGCTTGCAGCGCCTTTTGCTCTTCCTGCAACTGCTTCTGCAGCTCGGCGATCTGCTTGCGCAGTGCTTTCACGGTGTCCGATTCATCGCTGCTGGAACTGCTGTCGCCCGCCGGCGCCGCACCGCCGCCTGCTGCGACTTTGCTGGTGTCGGCCTTCACAGCGGTGCCGGCCGCCGCGGTGGTCGAAGTGTCGTCGCCCGTGTCGGCAATCGAGGTTTTGCTGGTAGACGTAGTGACGGTCTGATTGATCGAAACAGACGTGATGCTGACCATGGGAAATCTCCAATGCCGGTGATAGATAACCGGGCATCGGCGGCGGTCTGCACGAATTGAGATCGACTGTGTACCGACTCGGTATCCGAACCGGTACACAGTCACTGGCCGGTCAGACGCTCAGGCGAGCGGTGACGTCGTTCAGTTGGCCGGACAGGCCATGCAGGTTCTGGCTGGCGCTTTCGGTGCGCTGCACGTTGTCGAGGTTGGTGCTGGCGATCGAGGTGATCTCGGTCAGGTTGCGCGAGATGTCTTCGGCCACCGAAGTCTGCTCTTCAGCCGCCGTGGCGATCTGACGGTTCATGTCGCGGATCGCTTCCACCGCGTGGGTGATGCGCTCGAGCATGGCGCCGGCCTGGGTCACTTGCTCGACGCTTTCATCGCTGCGGGTCTGGCCGCTGTCGATGGCGTGGGCCGCATCCACCGCGCCGGTCTGCACGCTGTGGATGATCTGGTTGATCTCGATGATCGACTCCGCCGTACGCTGCGCGAGGTTGCGAACTTCGTCGGCAACCACGGCAAAACCACGCCCGGCTTCACCGGCCCGGGCCGCTTCGATGGCAGCGTTGAGCGCCAGCAGGTTGGTCTGCTCAGCGATCCCGCGAATCACTTCCAGCACCTTGCCGATGCGGCCGCTGTCGGCTTCCAGACGACGTATGACCGTGGCGGTGTTGGCGATTTCGCCGCGCATCTGGGTGATGCTGTGGATGGTGCTCTGCATGACCTTCTCGCCCTGTTGCGCGGACTGATCGGCATCGTCGGCAGCACGAGCGGCGTCGGCCGCATGACGGGCGACTTCCTGGGCAGTGGCGGACATTTCGTTCATCGCGGTGGCCACCTGATCGGTGCGGTTGAACTGTTCGTTGGTGCCGCCGGCCATCAGCGTGGCGATGGCATTCAACTCGCCGCTGGCGTTGTCCAGATCCTTGGCGCTGCGTTGCAGATGATTGAAGGTTTCGGCGAGGAAATCGCGCAGGGTGTTGGCGGCAGCCGCCAGGTTGCCCAGCTCGTCCTGACGGTCACTGACCACGCGCTCGACCATTCGGCCCCTGCTCAACTGGGTGACGTAGTCGATGAGCTTGCGGATCGGCTCGACCAGGTTGCGGTTGACCAGCCACAGGCTCAGCAAACCAATCAGCAAACCCGACGCGAGCATCACCAGCAGCCCCAGCCACACAGTGCGATCAGCACTGGCGCTGATCTGCGCCGATTGCTCGGTGCCCTGCTTGCGCAACTCGGCGACCAGTTCGCTCATCTGATCGCTGGCGGCACGGTCAACGCCTTTGACGGCGGCATCGCCAGCAGTCGGATCGGCACCGGCGGCGACGTAGGCATCACGACCCTTCTGGTACGCAGCGCCGAGCAGACGATGTTCTTCGCGCAGGCGTTCGATGCGGGTTTTCAGCGCAGGCTCGAGGCCTTTCTGGTTGGCCAGCTCACCGAGGATGCCCTGCACATCGCGCTGACGGTCTTCGAACTGGCCCCAGTACTTGGCCAGATCCGCCGGTTGCTTGCCGCGCAGCAGGACGTTTTTCCACTCCTGGACCTGCACCTTGAATTGCAGGTTGGCTTCGTCGATCAGTTGCGAAGTGTGCAAGGGGCCGGCGATCAACTGGCTGTAACTCTGCACGCCGTTGGACAGGAAGTGAAAGCAGGCCAGCGCGATCAACAGCATCGCCAGCAGGCTGCCGCTCAGCAGGGCGAGAATTTGCGCTCTCAGGGATTTTTGCAGCATTGCAGGTACTCGGGACAGGGATGAGGCACGTCCGGTAAGACGTGATTTTTTAGCCGGACATCCGTGTCGGCGGACCTTGGCTCTTGGCCGAAGGCGCGCAACCTAACTCATGCGTGATCGGCGTGCCAGAGGCCTTCTTGAGCGATTTCCGACCGCCGGTAACGCGTTGATTTGACGTCATTTTGCTGTCACACAAGCGTCATGTGACGTTGCGATGATGCGGCTCAGGTGAATCTGCAAATCCCGCGACAGACGCCTCCTCGCAGCGAGCCTTCATGAACCACAGCCTCGATATCAGCCATCGCGATCCTGACCTGTTCGGCCTGCTTTACGGCTTTCGATTTCGACCCGGCGAACGCGGGCGCGAGGTGGATTCGGCGACCGCCCTGCGCTGCCTGCAAGACGATAGCGACAGCGATGAGTTTCTCTGGCTGCACCTGAACCTGGCCCACGCTGCGTGCGAGCGCTGGATGAAAAGCCATCTGCAATTGCCCGAAGAATTTTTCGAAGCGCTGCACGAAGGTTCGCGTTCGACCCGCATCGAGCATGTCGATTCGGCGTTGCTGGCGGTGGTCAACGATGTGGTGTTCAACCTCAGCAGCATGGTTTCTTCAGACGTTTCGACGTTGTGGGTCTGCGTGCGCAGCAAACTGATCGTCAGTGCGCGCCTGCAACCGCTGCACTCGGTGGACAAGCTGCGGTCGTCGGTGAAGTCCGGCGAGTGTTTTCGTTCGCCGCTGGAACTGCTGGTGCACCTGCTGCGCGACCAGGGCGAAGTGCTGACCCAGATCGTGCGCAAGACCAGCATGAGCGTCGATCAGGTCGAGGACGAATTGCTCTCCTCGCGACTGTCGACCAACCGCGCCGAACTCGGCGCCAACCGGCGGGTGCTGGTGCGCCTGCAACGGCTGCTGGCGCTGGAACCGGGCTCGCTGCTGCGCCTGCTCAATCGGCCGCCGCCCTGGTTGCAGAAGGAAGACGTGAAGGAGCTGCGCAAGTCCACCGAGGAGTTCGCGCTGATCATCAACGACCTGACCGCCCTCGGCGAGCGGATCAAGTTGTTGCAGGAAGAGATCGCCGCCAACCTCAACGAACAGAGCAACCGCACGCTGTTCACTCTGACCGTGGTCACGGTGCTGGCGCTGCCGATCAACATCATTGCCGGTTTCTTCGGCATGAACGTCGGCGGTGTGCCACTGGCCACCGATCCGGAGGGGTTCTGGATTCTGGTGGCGCTGGTGGCGACGTTCACGGTGATCGCCGGGCGCTGGGCGTTTCGCAAGCGGCGGGATTACTAAACGCTGCCGAGCGCCGACTTCCCCTGCGGGAGCGAGCCTGTTCCGGGCGGCGATCCGACGATGACATCGGCACATCCGAAAGTAATGTGTGAGATATGCCGCTATCGCGAGCAGGCTCGCTCCCACATTGGATCTTCATCACCCTTCAGATCAGCGGCGCGGCTAATCCGCCAAACACTGATCTGTCGCAGCCTCTCTGTAATATTTAGCAACGATCATGGGCGACACTCCTTCCCCCGCTCAGGATTGTCCGCCCATGGCTACTCCCTCCCTGACCGCCAGCCCGGCCCCCGCTGCCAGTGGCAGGCCGGCCCTCGACAAGAAAACCGGCCCGTTCACCTACGTGGTGTTTTTCGCGGTGCTGGCGATGGGGCTGCTGTTCACCGCCTACAGCCTGATGCACGACATGCACGAACTCGGCACGGTGGTCACCACCTGGACCCCGTTCCTGCTGCTCGGTGTGGCGCTGCTGATTGCGCTGGGTTTTGAGTTCGTCAACGGTTTCCACGACACCGCCAACGCCGTGGCCACGGTGATTTACACCCATTCGCTGCCGCCCCATTTCGCAGTGGTCTGGTCGGGGTTCTTCAACTTCCTCGGCGTGCTGCTGTCGAGCGGCGCGGTGGCGTTCGGCATCATTGCGCTGCTGCCGGTGGAACTGATTCTGCAGGTCGGTTCGTCCGCCGGTTTCGCGATGATCTTCGCCCTGCTGATCGCGGCGATCCTGTGGAACCTCGGCACCTGGTGGCTGGGCCTGCCGGCTTCGTCATCGCACACGCTGATCGGTTCGATCATCGGCGTCGGCGTGGCCAACGCGCTGATGCACGGCCGCGACGGCACCAGCGGTGTGGACTGGGCCCAGGCGACCAAGATCGGTTACGCGCTGCTGCTGTCGCCGCTTGTGGGTTTCGGTTGCGCGGCGCTGTTGCTGCTGGCGTTGCGCGCGTTCGTGAAAAACCGTTCGCTGTACAAGGCGCCGGAAGGCAATACCCCGCCGCCGTGGTGGATTCGTGGCTTGCTGATTTTGACCTGCACCGGCGTTTCGTTCGCTCACGGTTCCAACGACGGTCAGAAAGGCATGGGCCTGATCATGCTGATTCTGGTCGGCACCCTGCCGATGGCTTATGCACTGAACCGCACGATGCCGGAAGAACAGTCGCTGCAATTCGCCGCCGTCGCCCAAGTGACCCAGCAAGCGCTGGTGAAAAGTGCACCACTGCCGGCACCGGCCGATCCGCGCGCCGTGCTCTCCGACTACGTGCGCAGCAAGGAAGCTACGCCGCAACTGATCCCGGCCCTTGCCTCGCTGACCGGACACATCGGTGAAGAAGTCAAAGGCTACGGCTCGCTGGCGAAAGTACCGGCCGAGGCCATGGGCAACGTGCGTAACGACATGTACCTGGCCAGCGAAACCATTCGCCTGATGGACAAGAACAAGGTCGGCACCTTCGACGCCGACACCAGCGGCAAGCTGCAACTGTTCAAGCAACAGATCGACAACGCCACGCGGTTCATTCCGCTGTGGGTGAAGATCGCGGTGGCGATTGCTTTGGGGCTGGGCACCATGGTCGGCTGGAAGCGGATCGTGGTCACGGTCGGCGAGAAAATCGGCAAAACCCACCTGACCTACGCCCAGGGCGCCTCGGCGGAAACCGTGGCGATGCTGACCATCGGCGCCGCCGACATGTTTGGTCTGCCGGTGTCGACCACTCATGTGCTGTCCTCGGGCGTGGCCGGGACCATGGTCGCCAACGGTGGCGGTTTGCAGATGAAGACCATCCGCAATCTGCTGATGGCGTGGGTACTGACCTTGCCGGCGGCGATTCTGTTGTCGGGCAGCCTGTATTGGCTGTTTACCCAGATTTTCTGATCCAGCCGAATCCCTGTGAGAGCCGTTGCTCCCACAGGGATTTGCGGCAGGAATCAGAGCGTCGAACGAATCAAATCCCCCAGCCAGTCCATAAACACCCGCACCCGCAACGGCAGATGACGCTGCCGCGCGTACAGCAGTGAAATGCCCATCGCCGGCGCGGTGTATTGCGGCAGCACGGTGACGATCTCGCCGCTGTCCAGATAGGTGTTCATCCCGGTGCGCGGCACCTGGATCAGACCAAACCCGCCCAGACATGCCGACTCGTACGCATCGGTGCTGTTGACCGTCACACTGCCGGTCATCGGCACCCGGTGGACCTGTCCGTCCTGCTCGTAGACAAACCCTTCCGAACGCGAACCCAGCACACCGACGTAGTGCACCAGTCGATGCTGCGCCAGATCTTCAATGGTCTGCGGCACGCCGTAGCGCTCCAGGTACGCGGGGCTGGCGCAGTTGATCATGCTGAAATCCCCCAGGTGCCGCGCCACCACCGATTGATCGGGCTGCGCGCCGATGCGCAGCACGCAATCGAAACCTTCGGCGAGCAGGTCTACCCGGCGATCCGTGCTGCTGATTTCCAGCTCCAGGTTCGGATGCCTGGCCATGAATTCCGGCAACTTCGGCATGATCAGCCGCCGCGCCAGAATGTTCGGCATGTCAATCCGGATCCGCCCGGTCAGCGACGCTTCGTCCTGACGGAACAGGTTTTCGATTTCGTCCATGTGCGACAGCAGATCCTTGCTGCGTTCATACAGCGCGAGGCCGTCCTGAGTCGCCTGGACCTTGCGCGTGGTACGTTGCAGCAGGCGCGTGCCGAGCAGGGTTTCCAGCGCCTGCACCTGCTCGGACACCGTCGAGCGCGGCAGCCCCAGATCCTCCCCCGCCATCGTAAAACTCGACAATTCGCTGACCCGGACGAAGGTGCGCAGCAGTTCCAGTTTGTTCATGGGCCACCCATTGATTGTTCGGACAATCCGACCAGTGATTCCGGTTTCAGTCTGTTTATCACCTCACAGCGGATAAATAAACTGTGCCCCATCAACCGTCACTGCCATCGAGGAAGACCCATGAACCGCAAAATCGCATTGATCACCGGTGCCAGCCGTGGCCTCGGCAAGAACGCCGCCCTGCACCTCGCCGCGCAAGGCGTGGACATCATCGGCACCTACAACAGCCGCGCCGATGAAGCCCAGGCGCTGGTGCAGGAACTGCAAACACTCGGCGCCAAAGCCGTGATGCTGCAACTGGATGTCGGCCGCAGCGAAGGCTTTGCCGATTTCGCTGAGCGAGTCGAGCAGGCGCTGCAACAGCTCGAGCGTCCGCGCTTCGATTTCCTGATCAACAACGCCGGAATTGGCGTGCATGCGTCGTTCGCCGACACCACGCCGGAGCAGTTCGACCTGCTGATGAATGTGCAGTTGAAAGGGCCGTTCTTCCTGACTCAGCAACTGCTGCCGCTGATCAACGATGGCGGGCGGATCATTAACATCTCCAGCGGTCTGGCGCGCTTCACCCTGCCGGGTTACGCGGCTTACGCGGCGATGAAAGGCGCGATGGAAGTGTTGACCCGTTATCAGGCCAAGGAGCTGGGGGCGCGGCAGATCGCCGTGAATATCCTGGCACCGGGTGCCATCGAAACCGATTTCGGCGGCGGCGCGGTGCGCGACAATTCGGCGTTGAATGCGATGGTCGCCAGCAACACCGCCCTGGGCCGTGCCGGGCAGCCGGATGACATCGGCGGTGCGCTGGCGCTGTTGCTGTCGCCGGGGGCGCAGTGGATCAACGGTCAGCGGATTGAAGCGTCCGGCGGGATGTTTCTCTAAACCCGGCAAAAATCCAGGACAAAAAAAATCGCTGCCCTCACAGGCGGCGATTTTTTGCTTTCAGTTCTGGCAAGCGCTGCGCATCACCAGTCGCTCGCGCACCACGTCATAACCCCAGTGGTAGATGTAGGTGTACGGCAGGAAGAACAGCAGCACGCCGATGTCGAGCAGGAACGCCTGCCACAGGCTGACCGACAGCCACCAGGCAATCAGCGGCACGCCCATCACGATCAACCCGCCCTCGAACAGCAGCGCGTGCGCCACTCGCACCCAGGCGTTGTGGGCGATGTTCCAGCGCTTGAGCATGCGGTCGAAGAAGGCGTTGAACACCACGTTCCAGCCCAGGGCCAGCAACGCGATGGCGATAGTGACGGCGCCCATTTCCACCAGCGGTTTGCCCATGATCCACGCCAGCAACGGGGTACAGATCAGGATCGCCAGCAGTTCGAAACCGATGGCCTGGAAGATACGCTCAGTGATGGATTTGTTGGCAGTCATGGCCGAAGTCCTCTGTGAAGATGGTTGCCATGATCCAGCACCACACCGATACTTCATAACCAATAACCATCGATCAAGGCGATAGTTCATGGCGTCTCAGGAAGTGTTGCTGGCATTTGTCCAGGCGGCGACTCAAGGCTCGTTTTCCGCGGCGGCGCGCAAACTCGGGCGCAGTCAGTCGACCGTGAGCGCGGCGGTGGCCAGTCTGGAGATTGATCTGGATCTGGTGCTGTTCGACCGCAGCAGCCGCAAGCCGACGCTGACCCCGGCCGGGCACGTGATGCTGCAACGGGCCGAGGCGATTCTGTCGGCCACCAGCCGCCTGGAAATGACCGCCCGGCAATTGGCTCAGGGCGTCGAGCCGAAACTGACGGTGGCGATTTCCGACACTTATCAGTCCGACCGTTTCGAAGCGGCACTGGTGGGGTTCGAGCAGCGTTATCCGGATCTGGAGCTGGAATGCTTGATCGCCGAGTGCGATGACCTGGTCGAACTGGTGCAGCGCGGTCGAGCGCATCTGGCGTTCGCCGAAATGCAGGACAACTACCCACCGGATCTGGCGAGCGCGACCGTCGCCGAGCGTACGGAAATCGCCTTGTTCGTGGGGCGTGGTCATCCGTTGGCGACACAGGAATCCATCGATCAAACGGTCCTTGAACAGCATCGCGAGCTGCGCCTGGCCACCATCGTCAATCCCTATGACAGTCGCGGCAAAGGCCGGGTGTGGTCGGCGCCGAGTTATCTGATGCTGCTGGAGATGGCCGAGAAAGGTTTCGGCTGGGCCCCGCTGCCGCGCTGGCTGGTGGAGCGTTTCGGCAATGACTTGCTGGTGGAACTGAAGGTGCGCGGCTGGCCGAAACCGGTGTTCGTCGATGCGCTGTGGTCGCGGCTGTACCCGCCGGGGCCGGCGGGGAGCTGGTTGCTGAGCAAGATGCTGGAATAGCTCAGGCGGCTTCGATGGCTGCCGGGCGATTGACCTGAAAATACGTGTGCAACCCCCGCATCGTCGGCAACTCCAGCGCCTGCGCCGCGTAGCACAATCCCACCCGCCGGGTCGGCGCCGGCAGGTGCAGCGCTCTTACAACGATGCGCTCGTGCCCGCTCACCAGCGACTGCGGCAACATCGCCACGCCGACACCCGCCGCCACCATGTGCAACGCCTGTTGCAGTGAACCGGCATGCCCGGCCACTACTTCCGGCGAGCGTCCGTACAGCGCCATCAACCGTTGATGCGAAGGATGTTGCGGACAGGTGATCCAGTCTTCGATCGGCGCCCAGCCTGCCTGCGCGTTGGCCATCGGATGGTGGAGAGGCAGCGCCATCACATACGACTCTTCCCACAGCGGCAGGAACAGTTCGTCCTCGCAGCACATTTCCTCGACCGCCAATCGACCGTCGCCATGACAGCCCTCCTCCAGGGTCAGCAGCAGATTGGGCAACGCCTGATGAGCCATCCGCACGAAGGCTTCGATGTGGCTGGCGGCGATGTCGCCCTCGATGCCGAGGGTCAGCGGTACGCGATTTTCGCGGCCGCGAAACATCCGGCTCAGCGCCTCGGATTCGGCCACCATCCGGCGTGCCTGCGGGTACAGCAGTCGCGCTTCGTCGCTGACGTCCACACCACGGGGCTGACGCACGAACAGCGTCGCGCCGAGCTCTTCTTCCAGCTGTTTGATGGTCACCGACAACGTGGGCTGACTGATGAACAGCCGTTGCGCGGCAGCGGTGATGTTGCGTTCCTCAAACACGGCGAGGAAGGCTTTGAGATGGCGGATATCCATAGGAGATTCCGATAGCAGACAGAGGAATAAGGCATTTTTCAGCCTCCAGCGGGCTAAATATACTGCGTCACGAATCTGGTTATTTGTTTTTCTTATTTCAGGAGTTCAACCATGAGCAAGCCCTTGATCATCATCACCGGCGCCAGCTCGGGCATCGGCGAAGCCACCGCCCGCCGCTTGAGCGCGGCCGGCCATCCACTGTTGTTGCTGGCGCGGCGCATCGAACGCCTTGAAGCTCTGGCACTGCCGAACACCCTCAGCCGCCGTGTCGACATTACCGACCGCGCCGCATTGCTGGAAGCTGTGGCCGAAGCGGAAGCGCAGTTCGGCCCGGCCGATGCGCTGATCAACAATGCCGGGGTGATGTTGCTGGGCGAGATGAGCAAACAGGACCCGGCGCAGTGGGACCAGATGCTCGACGTCAACGTGAAAGGCCTGCTAAACGGCGTGCACGCGGTGGTGGCCGGGATGATCGAGCGCAAGCATGGCACCATCATCAACGTCAGCTCGGTGGCCGGGCGCAAGACCTTCCCCAACCATGTGGCCTATGTCGGGACCAAGTTTGCGGTGCATGGATTGTCGGAAAACCTGCGTGAAGAGCTGTCGCCGCATAACGTGCGGGTGACCACGATTGCGCCGGGTGCGGTAGAGACCGAGTTGCTGAGCCACACCACGGATGAGGCGATCAAGACCGGGTATCAGGCGTGGAAACAGGACATGGGCGGCACGGTGCTGAGCGCCGAGGATGTGGCGACGGCGATTGCTTATGCGTATGAGCAGCCGCAGGGGGTTTGTATTCGCGAGATTGTGATGGCTGCCACGCGTCAGCAAGCCTGATCCATTGTTACAGACCTTGATGGCCCCTTCGCGGGNGGGAGCGGGCTTGCCCGCGAAGAGGCCAATATTGCCAACGATCCTTTCGGATCAGTCCAATGCTTTAAGCCGCCCCTCGATAAACCGCCGCTCCGGCTCCTGCCGGGTCAATTCCAAGGCTCGCCGGTAAGCCACCCGCGCCTCCTCAACCCGCCCCAACTGCCGACAAAACTCCGCCCGCGCCGAATGCGCCAGGTGGTAATCCTGCAACTCCCCACGCCCCAGAATCCCCTCGATCAAGGTCAACCCCGCCAGCGCCCCGTCACGCTTGGCCACCGCCACCGCCCGGTTCAATTCGATCACCGGCGACGGCACCGCTCGCAGCAACACGTCATACAGCCCGACGATCTGCGCCCAGTCCGTTTCCCCCGCCGTCGGCGCTTCGGCGTGCACCGCCGCAATCGCTGCCTGCAGGCAGTAAGGCCCAAAGCGTCCCGTGGTCAGCGCCTTTTCCACCAGATCACAGCCTTCGGCGATCAGCTCGGCATTCCACAATCCGCGATCCTGATCATCCAGCAGAATCAGTTCTCCATCCGGCGTCGACCGCGCCGAGCGCCGCGATTCATGCAGCAGCATCAACGCCAGAAGCCCCATGACTTCCGGGTCCGGCAACAACTCCAGCAGCAACCGCCCGAGGCGGATCGCCTCACGGGTCAGGTCTTCGCGGGTCACCTGGGCGCCACCGGATGCCGAGTAGCCTTCGTTGAACACCAGATAAATCACCCGCAACACGCTGTCGAGGCGTTCGGGCAATTCGCTCAGGCTCGGTACTTGATAAGGGATTTTCGCGTCGCGGATCTTCGCCTTGGCCCGCACGATGCGCTGGGCAATCGCCGCTGGGGCCGAGAGGAATGCCCGGGCGATTTCCTCGGTGGTGAGGTCGCAGACTTCACGCAGGGTCAGCGGCACCTGCGCGTCCGCCGCCAGCGCCGGGTGGCAGCAGGTGAAGATCAGGCGCAGGCGATCGTCTTCCACGTCTTCGGCGTCCCATTCGGACTGTTCCAGTTCTTCCAGTTGCGCCAGCAACAACGGTTGCGAGGCCTTGAACCGTGCGCGACGGCGCAACACGTCAATGGCCTTGAAGCGCCCGGTGGACACCAGCCAGGTCCGCGGATTGTCCGGCACGCCGTCGCGCTGCCAGCGTTCGACCGCGACGAAGAACGCCTCGTGCAAGGCTTCTTCGGCGAGGTCGAAATCGCCGAGCAAGCGAATAAGGGTCGCGAGGATCCGCCGCGAATCTTCGCGATAGACCTGCTCGACCCGCGCCCTGACTTCAGACATTCAACTGGCGCACGGGACGCACTTCGACGCTGCCGACCCGGGCCGCCGGAATGTTGCCGGCGACCTGAATCGCTTCGTTGAGGTCCCGCGCGTCGATCAGGTAGAAGCCGGCCAACTGCTCCTTGGTCTCGGCGAACGGCCCGTCGGTGATCGACAGCTTGCCGTTACGCATGCGCACCGTGGTGGCGGTCTGCACCGACTCCAGCGCTTCGGCGGCGACCATTCGGCCGCTGCCCTGGATCGACTCGGCGTAGGCCCAGCATTCGGCGTCCTCCGGGCTGTCGGGTGACGAATGCAGCAGGCGCTCATCGCTGTAGACCAGGCATAAATACTTCATGGCGTTCTCCTGAATCGGACGAATCAACTATGGCTGAAGATCAGGGTTTCGCATCGAACAGGGTCGAGCCGGTCATCGGATCGAACGGCGCCGACCAGTGCTCGTGGGCAATTTTCCAGGCACCGCCGACCAGCCGATAACAGGCGGTGGCGCGCATCCAGCAACTCTGGGTTTCGCCCTGTTCATTGGTGCCGCCGCAGTTGGCAACCCAGTGGGCGAAGGCGATGTTGTCGCCTGTTTCGATCGCGATTTCGTGGAACTCGAAGATGTGCGGGCCGGGGCACATTTCCATGCAATCCACCCAGTGCGCGCGGTAGGCCGGTTTGCCCTTGAATTGCAGGGCCTTGATCGCATCGAACGAGAGGATGTCGTCGGCGTACAGCGCCATGACTTTCTCGACGTCCTTGGTCATGACGGCTTCGCGGTAGGTGTTGATCAGGGTCTGGATATCGCTTTGTGCGCTCATGGTGTTCTCCGTGGTTTTTGTTGTGAAGACACCCTTAGTCGTTCGGCGATTTGCCGGATCGACAGCTGAAACAAAAAAATTCCAGCGAACGCAAAGTCGCTAGAATCCGAGGCTCATCTTTGTAGGAAAAAGGAAATTCCCTTGTCAGCCAAACTCGTGCCGTACGAGAGCCTTAACGCCATGCAGCGTCAGCAGGTCGAAGCGATTGAAATCCACGCCGAGCAGATCAAGTTCTCCGGCGACATCCACGGCGCCCTGCACACGCTGCTGTCGAAACCCGGCCCTGGCGTGAAGGGTTTTGCCCTGCTGGCCGAAGATAAGCCAGTGGCGTTCCTGCTGCTCAAGCGCCCGCCGGTTCTGCCGGAATGGGCCGATGAACACAGCGCCACCCTGCATGCGTTGCAGGTCGATCACCGCGCACAGGGCAAGGGTTACGGCAGAGCCTGCCTGCTGGCGTTGCCGGAAGTTGCGCGCCAGGCCTGGCCGGAAATCAAAGGGCTGGAGCTGTCAGTGGACGCCGACAACGACGCCGCGATTGCGCTGTACGCCAAGTACGGCTTTGTCGACAGCGGCGAAGCGTACAAGGGCCGCATCGGTTACGAGCGACGCATGGGGTTGTTCTTCTAATCGTCGAGGGAGCAACGATGATCGATTCAATCGAAGCGCTGGAAGCCATCTACGGCTTGCCCCACGAACGGGCGGTGCGCAAACAGATCGGTTTTCTCAACGAGGACTATCAGGCGATGGTCCGGGTTTCGCCGTTGGTGATTGTCAGCTCGGTGGGTGCCGACGGCATCGACGGTTCCCCGCGCGGCGATGCGCCGGGGTTTGTGCGGATCATTGACGAGCGCACTCTGGCCCTGCCGGATCGCCCGGGCAACAACCGCATCGATACCTTGCGCAACGTGTTGCACGATCCACGGGTGTCGCTGCTGTTCATCATTCCGGGGATCGGCGAGACGCTGCGGGTCAACGGCACGGCGACCATCAGCGCTGATCCCGAGTTGCTGGAAAGCTTCGCGGTGAATGGCAAACCGGCGCGCACGGTGTTGCTGGTGACGGTGGAAGCGGCGTTCTTTCATTGCTCCAAGGCATTCGTGCGTTCGGATGCGTGGAATCCTGAAACGCACTTGCCACGCTCGGCGCTGCCGACGGCGGGCGCGTTTCACAAGCGTCTGAATGATGGGCAGTTTGATGCCGAGGCTTACGACCGCGAGGCCCCGAAGCGAGTGCTCGACACGCTGTACTGACCAAAACTTGCAAACACCATTTTCCCTTGTGGGAGCGGGCTTGNCCTTCGCGAGCAAGTCCGCTCCCACAGGGGATTTGCAGTGTTCTTCAGAGAGTCAGGATCATCTCGTGCCACGCCATTCCACCGTGGTCGGATTCGGACGGTTTGATGTAGGCAAAACCGAATCCGGCGTACAGCGGGATGTGCCGTTCCTTGCACATCAGGTGAATCGTCGCCTTGCCCTGCTCGCGCATGCGTTCGATGAATTCCCCCAGCAGACGCTTGGCCAGGCCCAGGCCTTGATAATCCGGGTGTACCACCACCGACATGATCACCACGTTCGGCCCGGCCGGGTCGTGGCCGATCAGTTCCTTGAACGCCTCGTCGGACATCTGCACGTCAAACGCTGCACCGGAGTTGATGAACCCTGCCACCTGCCCGTCCACCTCGGCGACGATGAAACCGTCCGGCCAGGTGGCGATGCGCGTGGCGATCTTCTCGCGGGTCGCGGCTTCGTCGCCCTCGTAGGCGAGGGTTTCGATGGCGTAGCAGCGATCCAGGTCGGCGGCGGTGACGTGGCGGATGACGGTGTTCATGGCGGCTCGAAATCAGTGGAAACAAGGCCGCCAAGGATAAAGGAATAAGGTGTTCATATCGATCCGCGCAGGGGGCGTAAAGCCTGCGTATAAGCGCTTTTCTTCGGATTCGGGACGGTCTATTTCTGGTGCCTGTCTCTGATCACCCGAGGGGGGAACCGTTTATGAGCAGCGTGGAAATCGGTTTGTTGATGGTGTTGGGCATCAGCTTCTTCGGCTTCATTACCCTGGGCATCGACCTGTTGCGGGCACGACGGATCAAGGGCAAGTAAGGCTCGACCGGCAGCGCGAAGCGGGTTCGCGCTGCCGGTTGCCGATCAGGTTTTCTTTTCCACCGGGACGCAGATTTCCAGCTTGCCGGTATTGAGCTTCGGATTGAAGTCGGCGCTGTAGCGTTCCAGCTCCGGGGCGTTGAGCCCTTTGTATTCGGATGCCGGCAGCCAGGTTTTGTAGATGTAATCAATGGTCTGCGGCAACTGATCCAGCGAACCCTTGTGTTCGAACACCGCGTACTGGCGTGGCAGGATTTCGATCCACGGATATTTTTCCTGCGGGAAATCGTCCAGCTTCCTGATCTCGACCCCGGCCATGTAATCGAAACCACCGTTGCCGTCGAAATTGCTGCAAACGCCGTAGGTCACTTCACCCTTCTGCCCCGGAATATGTCCGATGTGCGGGATCAGTTTTTCCCACAGCGCAGGGATGTCCTGAACGGTCTCTTTGGTGAAGCGATCGCGAAAACCTGCAATCAGCAGGAAGTGTCCATGTTCGAAGCGAGGTTCAGCCACTTCGACGCGTTTTTGCTCATCCATGACTCGACTCCTTGAACGAAAAAAGTGGGTTCGGCTGGGAGTATAGAAGCCAAACCCGATTCGCACATTTACAGCGTATGCAGGGCCTCGGCGGCCCCGGAGCCGACAAACTCGTTATAACCGGATACGATCACGTAGACCGCGAAATAGCAGAAGATCGCGGCAGATGCCATGTACGAATAGCGCAGCAGTTTGTCGCCCAGCAACTTGCCGCCATGGCTCGCGGCGAAACACAGTCCCGCCGACCACAGCAGCCCGGCGCACAGGAAACCACCGAGAAACAGCGCAGAGCTGAGTGGACCGCCGCCACCGGAACGGGCGATCAACGTACCGCCCACCGCCGCAAACCAGAGGATGGCGCTCGGCGACGACATGGCGAGAAAAATCCCACGGAAGAACTCCTTGCGATGAGAGTTCTGGCCGACCTCGGCGGTCGCCGCCAATTGCGCCTCGTGGTGGATCGCCGAATAGATCATCTTCGCCGCGAAGTAGATCAACAGCGCCGAACCGCCGATCCACAGCACCCAGCGCACGGTTTCGTATTGCAACAGAACGGTCATCCCGGCCAGTGCCAGCACCGCGTAAATCAGGTCGCCGACGCAGGTGCCGAGGCCCAGCGCGAAGCCTTGAAAATAGCCGCGCTGCATCGCCAGGGTGATCATCGCGATGTTGGCCACGCCGATATCCAGGCACAGCGAAAGGCTCAGCAAGAAGCCGCTGGTAAATTCCATCAACCGGTTTTCCTTGAGAAAAATTTGTTTACAAAGGCTCTGGACAGTCTGCCATCGCTGACCTTATCGTCCGCCACAGGTCACCGCAGTGACCAGCGTCGCTCGGACGGTTCCGGGCGCTTACGTTATCCGAGGCAACAATGGCTGAACAAGGTTCGCCGCGCCGCTTTGCGCGCATTGATCGACTCCCCCCTTACGTTTTCAACATCACCGCCGAGCTGAAGATGGCCGCCCGACGTCGTGGCGAAGACATCATCGACTTGAGCATGGGCAACCCCGACGGCGCCACGCCGCCGCACATCGTTGAAAAACTGGTGCAGGTTGCGCAACGCGAAGACACCCACGGTTACTCCACGTCCAAGGGCATTCCGCGCCTGCGCCGGGCGATTTCCAACTGGTACAAGGAGCGCTACGCGGTCGAGATCGACCCGGAAAGCGAAGCCATCGTCACCATCGGTTCCAAGGAAGGCCTGGCGCACCTGATGCTGGCGACCCTGGATCAGGGCGACACCGTGCTGGTGCCAAATCCGAGCTACCCGATTCACATCTACGGTGCCGTGATTGCCGGCGCCCAGGTGCGGTCGGTGCCGCTGGTGCCGGGCGTGGACTTCTTCGCCGAGCTGGAGCGGGCGATTCGCGGCTCGATCCCGAAACCGAAGATGATGATCCTCGGCTTCCCGTCGAACCCGACCGCGCAGTGCGTGGAGCTGGACTTCTTCGAACGGGTGATCGCCCTCGCCAAACAGTACGACGTGCTGGTGGTGCACGACCTGGCCTACGCCGACATCGTCTACGACGGCTGGAAAGCCCCGTCGATCATGCAGGTGCCGGGCGCCAAGGACATTGCGGTGGAGTTTTTCACCCTGTCCAAGAGCTACAACATGGCGGGCTGGCGCATCGGCTTCATGGTCGGCAACCCGGAGCTGGTAAGCGCCCTGGCGCGGATCAAGAGCTACCACGACTACGGCACCTTCACCCCGCTGCAGGTGGCCGCGATTGCTGCGCTGGAAGGCGATCAGCAATGCGTGCGCGACATCGCCGAGCAATATCGCCAGCGCCGCAATGTGCTGGTCAAAGGCCTGCATGAACTGGGCTGGATGGTCGAGAACCCGAAAGCTTCGATGTACGTCTGGGCGAAGATTCCCGACGCCTACGCGCACCTCGGTTCGCTGGAATTCGCCAAGAAGCTGTTGGCCGAGGCCAAGGTCTGCGTCTCGCCGGGTGTCGGTTTTGGTGAGTACGGCGACGATCACGTGCGCTTTGCGCTGATCGAAAACCAGGACCGGATTCGCCAGGCGGTACGCGGGATTCGCGGGATGTTCCGGGCGGATGGCCTGGCACCGAAAATCGTCTGACGACACGTCACACTGTGGGAGCGGGCTTGCCCGCGAAGGCGG
>NZ_JBQEQB010000008.1:161721-205307 GCF_052046055.1 Pseudomonas sp. 22082
ATGACGCCTTCGCGGGCAAGCCCGCTCCCACAGGGTTGGGTTGTCCAGCCCGTAAATTGATCACCCACAAAAAAACCGCATCGCTGCGGTTTTTTTGTGTCTTGCGTTCGAGGTTAAACGAACAGCGACAACAACAGAATAAAGCCCAGACCCACCACCGACAGGATGGTTTCCATCGCCGTCCAGGTCTTGAAGGTCTCGGCCACGGTCATGTTGAAGTACTGCTTCACCAGCCAGAAACCGGCGTCGTTGACGTGGGACAGGATCAGCGAACCGGCACCGGTGGCCAGCACCAGCAGCTCACGGTTCACGCCCGGGATCATCCCCACCACCGGCACCACGATGCCCGCGCCAGTGATGGTCGCCACAGTAGCCGAACCCGTCGCGATGCGGATCACCGCCGCCACCAGCCACGCCAGCAGGATCGGCGAGATCTGCGCGCTGACCGCCATGTGGCCGATCACGTCGCCCACGCCGCTGGTCACCAGCATCTGCTTGAAGCCACCGCCGGCACCGATGATCAGGATGATCGCGGCAGTCGGCGCCAGGCTCGCGTCGAGCCATTTGAGCATCTGCTGAGAACCGATGCCCTGCTTGTGACCGAAGGTGTACAGCGACAGCAGCAATGCCAGCAACAGTGCCGAAATCGGGTGACCGATCATGTCCATCCAGGTGCGGAAGAAATGACCGTCCGGCAGCGCCACGTCAGCGAAGGTTTTCAGCAGCATCAGGAACACCGGCAGCAGCACGGTGACCAGGGTGATGCTGAAGCTCGGCAGATTGGCCGAATCGTTTTCACGGGCCAGTTGATCGACCAGTTCCTGGTTCGGATGACCCGGAATGTGCTTGGCGATGAACGTACCGAAGATCGGACCGGCGATGATGGCGGTCGGCAGTGCGACGATCAGACCGTAAAGAATGGTCTTGCCGATGTCGGCACCGAACACGCCGATGGCCAGCAGCGGGCCCGGGTGCGGCGGCACCAGACCGTGCACGGCGGACAGGCCGGCGAGCAGCGGGATACCGATCTTGATGATCGACACACCGGTGCGGCGAGCCACGATGAACACCAGCGGAATCAGCAGCACGAAGCCGATTTCGAAGAACAGCGGAATGCCCACCAGGAACGCGGCGAACATCATCGCCCACTGAACCTTGTCCTTGCCGAAGGCGCGGATCAGGGTCTGGGCGATCTGATCGGCACCGCCGGATTCGGCCATCATCTTGCCGAGCATCGTACCCAGCGCGAGGATGATGCCGACGAAACCGAGCACGCCACCGAAGCCGTCCTGGAACGCCTTGATGATGGTGCCGATCGGCATGCCGGAGGTCAGGCCGAGGAACGCGGCGGCGATGGTCAGGGCAATGAAGGGGTGAATCTTGAATTTGGTGATCAGGACGATGAGTCCGATCACCGTAACCACTGCATCGAGCAGCAGGTAGGCGTCATGGGACATGCCAAACATGAGGGGGTGTCTCCTGGTTTGTTGTTGTTATTAAAGCGGGTTAATCAGAAGTCGCATGGACAGCGCTATCTTCGCAATCACACTCATACCGCCTGTTTCAGGCCATGGGCCTGCCACCAGACGTGGGCTTGCGACGCCAATTCTTCAACGCTGTGGATCGAAGCATTCAGGGCCAGGGTCAGCGGCTCGCCCTTGGGCGACTCGAGGGTGGCGAACTGGCTTTCGATCAAGGTGGCCGGCATGAAGTGGCCCGGACGGTGGGACACACGTTCGGCGGCGACTTCAGGCGTCAATTCGAGGAACACGAAACCCAGGCCCGGCAAGGCGCTGCGCAGCACTTCGCGATAACTGTGTTTGAGGGCCGAGCAAGTCAGCACCGGGCGTTCGCCCAGGGCATCGACGCGACGCAGCTCATCGCACAGGCTGTCGAGCCAGCCGGCACGGTCTTCGTCGTTCAGGGGGATCCCCGCGCTCATCTTTTCGATGTTCGCGGCCGGATGGAAAGTATCGCCTTCAATGGCAGTGGCGCCGCTCAATTGGCACAGGGCCTCGCTGACGCACGTCTTGCCGCAACCGGCAACGCCCATGATGACCAGGGCGGTGATGGGATGATTCATGTAACACCTCAGCGCGCAGACAGCGCTACCTTTGCTAGCTATGACTCTAGTGCACAGGCAGAAGTTGCCGACGCCTTCTTGTCGTTTTTTTGGGTTGCAGCAGGTTTTGTCCGTACGCCAAAAAGCGAGGATCAGGCAGGACCTCGCTTACGCATTTGCAGCTGCATAAGGACAGCGCTACCTTAGTGCCTTGATTTTTGTTTGGCAAGCCGCCCGATGACCACCCCTAAAAACGATAAAAACACCCGCACCACCGGCCGTCCCACCCTTAATGAAGTCGCCCGTCTGGCCGGCGTCAGCCCGATTACCGCTTCCCGCGCCCTGCGTGGGGTCAGCACGGTTGCCACCGAACTGGTGGAAAAAGTCCAGAAAGCCGCGCTGGAACTCAACTACGTGGTCAACCCCGCCGCCCGCGCCCTGGCCTCGGCCCAGAGCCATTCGGTGGTGGTTCTGGTGCCTTCGCTGTCCAACCTTTTATTCATCGACACCCTGGAAGCCATTCATCGGGTACTGACGCCCAAAGGCTTCGAAGTGCTGATCGGCAACTTCCACTATTCCCGCGATGAAGAAGAAAACCTGCTGCGCAACTACATGGCCTATCAGCCACGCGGTTTGCTGCTGACCGGTTTCGACCGCACCGAAAGTTCGCGGCGGATGATCGAGGCCAGCAACATTCCCTGCGTGTACATGATGGAACTGGACAGCGCCGCCGGGGTGAACTGCGTCGGCTTCTCGCAGCTCAGCGCCGGCGAAACGGCTGCCGAACATTTGCTGTCCCGTGGCCGCAAGCGCCTGGCGTACATCGGTGCGCAGCTCGATCAGCGCACCCTGCTGCGCGGTGAAGGCTTTCGCAAAGCGCTACAGAAGGCCGGTCGCTACGATCCGGATCTGGAAGTGCTGACCCCGCGTTCATCGTCCGTAGGTCTGGGTGGCGAGTTGTTCCTGCAATTGCTGGCGGCGCATCCGGATGTCGATGCGATCTTCTTCGGCAATGACGACCTCGCTCAGGGCGCATTGCTTGAAGCGCTGCGCAACCGGATCAAGATCCCCGAGCAAGTGGCGATCCTCGGCTTCAACGACCTGCCGATGTCGGAACACATGGTGCCGCGCCTGAGCAGCATCAACACGCCCCGAGAAGCGATCGGCAAGCGTGCAGCGGAACAGATGCTGACGCTGATGGCCGGCAACAGCGTGGCGCGGCCGGTGGAAGACATGGGCTTCGAACTCAAAATCCGCGAGAGCACCTGACTCAACCGCCCAGCAACTCCACCAGAGCCAGCGCGCCCTTCTGCAACGGCTGGCTCTTGAGCCATACCGCATGCACCGGCAGCACCAGGCCGTTTTCGATGTTGCGGAAATTCAGCCGTTTCAGCCGTCCGCTTTCAAGCCAGGGCTGCACCACCGACAGCGGAAAATTGCCCCAGCCCAACCCTGCCTCGACCATCTCCAGCGCCGTTTCCAGGTTGTCGGTGCGCCAGTGGGATTCGGCCACCAGCGGCCGGGTTTCGCTGATCGGCAAATCACGACTGCCGACGACGATCTGCCGCACATGCACCAGATCCTCGAGAAACAGATCCTGTCCCTGCAACAGCGGGCTATCCGCCGCCAGCGTGGCGATCATTCGCTCACTGCCGACGAACTGAAACCGTTCCAGCACATTCACGCTCAACCCGGCGAACGCCAGGCACACGCTGACCCGGCCACTGTGAAGCATTGCCAGCACATCATCCTGCGGCGCAGTCAGCACTTCGATGTCGAGCAGCGGATGACGCTCGCTGAGGTCCTTGATCGCTGTCAGCAACCGTCGGCGGTCGATATCCGCCGCCACGCCGATCGACAACTTGCTCTCCAGCCCCAGCGACAACTGCACTGCATGTACCTGCAATTGCTTGAGCTGATCGGCGATCAGCCGCGCATGGGGTACCAGCGACAGCGCCATCGCAGTGGGCTGCGGTTCTCGATGGCTGCGATCAAACAGCGAGTAACCGAGTTCGGCCTCCAGATTGCCGATGGCCATGCTCACCGCCGACGGGACTTTGCCCAATGCCCTGGCTGCGGCGGAAAACGAGCCCCGCTCAATCACGGCAAGAAACAGCTCGATGCTTTCACTGTTGAAATTCACGTCTCACACCTATCAATAAAACTGAAAGCTACTGACTTTTTCTGTCACCTCTATTGAAGCTATCTTTCGTCGCCTTCGCCAGTCCCACTGGCCACAAGTCGCAAGAAAGAGGCAATTCCCCATGCAAGGCGTCAAACGCAAACTGGTCTATGTGTCGCTCTATGAAGTGATCGGCATGACCTTCTCGGCCCTTGGCCTGGCCTTGTTGTCCGGCACCTCGCCCGGCAGCACTGGCCCGCTGGCAGTGATCATTACCAGCATCGCCGTGACTTGGAATTTCATTTACACCTCGCTGTTCGAGCGCTGGGAAAGCCGCCAAGTGTCGCGAACCCGCACGGTGAAACGGCGCATTGCCCACGCCGTCGGCTTCCAGCTGACGCTGATCGTGTTCCTGATTCCACTGATCGCCTGGTGGATGAACATCAGTCTGGTGCAGGCCTTTTTGCTGGACCTGGCGCTGATCGTGTTCATCCCTTGCTACACCTTCGCGTTCAACTGGCTGTTCGATAAGGTGTTCGGCCTTCCGGCCTCGGCATTGCCGGATCCGCAGCCCGCGACATAAATCGTTAATTGGTAAGCGAATATTGCAAGAAATCGGCGGTTTTCCCGTGCCAACCGCCGATATAAACAATCCTTGATTTCCGATAGCAGGCTAAGCTTTTCCATCAATAAAAAATGGATCAGCCCATGACTGCAAACGCCCCCGCCGCGCAATGCGACGGCATCGACCCGATACGCGCCGCCGAGATCTCCGCCCGCATCGACCGCCTCCCGGCAGTCGCCACCCTCTGGGGGCTGGTGGCGCTGCTGTCGATCGGTGGTTTTTTCGAACTCTACGACCTGTTCCAGACCGCCTACATCAGCCCCGGCCTGATCCGCGATGGCATCTTCGCCACCGGCAATCAGGGCGTGTTCGGTTTCTCCGATCAGGCTGCGTTCGCCTCGGCGACGTTCCTCGGTTTGTTTCTCGGCGCCAGTCTGCTGAGCCCGATGGCCGATCGGTTCGGTCGGCGGGCGATCTTCACCTTCGCGCTGGTCTGGTACACCGTGGCCACGGTACTGATGGGCGTGCAGAGTTCGGCGTTGGGGATCATCTGCATGCGTTTTCTGGTGGGCATCGGCCTCGGCATCGAACTGGTGACCATCGACGCCTACCTCTCGGAACTGGTGCCCAAGCGCATGCGCAGTTCGGCGTTTGCCTTCGCATTTTTCGTGCAGTTCCTGTCGGTGCCGGCAGTGGCGTTGATGTCCTGGTGGCTGGTGCCGCAAGCGCCGTTCGGGGTGTCCGGCTGGCGTTGGGTGGTGTTGGCGAGCGCGGTGTTTGCACTGTTCATCTGGTGGCTGCGCAAACGTCTGCCGGAGTCGCCGCGCTGGCTGGCGCAGCATGGCCGCTTCGATGAGGCGAACCGGATTCTCGATAACATCGAGGCGCGCTGCGAGAAGGATCACCGCAAGCCATTGGATGCACCGGAAGCGGTAGCCGTCGATGTCGAAGGCAAGGGCCGTTTCGCCGATATCTGGCAACCGCCCTATCGCCGCCGCGCGTTGATGCTGATCGTCTTTCACATTTTCCAGGCGATCGGTTTCTTCGGCTTCGGCAACTGGCTGCCGGCGTTGCTTTCCGGTCAGGGCGTCAGCGTCACTCACAGCCTGATGTACGCGTTCATCATCACCCTCGCCTACCCCCTCGGCCCGCTGCTGTTCGTCAAATTCGCCAACCGTTTCGAGAACAAGTGGCAGATCGTCGGCTCGGCCCTCGGCGCCATGACCTTCGGCACCCTGTTCGCGTTGCAGACCAGCGCCTTCGGCCTGATCTTTTGCGGCGTGATGATTACCTTCTGCAACGCCTGGCTGAGCTTCAGTTATCACTCCTATCAGAGCGAGCTGTTCCCCACCAACATCCGCGCCCGGGCGGTGGGCTTCTGCTATTCGTTCAGTCGCTTGTCGACGGTATTCAGCAGCCTGTTGATCGGTCTGTTCCTCGACCACTTCGGCACACCGGGCGTGTTGGCGTTCATCGTCGCCAGCATGCTGATCGTGATGCTGACCATCGGCTATTTCGGCCCCCGCACCCGAAACCTGGCGCTGGAAAACATTGCCCATCGCTGACGGACAACGGTCATCCTCTGCCGCCCACCGGCAAGGGATGACCGCTTTACCTGTTCACGAAAAACGACAAGCCATTGATAAATATTAATTTATTCAACAGGCACGGTAATTGCTGCCTAGGGCTGACAGTCATTACCTACAGGTTCATTCATCATGTTGGTCAGTGCAAAACAACAACAAATCATTCATCTACCCAAGCAGCTGAATGACGATGCAACCGCCACCGCCGCAGCCGGACTGCAAGGCGGCCTGCACGGCGCGATGCTGCAAACCCTGCAAAACCAGGCCCAGGCGCAAACCGCCGAAGCCACCGCCAAGGTGCAGGAATCGGCCACGCAACTGGCGACCCAGCAAGTCAGCGAAGCCACGCGCATCAGCGACAACGTCGACGAGGCGTTCGCCAAGACCCGTGTCGCTCTGCAAACCTCCGATTCTTCGCAGACCAAATCCACGGGCTCATCGGCTATGGATGAGTTCAAGGACTACATGAGCAAAACGCCGGAACAGCGTCTGCGCGACAGTATCCTCCAGGAAATGGGCCTGACCGAGGACGACATCAAAGCCATGCCGCCGGAGAAACAACTGGCAATCGGCAAAGAGATCGCCGAGCGTCTGCAGGACAAGATGAAGCTGGCCGAAGCCGAGAAGCAGAACAAGCAAGACGCCAACTCGGCGAAGATCAGCGACGAGTCGGCTGACAAGTTCCTCGCCTCACTTTAATACCCGTAGACAGTACTCAATCGAGTACTGTCTGCTCTGTTTCCCGGTGTTTGTCTCGCACACCACCTTGACCACTCATCGGAAAGAACGACTTACCTGTCAGATATGACAGTAGCCATCGTCAGATCAGATCCGTTTAATCGAGCTGGTAGCTGCCATGCATCTACACAAAGATTAATGACGCTGAGCAGGAGTTCATCATGAGAAGGGATGGTTTCGTTGGTCATTTAAAAGCAAAGAGTTTCTTCAACAACGTGGACTTGGGAAAGGACTATGATTCGGAGCGTATCGAATTCACCGTTGATCAGTTCCTTGCCTACGCACCAGTCGGCAATGTGGTCATCGTTTATGGCGTCCCGATCTCGGAGGGCCTCAACACCATCCGGGTGGGGACGGGCCACAATGGCCTCATGACATATCTGGGATACCATTGCGACGGGGAGGTAAGGTTGACAGTTGATCCTACTTTCGCTCATCACACTGCGACTTTCACTGTGTACTATTACGATGGCATAGGCCGGCTCTTGAAGTTAGAGGGAGAGTTTGACGGAACGTATGACCTACTGTAACAAGCATCAAGGGCTCTGAATGTTGCCAGAGCCCTTGATTCTAATCGAGGCTTACTGAACGAGCGGCATTACCATCACTCGCAGACTTAATTAATTTAGCTGCAACGTCTCGTTGAACTGGCTGATCGCATCCACCACATGCCGCGAGCCCTGCTGAATCTCCCGAATCGCATCCCCCGCCTCGTTCGCCAGTTCCACCCCGAGCCCGGTGCGGCTCAGGCTCGACTGCATGCTCGACACTGCGCTCAATGACAACTCGTGGTTCTTGCGCACCACATCAACGATCTCCAGGGTTGCCTGACTGGTCCGCGCCGCGAGGCTGCGCACCTCGTCCGCCACCACGGCAAAACCCCGCCCGTGCTCACCCGCCCGCGCCGCTTCAATGGCGGCGTTGAGCGCCAGCAGGTTGGTCTGATCGGCAATGCCGCGAATGGTCTGAACGATGGTGCCGATGATGTCCGACTGTTTGCTGACCGCATCGATGCTCAGCGCCGCTTCGTTGAGGTCGCGGGAAATGTCCTGAATGATCTGCACCGTTTGCTGCACGACCTGTGAGCCTTTTTGCGCACAGGCGTCGTTTTGTACCGAGGTGCTGTGAGCCGATTCCGCAGCAGTCTGTAAGGTAGTCATCTGGTGGGTGATGTCGCTGGCGAACTTCACCACTTTGTACAACCGGCCCTTGGCGTCGAACAGCGGGTTGTAAGAAGCTTCGAGGTAAACGGTCTGCCCGGACTTGTTCTTGCGCTCGAAGCGGTGCGAGTGATATTCGCCGCGATTGAGCGAAGCCCAGAACGCCTTGTATTGCGCGGATTCGGCTTCGACCCGGTGACAGAACAGACTGTGGTGATGGCCGACGATTTCGTTGAGCGAGTACTGCATGGTTTTGAGAAAGTTGTCGTTGGCCGTGATCACATTGCCTTCCGGGGTGAACTCGATCACCGCCATAGAGCGACCGATGGCGGCCAGCATGCTCTCCTCTTCCTTCTCCTTGTTCACTCGCGCGGTGATGTCCGCCGCCACTTTGATCACACTTCGGACCTGTTTGTCCGGGCCATACACCGGCATGTAACTGGCTTCGAGCCAGATCTCCCGACCGCTTTTGTTCAAACGCAGGAAAGTGCCGCTGATGGGTTCGCCCCGGGCCAGGTCACGCCACAATTTGGCGTATTCCTCGCTGCGGTAAAACTCCTCTTCACAAAAGATCCGGTGGTGTTTGCCACGCACTTCATCGGCGCTGTAGCCCATGGTCTTGCAGAAGTTGTCATTGGCATCCAGAACGATGCCCTCGGGGGTGAATTCGATCATTGCCATCGAACGGCTGATCGCCGCCAGCTTGGCGTTGGCTTCGGTCAGGGCACAGCTGAAACGTTCGATTTCCTGCAGATCAGCCTTGTGATGTAGGTTGAACATGTCTCTATCACCTTCCGCGCGTTCTTTTGATTTGATGAAAGTTCAGGTCTTTCAGAATCCACCACTACGTTCCACAGAACAGGCACACGCCTTCCTCCACGGGAGGAAGTTGTCAGGTGATAAACGATGACTAATCAAAGAGTCCATGCAGCGACGCTCTAATCAAGACATCCTTTTCTTGATAGCCCGCAGGCGGGCCATTCCTAACATGCAGAAGAACTTCCATTTAAAAAACAGCTCCTTGTCGGTCAAGTGTCGGTGCCTTGGATTGCGCACTCTGGCAGCTTTGTTCACGGCTAACCGATTGCCGTCGGAGCGCTTTGAATGGCGGTCGACATAGTTAGTTATGAATGAGCATAGACAGCGCAAGGCCTTGCGCAAGGCCACTAGTCGGCCAGTAATGCGGGAGTTCGGACAGGAAGCGGACAAGAAACGGTTCAGCGCAAAAACGTTTTTGCCGGTCGGACGCCATCGCGGGNTGGGAGCGGGCTTGCCCGCGATGGCGTCGGTGCAGCACTACAGAAATATCGGAAAGAACTACAGACTCCCACTCACCTTGTTCGCCACATCACCCGGCACCCAAGGCTTCCACACTTGCGGTTGATCGCGCAGGAACGCCTCGGCAACCTGGCGTGGTTGCTGGCGCTTCTCGCTCATCCCGGCCAGGGTCTGGTTCAACAGATCGATCGGCAAGTCGACCTTTTCAAAGAACGTCACCAGCTCCGGATACTGCGCCTTGAACGGCGCCGACACGCCAATCGCCAGGCTCGCCGGCATCGAACGGGTGCCTCTCGGATTGGGGTTGTTGGCATCGGCCAGGGTTTTCCAGGCTTCGGCGTCGAACGGTGGCTCTTCCAGCTTCACCAGTTTGAAGCGACCGAGCAGCGGCGTCGGCGACCAGTAGTAGAACAGCACCGGTTTGCCCCGCTTGATCGACGACGCCACCTCGGCATCCAGCGCCGCGCCGGAGCCGGTGCGGAAGTTGACGTAACTGTCGTTCAACGCATACGCCTTGAGTTTCTGGCTGTTGACGATTTCAGAGGTCCAGCCGGTCGGGCTGTTGAGGAAGCGCCCGCGGCTCGGGTCTTCCGGGTCCTTGAACACATCCTTGTAGCGCGGCAGATCGGCCACGGATTTCAGTTCCGGCGCCAGCGGTTTGATCCCGCGCTCCGGGTCGCCCTTGATCACGTATTCCGGCACCCACCAGCCTTCGGTGGCGCCCTTCACCGTGTCGCCGAGGCCAAACACCTTGCCCTCGGCGGCAGCCTTGACCCACGCGGGACTACGCCCTGCCCACTCTTCGCCGATCACCTGAATGTCGTTTTTCGCCAGCGCCGCCTCCAGGCTGACGGTGCTGCCCGGCAGGGTGTCGGTCGGGTAGCCGTAGCCTTTCTCGACGATCAGGCGCAGCACTTCGGTGATGAAACTGCCGCTTTCCCAGGTGATGTCACCGAAGTGGATCGGCGCGGTTTTTTCCGCTGCCACGGCGTGGCCGGCGGTCAGGGTCAGGGCCAGCAGCGAACTGCCGAGCAGGGTTTTGAGCGATCTCATGCGGACCTCTTGTTCTGGGAGGAAATCAGGGTTTGGTTGGCGCTGTGGCGGTTGCACAAGGCCTGGGAGCGGGTCATGTACAGGCTCACCGAACGTTGGGAGATACCCAGTTCAGCGGCGATTTGCGGGTAGGTCAGGCCGTCGATTCGCGCCAGCAGGAAGGTCGAACGGACTTTGCCCGGCAGGCGCTGGAGCGTCCGGTCCAGGTGCTTGAGGCTCTGCGACAGGTCGGCGAGTTCTTCGGGAGACGGCGGGTGATCGAAGTCACCCTGATGAAGCTGATGCAAATGCCGACGCTCCAGATCACGCCGCCGCCAGCGCTCGTACAGCAGGCGTTGGGCGATGGTGGTGAGCAAGGCGCGGGGTTCACGGATGGCGGTCAGGCCCGGCGATTCGAGCAGTTGCGCGAAGGTTTCGGCGGCGATGTCTTCGGCGGTGGCCGCATCATTCGATTGCCGACGCAGACGTGTGCACAACCACTGGTAATGGTCGCCAAACAACGTGTGCACATGATTGCGATGGGATGAGTCGGCGCCGGACATGGGGGCTCCTTGGTCAAGGGTCGCTGAATGTCCGGTCGTCCGGTGGCGCGATCCTAGCAAGGCGCCTTATGCGTTAAAAATACTTAAAAAGAATTTTTATATTCCATTAGTGAATTACAAGAGACTGCTAGCGCAAGCGGCCATAACCCAGTTCTTCGGCCTCGCGCTGATAATCCAGCAGGACGAGGTAATCACTTTCACTGGCGGGCAGGACTTCGGGCAAACCGAGGATGCGGGCCACATCGGGCAGGTCTTGAAGGCTGCGATTCATCGCCCGGCGCAGGTGTTCAATCTGTTCGTCCGTCGTGCTGGCAGCGGTGATGAAGGGCAAGGTCGGGCTGAACGCACTGCGTGCCACCACCCGCAAGCCGCTGACCTCTGCGGCGGCGTATTGCGCCAGATACGCAAAGGTCACGCTGTCGATGGCCGCCAGATCGGCGCGGTCTTCGCGCAACCAGCGCAGGCTTTCGCGATGCCCGCCACTGATGCCCACAGAGGCGAAAAACTGACCGTCCCGAAGCAGCGGCGCCAAACGCTGACGCAACAGGTTCATGCCGCTGTTGGAGTCCTCGCTGTTGATCACCCCGCGACTGTCGAAGAACTCCGCCAGATTGCGGCGCGGATCATCGGCACGGGTGAGGATCAGGCTGCAATGATTGCCGGCAGTGGCGTCAGGCAATTCGTAACGCGGACGACCGACAATCCTGACCTGCCCACGCAGCGCGGTCATCAGCGGATAGCCGCAGGTCTGGGTCAGCAACAAATCAGGCGAGCGCCAAAGTTCAAGCAACGACAAGCCGTCGGCATCGAGCCGCGAACGGCCGAGGTGTTCGAGAATCCGCGCCAGCCACTGCTCGTTCGCCGCGCGAATCGGCTCGGGTGCGATGTACATCAACAGTTCTGCGTAACCTGACGTCATGGTCGCCTCAAATAAACGGATGCTGCGGGCTGTCGACCGGCTTGATGCCGTGCCGGCGCCACAGTTGCCCATAACCTTGCACCAGAAACCCGCCGCTGCGCGCCACCCACTGTTCCCGGCGCATGCGGTAGGCCTCGGGCAAGTCGTACCACGAAAGCTTCGGCAAGTCGTGATGCACCAGATGGAAATTCAGGTTCAGGAACAGCCAGCGCCACGGCCATCCGGCTTCGTTGAGCACCGTGCGCTGCTCCGGTTGCGTGTGCGGTCGGTGTTCATAGTAGGAGCGAACCATCGCGATCGACAGCGCCGGGACGCTGATCAAAAACAGGTAATGCCACACCGGCAACACGCTGTAGCGGGCGATGAAAAAAAGCATCAGCACGGTCAGGGCGCCGTGGGTCAACCACATCAGCCAGGCCTGGCGCTCGCCGCTTTTCAGACGTTGCAGTTCTTCACCGGCCAGCGCCAGCAACGCCAGCGGCGCGCCAAGAATGAATCGGCCCAATACGGTTTTGTTCAGCCAGTGCAGGCTGCGTTCGAACAACGAACGGCCCTGCCAGCGCTCGGCACTCAAGTAACGGCTTTCGGGATCGACGCCGGGAATCGTCAGGTCTTCATCGCGATGGTGCTGCAAATGGCTGTCGCGATAGAGCGTGTAGGGATACCACACCGCAAACGGCGCATAGCCGAGGATTTTGTTGACGAAGGTCCAGCGCGTCGGATGACCGTGAAGCAATTCGTGCTGCACCGACAGCCACAGCACCAGTAACGGAATCAGCAGCAGCGTGCTCCACCAGACGCCGAGCCATTCGCTGCCCAGCACAATCGCGAACCAGCCACCATATACGCCAATCAGCAGCAGCCAGGTCGGCCACTCGGTGCGGGCGGTGAAGCGCTGGCGCAGGGTTTCGATCTGTAGGCGATGGGCATCGTCGAAATAGTGGGGCATGGCGTGGCTCGGAACGAGGGTCTGATCGTTCTGTGCAACACCAACGGGAAATCTTGCAGATTATTTTTGCGGGCTGTTTTCAAGGCAAGACAGGAGCCCGGATCCGGGCTCCCGAACGGCGTGATCAATGGCCAAAGATGTCGACTTTTTTCGCCCTCTTCTCGTGGCGTTTTTCGATGGCGGTCTTGGCTGGTTTCTTCTTCGCGGCTTTCTTCGAATCCATACCTTTGGACATGATGCGTACTCCACTCAGAGGGGATGTGAGATCAGGTATACACCTATCCCGGCGGGCACGTTGTTTTATAATCCGCGGCTTTTGCACCGGCAGTCCGATTCATGACCGACATCCGTTACAGCCAGCTCGACGACCTCTCCTGGCCGTTGATGAACAAGTTCTACCGCCAGCATCAATCGTCGATGAAAGCCGTGCGCGAGGCGCAATTGTGGGTGGCGCGGCGGGAGGAAATCGTGGCGGCGCTGTGCCTGCGGCCGGTGTTCGGCGGACATTGGTTGACCGGGTTGTTCGTCGATCCGGCCTGCCGTGAGCAAGGCATTGCCGCACAGCTGATTGCCGAAGCGGTGAAGGACGTCGAGGGGCCGGTGTGGTTGTTCTGCCACCCGGACTTGCGCGGATTCTACGAGCGGCGCAGCTTCACCTTCGACCCCGCCCTGCCCCAGGCCATGGCCGAACGCTTGAGCCGGTATGCGCGGAGCAAGCCGATGATTGCCATGGAACTGGCACCGCGCGCGGGCTAGTCAGTCGTCAGCGTTGGGATCGAGATCCGGAAACATCACTTCGGTAAAACCGAACTTGCTGAAATCGGTAATGCGCGACGGGTACAGCCGCCCGATCAGGTGATCGCATTCATGCTGTACCACCCGCGCATGGAACCCTGAGGCCTCCCGCGAGATCGGCCCACCCTTGGGGTCGACGCCTTCGTAAAGGATCCGCTGGTATCGATCCACCGCGCCCCGCAGGCCCGGCACCGACAGGCAGCCTTCGAAGCCCTCTTCCATCAGCGGACTGAGCGGCGTGATCAGCGGGTTGATCAGGATCGTCTGCGACACTGCTTCGGCGTCCGGATAACGCTCGCTGTGCTCGAAACCGAAGATCACCAGTTGCAGATCGACACCGATCTGCGGCGCGGCGAGACCGACGCCGCCGACGCTTTCCATGGTCTGGAACATGTCGTCGATCAATTGCCACAGCTCGGGACTGTCGAGCATTTCGGCGGGCACTGGCGGGGCGATGCGCAACAGGCGGTCATCGCCCATCTTCAGGATTTCACGGATCATGATCAGGCTTCGTCAGTGTTCGGCTTGAGCGAGTGATCGCGCCCGAGGCCGGAAACGTGTTGTTTGGGATGTTCATCGAGTTCGCCGGGGACTTTCTCGCCCGAATCCTTGCCCTCGCTGGACATGTGTTCGATCACCGCATTCATCTCCGCACCGAGCAACAACACGGCGGCGGAAATGTAGAAATACAGCAACAGCACGATGATTGCACCGATGCTGCCATACATGGCGTTGTAGTTGGCGAACGTCTTGACGTAGAACGCGAAGCCCAGGGACGCGATGATCCACACCACCACCGCCAGCACCGAGCCGGGGGTGATGAAACGGAATTCCTGTTTGACGTCGGGCATCACGTAGTAGATCAGCGCCACGGCCACCATCATCAGGATCACGATCACCGGCCAGCGGGCGATGGTCCACAGGGTGACGATGACTTCTTCGAGCCCGACCTGCGCGGCGATCCAGCCCATCACCTGCGGGCCGAGCACCATCAGCGCTGCGGCCACCAGCAACATGCCGGCGATGCCGACGGTGTAGATGATCGACAGCGGAAAGCGCTTCCACAGGGGCCGCCCCTCGACCACGTCGTAGGCGGCGTTCATCGCGCTCATCATCAGGCGCACGCCGGCAGACGCGGTGTACAGGGCGATGACGATACCCACCGAAAGCAGGCCGCCCTTGGATTGCTGCAGTTGATCGATCACCGGGTTGACCTGCTCCAGCGCCTGGGGCGGCAACACCAGCTCCGATTGCAGGCGCAGCCAGGAGAAGAAGTCCGGCAGGTGCAGGAAACCGATCAGGGCAATCAGAAACAGAATGAACGGGAACAGCGAGAACAGCATCTGGTAGGCCAGTGCCGAGGCGTAGGTCGACATCTCGTCGTCGACGAATTCGGTGACCGTGCGCACCATCACCCGGTGCAGGGGCAGACCTTTCATGTCGGGGAAAATCATTCGCGTCTCCTTTCGCCGCAAAACAGGTTGAAGTCGTGGCGACTCAGGGGCCGTTTTTCTCTCATCAAAGTAGCTTACTTGGCGACTTTGAAACACTGTGTTCCTTGACCGCATGTGAGCGGGATACGAAAACGGCCATCCTTGGATGGCCGCTTCGCTGTTTCGTTCAAGGCCTGATCAGGCCTTGTCGACGCCTTTCTTGACCGCATCCTTGGCTTTGCCCACCGCTTGCTGGGCCTCGCCTTTCTTCTCTTGCACTTTGCCTTCGGCCTGCAGTTTGGTGTTATCGGTGGCTTTACCGACACCTTGCTTGACGTTGCCGACCGCTTCGTTGGCCATGCCTTTCACTTTATCGCTCGTGCTACCCATGGTGATTCTCCTTGGAACATTAACGGGGGAAAGTCAGTACGTAATGATTGACTGACCCGGTTTGCGCCAAGTTTCATTTATTTTCAGGGCTTCATTTCGTCGCGGTGTGCAGGTTGGGCTTTATGTTTACGAGCGTACCCCCGAGAATGCCCATCAAAAGGGCGCCAGGCGCCACAGAACCGACCCCGCAGGAATGTTATGAAACTCGATAAAAAGCAGGCCATCGCCCGTCGCAACCAGGAATTGGGCGGTGCCGTGCTCGGCACCAACAACTGCCACTTCGCCGAACTGAACCGTAACCGCAACATCTGGTGGTTCGACCTGCCGGTGTCGCGCCTGGCGATCGGTCAGTACGAGTGGATCCACCTGTTGATGCACACCCCGGCCACCGACGAACTGTTGCATCTGAAAGTGCCGACCGTGTTCCTGCGCGAGAAACTCGAAGGCCTGGTGATCCGCAACGAAGGCAAACGCAAGGCGGCCCTGAGCCTGGAACTGAGCGCCGACAAGGACTCGTACCTGCAGGACATGCGCCCGGCGGGCACCAACGTGAACTTCGCGCCGTTCCGCCAGTAGCAGAAAAAGCTTCGCGAGCAAGCCCGCTCCCACATTCGCCTGTATTCCAATTGGAGGAACGCGGTTGAATGTGGGAGCGGGCTTGCTCGCGAAAGCGACCTCACAGTCACTACAAATCTACAACCTGCACTAACAAAAAGCCCCGCATCTGCGGGCTTCCTGTTTTACGCGGCGTTCTTCGCCTTGATCTTCTTCAGCTCTTCGTCACGCAGTTCGCGACGCAGGATCTTGCCGACGTTGGTGGTCGGCAACGCATCGCGGAACTCCACGGAACGCGGCACCTTGTAGCCGGTGACGTTGGCGCGCATGTGCTCCATCACCTGTTCCTTGGTCAGGGTGACACCCGGTTTGGCGACGATGAAGATCTTGATCGCCTCGCCGGATTTTTCGTCCGGAACGCCGATGGCTGCGCACTGCAACACGCCCGGCAGGGCCGCCAGCACGTCTTCCAGTTCGTTCGGATACACGTTGAAACCGGACACCAGAATCATGTCTTTCTTGCGATCGACGATGCGCATGTAGCCGTCCGGCTGGATCAGCGCGATGTCGCCGGTCTTCAGCCAGCCTTCGCTGTCGAGCATTTCATCGGTGGCTTCCTGGCGCTGCCAGTAGCCCTTCATCACTTGCGGGCCCTTGACGCACAGCTCGCCGATTTCGCCCAGCGGCTGCTCGACACCGGCGTCGTCAATGACTTTGCACAGGGTCGACGGCACCGGAATGCCGATGGTGCCGATCTGGATGTTCTGGATCGGGTTGACCGTGGCCACCGGGCTGGTTTCGGTCATGCCGTAACCTTCGCAGATCGGGCAACCGGTGACCGCTTTCCAGCGCTCGGCTGCGGCCAGTTGCAGGGCCATGCCGCCGGACAGGGTGACTTTCAGCGCCGAGAAATCCAGCTTGCGGAAACCTTCGTTGTTGCACAGGGCCACGAACAGCGTGTTGAGGCCGACGAAGCCGCTGAACTTCCACTTCGAGAGTTCCTTGACCATTGCCGGCAGGTCGCGCGGGTTGCTGATCAGGATGTTGTGGTTACCGATCAGCATCATCGCCATGCAATGAAAGGTGAATGCATAGATGTGGTACAGCGGCAGTGGCGTGATCAGGATCTCGCAACCTTCATTAAGGTTGGAGCCCATCAGCGCCTTGCACTGCAGCATGTTGGCGACGAGGTTGCGATGGGTGAGCATCGCGCCCTTGGCCACGCCGGTGGTGCCGCCGGTGTATTGCAGCACCGCGACGTCGCCGCTGTCCGGGTTGGCTTCTGCCACCGGCTGGCCCTGGCCCTTGCTCAGCACGTCGTTGAACTTGACGGCTTTTGGCAGGTGATAGGCTGGAACCATTTTCTTCACGTACTTGATGACGCTGTTGATCAGCAGGCGCTTGATCGGCGGCAGCAGGTCGGCGACTTCGGTGACGATGACGTGTTTGACGCCGGTTTTCGGCACCACGGCTTCGGCCAGGTGCGCCATGTTCGCCAGGCACACCAGCGCCTTGGCACCGGAGTCGTTGAATTGGTGTTCCATTTCCCGCGCGGTGTACAGCGGGTTGGTGTTGACCACGATCAGCCCGGCACGGATGGCACCGAAGACGGCGACCGGGTACTGCAGCACGTTGGGCAGTTGCACGGCGATTCGATCACCGGGCTGCAAATCGGTATGCTGTTGCAGATAAGCGGCAAACGCACCGGACAATTCGTACAGTTCACCGTAGGTGATGGTCTTGCCCAGGTTGCTGAACGCCGGTTTGTCGGCGAAGCGTTGGCAGGATTGCTTCAACACTGCCTGAATATTCGGGTACTCGTCTGGATTGATGTCGGCAGCAATTCCAGCGGGGTACTTATCCTTCCAAAAGTCTTCGATCATGGAAGCCCACTCCTCAGCAACGCGAATTCAGCACCGCATTTGATGCGATTATTATTGGTGTTTGTTTATTGGTGAGTCTGGCTTTTTACAAGGCCGAGAAGTCACAAAGCGCGCCGAGAGTAGCAGCTTTGCCAAAGGTCGACTAGAGCCAAAAGCGGCCCCTACAGTCATTTTAATGACTCAAGAACTACTGGCAGTCATTTTAGAGCAAAAATCCTATAGCACCTTGAAAGTCCCGGTTTTCGGGGGCTTGAAACAAAAAAATCGCGAGCGGGCTCGCTTCCACAGGTTCANTCCTGTGGGAGCGAGCCCGCTCGCGATTAGAGTGAAGCGCAATTCTTTTATGCGATATCGCGTAACTCTCTGCGCAGAATTTTCCCGACAGGCGTCATCGGCAACGACTCACGCAGCACGATGTGTTTTGGCACCTTGTAAGCGGTGAAATTTTCTTTGCAGTAGGCCTTCAGCTCTTCCAGGCTGACTCCAGTTTCCCGCGCCACCACAAACAGCTTCACCGCCTCGCCGGAACGCTCGTCCGGCACGCCGATCACTGCGCAGTTGGCAACTTTCGGGTGGGCCATCACCACGTCTTCGATTTCGTTCGGGTACACGTTGAAACCGGAGACGATGATCATGTCTTTCTTGCGGTCGACGATACGCACGAAACCGTCCGGGTCGATGACTGCAATGTCGCCGGACTTGAACCAGCCCTCGGCATCCAGCACTTCGGCGGTGGCCTCGGGCTTGTTCCAGTAGCCCTTCATGATCTGCGGGCCCTTGATGCACAACTCGCCGCGCTCGCCCAGCGGCTGCTCGACGCCGTCGTCGTTGATGACTTTCAACAAAGTGCCCGGCACCGGCAGACCGACCGTGCCGATCCGCGACAGCTCGCCGTACGGGTTGGTGCAGGCCACCGGCGAGGTTTCGGTCAGGCCGTAACCTTCGGTAATCCGGCAACCGGTGATCTGCTCCCAACGCTCGGCGGTGGCCTTGACCAGCGCGGTGCCGCCGGAGTTGGTGAGCTTGAGGGTGGAGAAATCCAGGGTCTTGAAGTCCGGATGATCCATCAGCGCGACAAACAGCGTGTTGAGCCCCAGCAGCGCCGAGAACTTCCAGTTCTTCAGCTCCTTGATGAAGCCGCCGATGTCACGCGGGTTGGTGATCAGTACGTTGTGGTTGCCCGACACCATCATGCACATGCAATTCGCGGTGAACGCATAGATGTGGTAAAGCGGCAGCGGCGCAATCATCACCTCCTGCCCTTCGCGCAACAGCGGCTGGCCGTCGCTGCCAAACTGACCAAGGCAGGCGCGCACCTGCTGCATGTTCGCCACCAGATTGCCGTGGGTGAGCATCGCGCCCTTGGCCAGGCCGGTGGTGCCGCCGGTGTATTGCAGGACGGCGATGTCATCCAGGCCGACCTTCAACGGCTTGATGCCCAGGCCCCGACCCATGCGCAACGCGCTCTTGAAGGAAATCGCCTGGGGCAGCGAATACGCCGGCACCATCTTCTTCACTTTGCTGACCACAGTGTTGACCAGCCAGCCCTTGGCGGTGGGCATCAGGTCGCCCATCTTCGCTTCGATCAGATACTGGATGTCGGTGTCCGGCAGCACTTCCTGGACCTTCTGGCCGAACATGTTCAGGTACACCAGCGCCCGGGCGCCGGAGTCCTTGAACTGGTGGCGCATTTCCCGCGCGGTATACAGCGGGTTGGTGTTGACCACGATCAGCCCGGCGCGCAACGCGCCGAACACGGCAATCGGATAATGCAGGACGTTGGGCATCTGCACCGCGATGCGATCCCCCGGCGCCAGATCGGTGTGGGCTTGCAGATAACCGGCGAACGCGGCGCTCTGGCGCTCCAGCTCGGCGTAGGTCAGGGTCACGCCCATGTTGCTGAACGCCGGGCGATCAGCGAACTTCTTGCAGGAACGCTCGAACACCTCGATCACCGACTTGAATTCACCCGCGTCGATGTCCAGGGGTACGCCCGCCGGGCGTTTGTCATTCCAGAAATCAGGTTGCATTGTTCTTGTCCTCTTTACCTGAGCCGATCCGGGGCCGCTTCGCTGTCATTTCTTTCTGTCCCTGAAAAAGCCGAGAGCAAAAAGCGGGGCTTCACGGACACTAGCAGCTATGGTCAATCAGGCAAATATGGGCAAGGTCGTCATTGATCGTGTGAATCTTCCTGCCGTGGCGTGAGCTGATCGGACGCGCTATACAATGCAACCTCTGCACGACGCTTGAGCAAAAACAGGCCGCAAAAGGAATCGCCATGATCCACGACACCTTCTGGCTGGACGCGAGTGACCGCAGCCGCCTCTTCGTCAACCTGTGGCTGCCGAACGCGCCGCTGAAAGCGGTGATTCTGCTGGCCCACGGCATGGCGGAACACAGCGCCCGCTACGCTCGGCTGGCAGAGGCGTTCTGCGCCGAAGGCTACGGTGTGTACGCTCTTGACCAGCGTGGCCATGGCAAAACCGCCGATCATGGGACGCTCGGGCATTTCGCCGATGACGACGGCTGGTGCAAGGTGGTTGGAGATATCGCGAGCCTCAACCAGTTCCTCGGCCAGCGTCATCCAGGGGTTCCGATCGTGCTGCTCGGGCACAGCATGGGCAGTTACATTGCCCAGGCTTATTTACTGCATCACAGCGCCAGCCTGCATGGCGCGATTCTCAGCGGCTCGAATTTCCAGCCGGTTGCGCTGTACCGCGCGGCCCGGCAGATCGCCCGGTTTGAAAAGCTGCGCCAGGGCGCCAAGGGTCGCAGCGCGCTGATCGAATGGCTGTCGTTCGGCTCGTTCAACAATAAATTCAAACCGGCGCGCACCGCATTTGACTGGCTGAGTCGCGACCCGGCCGAGGTCGACAAGTACGCCACCGACCCGCTGTGCGGCTTTCGCTGCACCAATCAGATGTGGATCGACTTGCTCGGCGGGTTGCAGCAAATCAGCAAAGCGTCCAATCTCGCCCAGATTGATCCGGGCCTGCCGCTGCTGGTGATCGGCGGCGAATGTGATCCGGTGAGCGAAGGCAAGCGTCTGACTGATCTGGCCAATGCCTTGCGCGCGGCCGGCAGCCAGAACCTGCAACTCACGATCTACCCGCAGGCGCGGCACGAATTGTTCAACGAGAGCAACCGCGACGAAGTGACCGCCGATGTGCTGGCCTGGATCGACCAGGCCCTGAGCCATCGCCGGCCGCACCGCAGCGAATAATTTTTTGTGGATTCATTTCATCCGTCACAGGAATTCAGACCCATGACCCAGGTTACCAACATCCCTTACGAAGCCCTCGAAGTGGGCCAGACCGCGAGCTACAGCAAGACTGTCGAGGAACGCGACATTCAGCTGTTCGCCGCGATGTCCGGTGACCACAACCCGGTGCACCTGGACGCCGAGTTCGCCGCCGCCAGCATGTTCAAGGAACGCATCGCCCACGGCATGTTCAGCGGTGCGCTGATCAGTGCGGCCGTGGCTTGCGAGCTGCCTGGACCGGGCACCATTTATATTGGCCAGCAGATGAGCTTCCAGAAGCCGGTGAAGATCGGCGACACCCTGACAGTACGTCTGGAGATTCTGGAGAAACTGCCGAAATTCCGCGTGCGTATTGCCACGCGCGTATTCAACCAGCGCGATGAGCTGGTGGTGGATGGCGAAGCCGAGATCCTGGCCCCGCGTAAACAGCAAACCGTTACCTTGCCGACCTTGCCGGCCATCAGCATCGGCTGATGGTCCCCCGGTTAAATCCGGACACAAAAAAACGCCAGACCAGCTGGCGTTTTTTGTGGGCTTCGAACGCTTACGAGCGTGCGCGAGCCTGGTTACGCAGCGCCTTCACCTGATCGTGATTGCGTTGCACGCCGTGGTACTGGCGCTCCACCAGGTCACGAATGCCGACCAGGTTGTGCTTGTTGATCTTCTCGATCGCTTCACGATAAGCCTTCAGCGCATGGTCTTCACCGCGCTCGGCTTCGTTGAGCACAGCCTCTTCGTCCTTGCCGGTGAACATCGCTTTGACGTCGACCCAGCGACGGTGCAGATCACCGCTGACGCTGGTCGAGGTTTCCGGATCGCCGCCCATCGAACGCACGGCCGCCTGTAACTCGGCCGCCGCCGTGGCGCAATCGGCAGAGCGCTGGGTGAACAGGGCTTTCAGTTCTGGGTGCTTGATGTCTTCAGCGCAGGTCTTGAAGCCTTCCTGACCGTCCTTGCTGGTTTCGATCAGGTCGTTGAGGACGGAGATGGCTTCTTTATTCATGTCAGTCATTTTTCAATTCCTTGCGTGGTGAAAGATACAAGGAGTGTTGCAGTGGTCGTGCCAGCTTTTCGAAAAGAAATTAATCGTTAATTTTCAATGACTTAAAAATAAAACGAAAATCTGTATGCCTGTTATTTGCATGATCTGTCATTTGGCCTGCATGCAGAATGCCTGTATTTTCCAACGTGTTTTCAAACCCAGACGATTTCAACGATGAACCCTGAAAAGCTCGAACTGCTGATCACCCGCGAAATGCCCTTCGGCAAGTACAAGGGCCGGATCATTGCCGACCTGCCGGGCCCGTACCTGAACTGGTTCGCCCGGGAAGGTTTTCCCCATGGAGAACTGGGCGGGCTGCTGGCATTGATGCAGGAAATCGATCACAACGGCCTGTCGGAACTGCTCGAACCGCTGCGCGCCAAACATGGCAAGCCTGCCCCGCGCCACTGAGGCGTCATCCTGATCCGAGTCGAGTCGACCATGCCCGATAACACCCGCCGCGCCCGAGACGAAGCCTTCTGGCAAACCTTCGCCGACCGTTACGATCGCCACCCCGGCCCCGTGAACCTGGAGAACGGCTACTTCGGACGGATGTCGCGCACCGTGATCGAGGAGTATCAGCGCAACGTCGAGCTGATCAACAACAGCAACTCGATCTACGTGCGCCAACGTTTCGAACAGCACGACCTCCTCGACATCCGCGCGCAACTGGCCGAGCTGATCGGCGTCCGCGCGCAAAGCGTGGCGTTCACCCACAACGCCACTGCCGGCCTGCAATCGCTGATCCGCAACTACAACCGCCTGCAGCCAGGCGACCAGGTGCTGATCTGCGATCTGGAGTACGACACGGTCAAGGGCGCCATGCGCTGGCTGGCGCAGCATCGCGGGGTCGAGGTGATCGAGATCGAGCACGCCCACCCGGCCAGCTTCGACAGCCTGCTGGCGACTTACCGCGAAGCCTTTACCCGCTATCCGAAGCTCAAGCTGATGGCGCTGACTCACGTCACCCACCGCACCGGGCTGGTGATGCCGGTGCAGGCCATTGCCTCGCTGGCCAAGGAGCATGGCGTCGATATCATCCTTGATGGCGCCCATGCTCTCGGGCAGATCGAGTTCGACCTCGAAGCGTTGGGCATCGCCTTCGCCGGGTACAACCTGCACAAGTGGATCGGCTCGCCGCTGACCCTCGGCTTTATCTACATTGCACCGCAGCGCCTGGCCGACATCGACCCGGACATGGGCGAGATGCATTTTTCGGCTGACGACATCCGTTCGCGCACGCCTTACAGCACGCCGAACATTCCGGCGTTGATGACCTTGCCACTGGTGTTCGAGGAACACCGCGCACTGGGTGGCGCGGCCGCCAAAGGCGCGCGGATGAATTACTTGCGCAACCTGTGGGTGAGCGCCGTGCGCAATCTGCCGGGCATCGAAGTCACGACCCCGGACGATCCGCGTCTGTATTGCGGCATCACCTCGCTACGCTTTACCCGGCATGCCGACCAGCAGGCGATGGTCGAACGCCTGCTCAACGACTACAACCTGTTCACCGTGGTGCGCAACGGCGCGGCCTGTGGGCCATGCATCCGTATCACGCCGTCGCTGACCACCACGGCGACGGAAATCCAGCTGCTGGTTCAGGCGCTGAACGAACTGCGTTAAACCGTGTACTTGTCGAAGTCCTCGGGCTTGATCTGCGACGACACCGCAAAGGTGTCGATGCCGATCGTGAGGTGGCCAAAGTAGCCGTCCTCGTGCGAGTCGCGGCCGATCGGCCAGACGGTCAGGGTCGATGCTTCTCCGCCCATAGTGGTGTAGTAGGCATCGTCGGCGTTACACACCGGCGCCGAGCCTCGCCCGCGATAGGCCTTGTTATTGAGCACGCCGCGGGAGACCACCTCCGGGAAATACAGTTGGCCGACCCAGGCTACATTGCGCTCCTCCAGATATTCATTGCCGGCAACGATGCGCACCGCCACGTGAATGTGCAGGGCTCGCCCGGCGTAGAAACCCGGATAGATCGTGGTGAAGCGCACCCTGCCCTTGTGGTCGCTGAACTGACCGCCGCGCAGGTAGGTGTCATCGTCGGTTCGCGGGATCGAGCCGATATCCTCGACGTCGACTTCCAGATCCGGGTTGACCCGACTCCAGCCGGAATACGCGCCGCGTGCGTTGCAGTGCCAGATATCCACCAGCGCACCACTGACCGGCTCGGCGGTCATGGCATCGACGATGGTCAGGCGCAGCAGCAACGGCAGGCCCTCGGCGCCTTCGCTGATGTTGCGGCGCAGCAGTTTGGGATTGCGAAAATAAGGCCCCGCGACTTGCTCGGGGGCCAGTTGATAAACCGATGGAGCTGAAGACTGGTTGTCCATGACGCATTCTCTCTTCCATAAGATGAACGCAGGTTAGCGCCACACGCGAGGCCGGGTGCGGTAACTATGTATCTCGAGATAACGAAGGTTTTTTCGGGCAAAAAAAAACGGCGCACCGACCAAGCGCACCGTTAAAGCCGTAGAACACACAACGAAGTGTAGGGTTGCAACTAATTGAAAAGTATCAGTCCAGCAGCGCCAACGCCTCGGCAGTGCATTCCTGAATGCGGGCCCAGTCGCCGTTCTTGATCCACTCCGGATCGAGCATCCAGCTACCGCCCACGCACATGACGTTTTTCAGCGCCATGTAGCTCTTGATGTTGGCCGGGCCGACGCCGCCGGTCGGGCAGAATTTCACTTCGCCAAACGGGCCGCCGAGGGCCTTGATTGCCGCTACGCCACCGCTGACTTCAGCCGGGAACAGCTTGAAGCGGCGATAACCCAGGCCATAACCTTCCATGATGCCGGAGGCATTGCTGATGCCCGGCAGCAGCGGGATCGGGCTTTCGACACTGGCTTCCAGCAGGTCACGGGTGATGCCCGGGGTGACGATGAATTGCGAACCGGCGGCTTCGGCCGCGGCCAGCATGTTGCGGTCGAGCACGGTGCCGGCACCGGTCACCAGTTCCGGGCGCTGTTCGCGCAGGATCTGGATCGCCTTGAGGCCGAACTGCGAACGCAGGGTCACTTCCAGCGCGGTCAGACCGCCGGCAGCCAGAGCGTCGGCCAACGGCAGCACGTCCTGTTCACGGGCGATGGTGATCACCGGCAGGATCCGCGCCTTGGCGCAGAGACTGTCGATCAGGGCAACTTTGTCCGCCATGGAAACGGTCGGGGATGGAATTGTCATAGCGGCTGTTCCTTGGCTCATGGGCACCAGTAAATCTCTAACGTAGGTTGCAGAAACGCGCGAACCGGCATGGCGGCGACGTCGTTGGATGCCAGTGCGGCATTCAGGGTGGTCAGTTTCGACTGACCGGAAATCGACAGAATCTTGTGCCGCGCCGAGGCCAGCAGCGCCCGGCTCATGGTCAGGCGCTGGCGTGGCACGCTTGGCGCCAGCATCGGCCAGCAGCGACGGGTGCCGTCGGCTTGCAGGGCTTCGGCCAGGTTCGGGCTGTCCGGGAACAGTGATGCGGTGTGACCGTCATCGCCCATGCCCAGTACCAGCACGTCGATGGGCGGCAATTCGGCGAGCAAACGATCAGCCTGGTCCGCAGCCTGCTCGACGTTGGCCGCCGCGCTGTAAAGGCTGAGGAACTGCGCCTTGGCCGCCGGGCCCTTGAGCAGATATTGCTTGAGCAGACCGGCGTTGCTGTCGGCATGTTCGACCGGCACCCAGCGCTCGTCGGCCAGGGTCACGACGACCTTCGACCAGTCCAGTTCCTGCTTGGCCAGGTGCTGGAAAAACGCCACCGGGCTACGGCCGCCGGACACCACCAGCACGGCGTTGCCACGTGCCGCCAGCGCTTCGCTCAACTGCTTGGCGACATTCAGCGCCAGGCCTTCGGCGAGCAGCACCGAGCTCTTGAATTCGCGGGCATTCACGCCCTCGGGCAGTTTCACATCAGATATCGCCATACCACGACCTCCCGTCCCGCGTGATCAATGCAATGGAGCTCATCGGCCCCCACGACCCGGCCGCATACGGCTTGGGCGCGTCACCGGATTTTTTCCACCCGGCGATCAGCTGGTCACACCATTTCCACGCGGCTTCGATTTCATCTTTACGGACAAACAGGTTCTGATTGCCGTTCATCACTTCCAGCAACAAACGCTCGTAGGCATCGGGGATCCGAGCGCTGCGCCAGGTGTCGGAAAAATTCAGTTGCAGCGGACCGCTGCGCAGTTGCATGCCCTTGTCCAGGCCTTGCTCCTTGGTCATGACCCGCAAGGAAATGCCTTCGTCCGGTTGCAGGCGGATGATCAGTTTGTTGCTGATCTGCAGGCGCTGTTCGGGGGCGAAGATGTAGTGCGACGGTTCCTTGAAGTGGATGACAATCTGCGACAGTTTCTGCGGCATGCGCTTGCCGGTGCGCAGGTAGAACGGCACGCCGGCCCAGCGCCAGTTGCGGATGTCGGCACGCAGGGCAACGAAGGTTTCGGTGTCGCTCTGGGCGTTGGAATTCGGTTCTTCGAGGTAGCCCGGCACGGACTTGCCTTCGCTGTGCCCGGCGATGTACTGGCCGCGCACCACCTGCGTGGTGAGGCCTTCCGGGCTGATCGGCGCCAGGGCCTTGAGCACCTTGACCTTCTCGTCGCGGATGCTATCGGCGGACAGGTCGGCCGGCGGATCCATGGCGATCAGGCAGAGCAGTTGCAGCAGGTGGTTCTGGATCATGTCCCGCAGTTGGCCGGCCTTGTCGAAGTAACCCCAGCGGCCTTCGATGCCGACCTTTTCGGCCACGGTGATTTCCACGTGGGAGATGTAGTTCTGGTTCCACTGGGTTTCGAACAGGCTGTTGGCGAAACGCAGGGCGATCAGGTTCTGGACGGTTTCTTTGCCCAGGTAGTGGTCGATGCGGTAGGTGCGGTTCTCCGGGAAGAACTGCGCCACGGCGTCGTTGACCTTGCGCGAGGATTCGAGGTCGGAGCCGATCGGTTTTTCCAGCACCACGCGGGTGTTTTCCGCCAGACCGACGTTCGCCAGGTTCTCGCAGATCGCGCCGTACACCGCCGCCGGAGTGGCGAAGTAGGCAATCATGCGCTGCGTGCTGCCGGCCAGTTCGGCCAGCGCCACATAATCTTCAGCCTTGAGGAAGTCGACGTGCAGATAAGTCAGGCGCGTCAGAAAGCGCTCGGCCACGGCCTCGTCCAGTTCCTTGCCCACGTAACGGCGCAGCTCGGCGGCGATGAACGCCAGGTGCTGCTGCTCGCTGCCCGCCTCACGGGCCAGTGCGATAATGCGCGTGTCCTCGTGCAGCAGGCCGGCGCCATCAAGGTGATAAAGGGCAGGAAACAGCTTGCGCAGGGCCAGATCGCCCAAGGCGCCGAACAAGGCGAAGGTGCACGGTTCAACCGTAATCGAAGGCATGATGTTTGTTCTTTTATCAAGTTAAGCTACAAATACCTTTTTTCAAGGCATCACTCAAGGGAAAATGTAGTAATAACCACAACATTTTCGCAAAATACAGATTCCGAGTGGTGGTCGGTCGGAGCCATCAGTAGGATAGGCCACCGTCACGGGCCACATCAAAGGCCCAATTTGCATAGCCGCGCGCTTATCGGCGCCGGTGAATCTAGGAATTCTTATGGACCGCGTGCGAAATTTACTGGAACAGATCCAGAGTCGCCTTGAAGAGCTGAACAAGGCCGAACGCAAAGTCGCCGAAGTGATCCTGCTCAACCCACAGCAGGCCACCCGCTTCAGCATCGCCGCCCTCGCCCAGGCAGCGTCGGTCAGTGAACCGACGGTCAACCGTTTCTGCCGTTCGTTCGGCGTCAGCGGCTACCCCGAACTCAAGTTGCAACTGGCGCAGAGCCTGGCCAGCGGCGCGGCCTATGTCAGCCGCGCAGTGGAAGCTGACGACAATCCCGAGGCCTACACGCAGAAGATTTTCGGCAGTGCGATCGCCTCGCTGGACAGCGCGTGCCAGGCACTGGACCCGAACCTTATCAGCCGCGCCGTCGACCTGTTGATCCAGGCCCGGCAGATTCACTTCTTCGGCCTGGGTGCTTCGGCTCCAGTGGCTTTGGATGCACAGCACAAGTTCTTCCGCTTCAATCTGGCGGTCACCGCCCACGCCGATGTGCTGATGCAACGGATGATTGCTTCGGTGGCGCACACCGGCGAGCTGTTCGTGATCATTTCCTACACCGGCCGCACCCGCGAACTGGTGGAGGTGGCGCGCATCGCCCGCGAGAACGGCGCTTCGGTACTGGGCCTGACGGCAGAGAATTCGCCGCTGGCCAAGGCCAGTACGCTGAGCCTGAATATTCCGCTGCCGGAAGACACCGACATCTATATGCCGATGACTTCGCGGATCATTCAGTTGACCGTGCTGGATGTGCTGGCGACGGGGATGACGCTGCGTCGCGGGGTGGATTTCCAGCCGCATCTGCGCAAGATCAAAGAGAGCTTGAATGCGAGCCGGTATCCGGTGGGTGACGAGTTCAACTGATCCGAATTTTGGGCTGAATTGTCCGGCCTATTCGCGAGCAAGCCCGCTCCCACATTCGACTGTATTTCTCCAGATGGAATGCAGTCACCTGTGGGAGCGGGCTTGCTCGCGAAGGCGTCAGCCAACTCACCGCAAATCTAGGCCGCAGCCCACGCCTGCAAACTCAAATGCGCCTTCTCCCCCGGCGCCAGATGCAGGCTGTCGGTGCCACCCGCCGCCGCTTCAACACACACAAACTCCGAGATCTCATCCCAGGTCACGCCCAGCAACGGCCGCGCGCCCGGATGCCACACCACGGTGTCCGCGCTGTCACCGGTATCGATGCACAACTCGCGCTGCCAGGCGTGATCCTTGAGCTGTAATTCGCCGTCGTGCTGGAACACTCGCTGACAGCCACCATCGACCCGCAACTCGCCTTCCTGCTGGCAAACCTCACGGTTCAACTGGTCGTAACCCTGCGCCCCTTCGAGCCCAGACAGCGCTATCTCACTCACGTCACCAATACGCCAGTACGCGTGCAAAGCCTGGCTCAACTGGCACGGCATGTCGTCCTGATGCTCGGTGCTCAGGCGCAATTCCATGCGTTCGCCCAGGTGTGCGTGCAGGTCCACCTGCCAGTCGCACAGCTGCAATTGCCAATGCAGGCGCACGCCGTCCTCGGCGCTGCTGCTGTCGAGCAGTTTCCAGTCCAGCAGGCGTGCCCAGCCATGGGATGGCCATGCGTTTTCGCTCGGGTGACGGCCATACCATGGCCAGCACACCGGCACGCCGCCACGAATCGCGCCGACATGCGGCCATTTCGCCGCGCACCACAACCACGGCTTTTGCCCGCGCGGTTGAAAATGCAGCAATTGCGCGCCCTGGCGACTGAACACCGCCTGACACAGCGGATGATCGATCACCAGCACATCGCGCATCTGATAGCGCTCCCAGGCGAACACCGGACGTTCGCGCAAGGATTTGAAGAAGCGTTGCAGCGGATGCTCATGCATGGGCCACGGTTCCAGATTCAACTTTCATGGGCTGCGACACCCCTGTCCAAAAAAAAGCGGACAGCCTTGGCTGTCCGCAAATATGCGCACATAGAGAGGAGCTTATCGCAGACGCGTCAGAACGTAGACTGAATTTTCAGGCCAGCGACCAAAGCGTTATCCACTTCATCCACACCGCCCGGATGAGTGATGTATTGCAGGTTCGGGCGCACGGTCAGCCAGTTGGTCACGTGGAAGCCGTAGTTGATCTCGTAGTTGTATTCGGTTTCACGAATCGGCGAGAACACCGGATTGTCGTAATCCGAAACGCCATTGGAGACGTTAAGCAGTTCGGCGTTTTTCTTCACGTCATCGTTGACGTGAATACGCGCAGCACCGATACCGAAGTCATCCTTCGGACGCGCATCGAACAGACCTTTGTACACAAACATCACGGACTGATAGTTGTCGATGAAGTTGGTGTCCTTGTCGTGGAACGTGGCGTTGGCGGCGATGCTCAGACCACGGCTCTTGTCACCGTTGTGGCTGGTGAGTTGTTGCTGTGCAACGAACCAGTAACCGTGCTTGCTGCTGTGGGTACGGTAGGCATCACCGGTGGTCGCCGCGTCGAAACCGTTGACGTCTTCGCGAACGTCGTCGGCATCGGCCGTGCTCTTGTAATAACCGACACGGTATTCGCCCGGCAGGCTGTTCGGGTTAGGCAACCAGACCAGTTCCACTGGCAATACGGTGCCTTTGGTGCCACTGCCGCTCAACTTGAAGCCGTTGCCATGTTCCAGCTGCGACGGGTTCTGGTTGTACGCACCGATCTGCGCGTAGAGCTCGTCGTTGATGTTGTATTTGACGCGAATGGCCGCCTGGCTGACCGGCCAGTTGTACCAGATGTTGGTCGCCCAGTTACCCACTTGCGAGCCGCAGAACGCCAGGTTCTGGAACTCGCACGGGAAGGTGTTGAAGTCTTCGCCTTCGCCGAAGTAACCGGCCTTGACGTCGAGTTTGTTGTCGAAGAACTGGTGTTTGATCCACAACTGGGTCAGCCGCACCATGTGGCCACGACCGTAGACTTCCTGCGAGGAGCTGAGTGTGCCGGCACGCGGATCGCCAACACGGTCGTTGGAAATGTTTTCGCCATTACGGTTGGTCAGCTGGATCTTGGCCTGGGTGTTGTCCCAGCCCCACAGTTTTTGCAGGTCCAGCGCCACGCCCAGACCGAACTGGTCGGAGTAGCGCGCCGTCTTGTCGTTGTTGTAGCCGCCGTGAAGGTTGCCGCCCACCTCACCGACGTAGTCCATCTTGATGTCGATGCCCTGCTCGATCAGCTTGGTCCGCTCGCCACCCCAGTCCCCGGTCATCCACTCCGAATCGGAGCTGAACGCGTCAGCCGCGTGGACGCTGCCGGCCAGCATCATTGCCGCAACTGCTGACAACTGGCCGATTCGCTGAGCGTTGTTGTTCTTCTTCATCCCTACATCCTCGTTTTATTGTTATTAACTGTTCTTCTTATTTAACGCGGTTTACATCTGATGCGGCGCGCGACAGGCCACGCACCGCGTGCTCCCTGCGGGAACGGGCCTGCCCGCTCCCGCCTGTGTTCATCAGCGACCCTTGAACTGGGCCACGTTGGCGCTGTGCGGTTCGGCTTTCGGCAGGCCCGCAATCCCCAGGCGTTCGCCGGACTGGGCGTCGAACAGCAGCACTTTCGACGGATCGAACTGCAGGGTCAGGGTTTCGCCCACCTGCGGTGCCACGTCCGGCGCCAGACGGCAGCAGACCTTGGTGTCGTTGAGGTTGACGAACACCAGGGTGTCCGGACCGGTCGGCTCGGTGACCTGCACTTCAGCCTTGATGCTCGGCAGGCCATTGCCCTCGCCGTTCGCCAGCGCGATCTGCTCCGGGCGCAGGCCGAGGATCACTTCGCGGTCTTCGAGACCGGCGTCCTGCATTGCCATCGGCAATTCGCACCGGGCCTGGCCGCTGTCGAGCAGCGCCACCAGACGGCCGTCCTTGCGTTGCAGGCGCAGTGGAATGAAGTTCATCGGCGGCGAACCGATGAAGCTCGCCACGAACAGGTTGGCCGGGTCGTTGTAGATCTCTTTCGGCGTACCGAACTGCTGGATGATCCCGTCCTTCATCACCGCCACTTTATCGCCCAGGGTCATTGCTTCGATCTGGTCGTGTGTCACGTAGACCGTGGTGGTTTTCAGGCGCTGGTGCATCAGTTTCATTTCAGTGCGCATCTCGACGCGCAGCTTGGCGTCGAGGTTGGACAGCGGTTCGTCGAACAGGTAGATCTTCGGACGACGCGCCAGCGCACGACCCATCGCCACGCGCTGCTGCTGACCGCCGGAGAGCTGGCCCGGCTTGCGATTGAGCAGGTGCTCGATCTGCAACAGCTTGGCCACGCGGGCGACTTCTTCGTCGATCGCCGACTGGCTCATCTTGCGGATCTTCAGACCGAACTCGATGTTCTCGCGCACGCTCATGGTCGGGTACAGCGCGTAGGACTGGAACACCATGGCGATGTCGCGATCCTTGGGGCTCATGCCGCTGACGTCCTGGTCACCGATCATGATCGCACCGCCGGTGATGGTTTCCAGGCCGGCGATGCAGTTCATCAGGGTCGACTTGCCGCAGCCCGAAGGCCCGACGAGGATCAGAAACTCACCGTCCTTGATCGACAGTTCGATGTTCTTCAGGGTGTCCGGCAGGCCGGCACCGTAGGTCTTGTTTACATTGCGAAGTTCGAGCGTAGCCATGATTACCCCTTGACTGCGCCGGCCGTCAGCCCGCGCACGAAATACTTGCCTGCGACCACATAGACCAGCAGGGTCGGCAGCCCGGCGATCATCGCCGCCGCCATGTCCACGTTGTATTCCTTGGCCCCGGTGCTGGTGTTGACCAGGTTGTTCAGCGCCACCGTGATCGGTTGCGAATCACCACTGGAGAACACCACGCCGAACAGGAAGTCGTTCCAGATCTGGGTGAACTGCCAGATCAGGCAGACCATGATGATCGGCGTCGACATCGGCAGGATGATCTGGCGGAAGATCGTGAAGAAGCCCGCGCCATCGAGACGCGCCGCCTTGATCAGCGCATCCGGAATGCTCACGTAGTAGTTACGGAAAAACAGCGTCGTGAACGCCAGACCGTAGACCACATGGATGAACACCAGGCCGGTGGTGGTACTCGCCAGGCCCATTTTGCCGAGGGTGAACGAGGCCGGCAGCAGCACGGTCTGGAACGGCAGAAAGCAGCCGAACAGCAACAGGCCGAAGAACAGCTGCGAACCGCGAAAGCGCCAGAACGACAGCACGTAGCCGTTCAACGCACCGATGGCGGTGGAGATGATCACGGCCGGCACGGTGATCTTGATCGAGTTCCAGAAGTAGCCGTCAACGGTGGCCCAGGCTTTCACCCAGCCAATGCCGCTGACCACGGTCGGCCAGCTCAGCAGGTTGCCGGTGGAGATGTCTTCCGGGGTCTTGAAGCTGGTCAACAGCATGACCACCAGCGGTACCAGGTACAGCAGGACCGCGAGGATCAGCACCGCGTAGATCGCGATGCGACTCAGGCTGATGGCAGGTTTCGAAGCGAGACTAGTCATGACGCTTGGTCCTCAGCTCGGAGTACAGGTAAGGCACGATGATCGCGAGGATCGCACCGAGCATCAGGATTGCACTGGCCGAGCCCATGCCCATCTGTCCACGGCTGAAGGTGAACGAGTACATGAACATCGCCGGCAAATCGGAGGAATACCCCGGGCCGCCGGCCGTCATGGCCGCCACCAGGTCGAAGCTCTTGATCGCGATGTGCGCCAGAATCATCACCGCACTGAAGAACACCGGACGCAGGCTTGGCAGCACCACTTTCCAGTAGATGCGCGGCATGCTCGCGCCGTCGATCTGGGCAGCGCGGATGATCGATTGATCGACGCCACGCAGACCGGCGAGGAACATCGCCATGATGAAGCCCGAGGCTTGCCAGACCGCCGCGATCACCAGGCAGTACACCACGCGATCCGGGTCGATCAGCCAGTCGAGACGGAAGCCTTCCCAGCCCCAGTCCCGCAGCAATTTGTCCAGGCCCATGCCCGGGTTGAGCAGCCATTTCCACGCAGTACCGGTGACGATCATCGAGAGCGCCATCGGGTACAGGTAAATGGTGCGGATAAAGCCTTCGCGACGGATGCGCTGGTCGAGGAACACTGCCAGCAGCACGCCGATCACCAGGGTGATGCCGATGAACATGCCGCCGAACACGGCCAGGTTCTTGCTCGCCACCCACCAGCGGTCGTTGTCGAACAGGCGCTCGTATTGCGCCAGCCCTGCCCACTTGTAGTTCGGCAGGAAGGTCGACGTGGTGAACGACAGGACAAACGTCCAGAGGATATAGCCATAGAAGCCCACCAGAACGATGAACATGCTCGGCGCCAGCACCAGTTTCGGTAGCCAGCGCTGCAATGCGTCGAACGGCGAGGCCTTGCTGAACACAGCAACAGAACTCATGGGAAGATCCAGTAGAAGGATTAAGAATTACGGATGCGATCCCTGTGGGAGCCAGCCTGCTGGCGATTGCGTTGTGTCAGTTCACACTTTCGGTGGCTGACGGTCCGCTATCGCGAGCAGGCTCGCTCCTACAGGCCAAGCATTACTTGGCAGCCTTGATGGCAGTGCCGAGTTTCTTGGCAGCGTCGGCCGGGTCGGCTTTCGGGTCGTTGATGAAGTTGGTCACGACATCAAAGAACGCACCCTGCACGGCCAGCGTGGTCGCCATGTTGTGCGCCATGCTCGGTTGCAGGCCGCCGCTCTTGGCGTCTGCCAGGAAGTCCTTGGCAGCGGTCTGGGCGCAGGAATCGAAACCGTACTTGCCCATGTCGGCGAGCATGTCGTTGCGCACCGGAATCGAGCCCTTGTTGATGCTGAAGACTTTCTGGAAGTTTTCACCCAGCACGACTTTGGCGATGTCCTGCTGACCGGCCGCGGTGCCCGCGTCCTTCTGCTTGAACACGGCCAGCGAGTCGATGTTGTAGGTGAACGCCTTGTCGGTGCCCGGGAACGCTACGCACTCGTAGTCCTTGCCGGCGACTTTCTTGGCGGCGGTCCATTCGGACTTGGCCCAGTCACCCATGATCTGCATGCCGGCCTTGCCGTTGATGACCTTGGCCGCTTCCAGGTTCCAGTCCTGGCCTTTGCCGTCCTGGTCCATGTAGGTCGCGACTTTCTTCAGCTCGGTCAGGGCCTTGACCATTTCCGGGCCGGTCAGGGCAGCGTTGTCCAGGTCGACCAGGGCTTTCTTGTAACCATCAACGCCCATCACCGACAGCACGACCGCTTCGAACACGGTGCTGTCCTGCCAAGGCTGACCGCCGTGAGCCAGCGGGATGAAGCCCGCAGCTTTCAGCTTGTCGCCGGCGGCGTAGAATTCTTCGAGGGTGGTCGGGGCTTTTTCGATACCGGCTTTCTTGAAGACTTCCGGGTTGATCCACAGCCAGTTCACGCGGTGAATGTTCACCGGCACGGCCACGTAATCACCTTCGAACTTCACGGTGTCAGAGACTTTCTTGTCGAGCAGGCTGTCCCACTTCTCGGACTTGGAAACGTCCTTCAGCACGTCAGTGTCGAGCAGACCGGTCGACGCCCATTCCTGGATGTCCGGGCCCTTGATCTGGGCAACGCCTGGCGGGTTGCCGGCTACTGCGCGGCTTTTCAGCACGGTCATGGCCGTTGCACCGCCACCGCCGGCGACAGCGCCGTCTTTCCAGGTGAAACCGTCTTTCTCGACTTGTGCCTTGAGCACATCGACGGCAGCTTTTTCGCCACCGGACGTCCACCAATGCACGACTTCCACCGAACCTTTGGATTCGGCAGCGGAAACACTCAGGGGCAGCACAGCGAGCGGGAACAGGGAGGCGACAGAAATGACAGTAGCGAGGCGAGAAATCGCATTCATCTGAGATGTACCTTTCTTGTTGTTATGCATGCAAGTCTGGTGCTTGCGCTGCACACGAGTTTAAACAGAGCGTTTCCCCCCGCAGGTAACGAAGGGACGCGCGAATGTCACCACATGGTTACACAGGAACGCTTCGAGACAGGTGTGCCAGAGCACTGGCCATGCTCGGTGCCAGCGGCAGACGCGGAATCAGAACAGCCTGCCAGGCGTGGTACAGATCCGGTTTGCCCGCCCAGATATCGGCACTTGGACGGTTTTGCGGGTCGAGTTCGTGATGCCAGCTGCCGTCGCAGCGGTCGATGAAATACGTTTCGCAAAACTCCCAGACCAGGCGATACCAGGTTTCGTACTGCGCATCGCCGGTGCGTTTGAGCAAGGCACTGGCGGCAGCGCTGGCCTCGGCGTGGGTCCAGTGCAGGCGATGACGCACCACCGCTTTGTTGTTCCAGTCGAGGGTATAGACGATGCCCGGCGCACCATCGACATCCCAGCCATGGCGGCAGTTTTGTTCGAACAGCTTTTGCGCATCGGTGGCCAGCCAGCCGGGCGTGAGCATGCCGGCCTGAACCCGCGCGGCTTCGAGGTGCAGCAACAGCCGCGCCCACTCGAAACCATGGCCCGGCGTGGTGCCGTAGGGACGGAAACCGTCGGCGGGATTGTCGTGGTTGTACTCGCGCAGCGGTTGCCAGTCGCGGTCGAAATGCTCGATCACCAGGTAATCGTTGGCGGCAGCGTGCCCGTGAATCACCCGCTCGACGATGCGTTGCGCACGCACCAGCCAGCGTGGGTCTTCGGTGACATCGGCCAGCGCAAGGAAGGCTTCGGTGGCGTGCATGTTGCTGTTGGCGCCGCGATAGGCTTCCTCTTCACGCCAGTCGCGATTGAAGAACTCGCGCATGGCGCCCTCTTCTTCGCTCCAGAAATAGGTGTCGATGATGTCGATGGCGTCATCCAGTAATGCCTGCGCGCCCGGACGTTGTGCGACCACTGCGGAACTCGCCGCCAGAGCGACGAAAGCATGCAGATAAGCGTTCTTGCCGGTGTTGCCGTCACGGTGTTCGGCGACGGCGAACCAGCCGCCGTGCAGCGCATCGCGCAACGGGCCGCGCAGGGCTGCAATGCCGTGATCGACCAGCTCGGCGAATCCCGGCAGGCCCTGAATGTGGGCCATGGCGAAGCTGTGGGTCATGCGTGCGGTGTTCATGGTTTCGGCTTGCGCGCCGGCCTGGAGCTGGCCGCGCTCATCGAGATTGCCAAACCCTTCGGGCAGCCGTGAAGCCTTGGCAAATGCCAGCAGGCGCAGGCCTTCATCGGCGAGCCATTGCTGGTGGGCAGGGGCGTTCAGCCAACTGCTGAAGCCCGGATTGAAATGATCCATGGGTGGCCTTTTTTGTTGTTATGACTGCGGGCAGTCTAAACAACGGGCCGGGAGGGGCTTGTAACGAAGGGGGCGGGTTTTGTCACCGACTAGTGACAATCAGATCAATCCGCCGAACGCGGCAATTGCAGGGTCACGCGCAATCCGCCTTCGCGCAGGTTCTGCAGCGTCACTTCACCGCCATGGCTATGGGCAATGTTGCGGGCGATCCCCAAACCGAGACCGTAACCCTGCTGCTGTCCCGCCAAGCGGAAGTGCGGCTCGAACACCTGCTCCAGCCGCTGCTCCGGTACGCCCGGCCCTTCATCGTCGACATGCAGCACGAATGCGCTTTCGTCGTCATCGATGTGCAAGTGCGCGTTCTGGCCGTACTTCAACGCGTTGTCGATCAGGTTGCCGATGCAGCGCTTGAGCGCCAATGGCTTGCCCGGATACGCCGCCAGCGCCCGCCCCTGCTGGGTCACGCGGCCGTTGCCGTTGGGCGCCAGATACGGCTCCACCAGACAGTCGAGCACATGGTTCAGATCCACCGGCTCGATGTTTTCGTGGATGTCGGTGTCCTTCACGCATTGCAGTGCGCCTTTGACGAGCAACTCCAACTCGTCCAGATCACGGCCGAACTTGGTCTGCAATTTTTCGTCTTCCAGCAGTTCGACCCGCAGTCGCAGGCGAGTGATCGGCGTGCGCAGGTCATGGGAAATCGCGCTGAACAACTGGCTGCGCTCGGTCAGGTAACGGCTGATCCGCTCACGCATGGTGTTGAAGGCGCGGCCCACTTCGACCACTTCACTGCCGCCGCCCTCGGCCACCGGCTCGACATCGGCGCCCAGCGACAAATCCCGCGCGGCCCGTGCCAGACGCTTGAGCGGCCGACTCTGCCAGTGCACCAGCAGGCCGATGAACAACAACAGAAAACCACTGGTGAAGACGATGAACCACACCTGCTGAGTCGGCAGGCCTTGTTCTTCGAGACTGGTGTAGGGCTCGGGCAACAGCGAGGCGATGTACAGCCACTCACCCGGCGCCAACTGAATCTGAGTCACGAGCACCGGCGGATTCACCGGCTCAAGCGTCAGCGCGTAATGCGCCCAGGAACGCGGCAATTCATCGAGCTTCAACCCGGCGTTGAAGATCCGTAGGTCATCGGGGCTGACGAAGGTCACCAGAATGTCGGTGTCCTGGCCCAGCGACTGACGCAGCACTTCATCCACCGCTTTCAGTACCGCGGCCTTGCGCGGCGTCACCGGCAGCACTTCCATGCCCAGCGGTTTGTCATTGAGCGTCACCACAAAACGCGTGCCGCCCATGCTGCGCAATTGGTCGAGCACCAGAGGCCGATAGGCCACCGGCAACGAGCGGAAATAACTGACGCTGGCGGTCATCGAATGGGCGAGGCTGCGGGCGCTGGTGACCAGCCCTTCGAGCTGGGTCGCACGCAATTGGGACACCCAGATCACGCTGGACAGGGTCTGGGCGAACAACACCGCGAGCAGCGTCAGCAGCAGCATTCGCCCAAGCAGCGAACGCGGCATCGGCACTTTGCGCGCGGTGGTGCGCAGGAACTCAATGACCATTGCCGGCAACCACATTGGCTGCCAGTTGGTAGCCGCTGCCGCGCACGGTGCGGATCAGGCGTGGCGGTTTTTCGGTGTCGCGCAGACGCTGGCGCAGGCGGCTGACGGCCATGTCGACGATGCGGTCGAGGGGCATCAGGTCGCGGCCACGGGTGGCGTTGCCGATGGTGTCGCGGTCGAGGATTTCCTGGGGATGATCGAGGAACAGTTTCAACAGGGCGAAGTCGGCGCCGGACAGAATCACTTCCTCGCCGTCGGCGTGAAACAGCCGATGGCTGACCATGTCCAGCCGCCATTCATCGAACGCCAGCACTTCACTGCCGCCACGTTCCTGGCCGAATTGGGCGCGGCGCAGCAGGGCCTTGATCCGGGCTTGCAGTTCGCGGGGGCTGAAAGGTTTGCCGAGGTAATCGTCGGCGCCGAGCTCCAGGCCGATGACCCGGTCGGCTTCGTCGGAACTGGCGGTGAGCATGATGATCGGCACCTGGGCCTGACGCGGATGCTGGCGCACCCAGCGGCACAGGCTGAAGCCGTCTTCATCGGGCAGCATCACATCGAGGATCACCAGATCGCTCGGCGCTTCATTGAGCGCCTGACGGAAACCGGCGCCATCCGCCGTGGCCCGTACCTGAAAACCCGCGCGGGTCAGGTAGGTTTCCAGCAACTCGCGTATCTCCTGGTCGTCATCGACCAACAAAATCGACTTGTTGACTGAGCTCACTTCGAAGGCATCCTTGTTGTTGGAATTGGGCGGATTATGCCTTAAGCATCGAACTTGCAAACACCACAGAACCACTGTGGGAGCGGGCTTGCTCGCGAAAGAGGTATATCAGAGACATCAAGGTNCCCGCTCCCACAGTTTTTACCGTATTTCAGGTCGGGATTGATTGATTCAGGGCCACGCCGGCGCCAACCAGGCCGGAATACGGCGCTGTCACCAACCACACCGGAATTCCCTTGAAGTAATCGCTCATGCAGCCCTTGTCGGCGAAGCTGCGGGCGAAACCGCTTTCGAGGAAGAAATCGGCAAAGCGCGGAATCACGCCGCCCACGATGTACACCCCGCCACGGCCGCCGGTGGTCAACACGTTGTTGCCGGCCACGCGACCGAGCCAGCAGCAGAACTGCTCCAGCACTTCCAGGGCAATCGGGTCGCCTGCAAGACCTGCCGCAGTGATGGCTTCCGGTGTGTCGAGTTTCGGTTCATGACCATCCACCGCGCAGATCGCCCGGTAGACCCGAGGCAAGCCGCCGCCGCTCAATGCGGTTTCCGCGCTGACGTGGCCGATCTCGTTGTGGATGTGCTGCCAGAGCTGGGTTTCACGCGGACTGCTCAGCGGCAGATCGACGTGACCGCCCTCTCCCGGCAACGCGGCAAACCGACCTTCCCCCAGATCGAGCAAGGTGCCGACGCCCAGGCCAGTGCCCGGGCCGATCACCACTGCCGGACGCAACGGCTCCGGCGTGCCTTCGCAGACCACGCGGAATTCGCCGGGCTGCAAACGGGTCATGCCCAGGGCCATGGCCGAGAAGTCATTGATCAGCAACAGCTGATCGACCTGCAAGGTCTGGCAGAACGCCTTGCGGCTCAGGCGCCAGTGGTTGTTGGTGAACTTGAATTCATCACCGCTCACCGGCCCCGCCACCGACAGGCACACCGAACCGATGGCGCCCGGCGCCAGACCGAGCCCGCTCAGGTAGAGGCCGATCGCCTCTTCCGGGCTGGCATGGTCGGCCGTGGCCAGCACCTGAACCGATTCGAGCTGCTGATCTTTCCACAACGCAAACCGCGCGTTGGTGCCTCCGATGTCACCGACCAAAGCCAGTTTCAATTAAGCGTCTCCAGGGCAGAAGTGAAGGCGCTGGCGCCCTGCTCCGCCGAGCTGAAGGCCAAACGCATGAAGCCAAACAGTTCGCGACCGCTGCCGATGTTGTTGCCCAACAGGCCTTTGGCAGGTTCGCGCGCTGCGAATTCGGCGGCGTCCACCTTGAGTTCCAAGGTGCCTTTGACGCCATCGACGCGGATGATATCGCCCTCTTGCACGCGCGCCAAAGCGCCGCCGACATAAGCTTCAGGGCTGACATGAATGGCCGCCGGGATTTTCCCCGACGCGCCGGACATGCGCCCGTCCGTCACCAGCGCCACCTTGAAGCCGCGATCCTGCAGCACGCCGAGGAACGGCGTCATCTTGTGCAGCTCAGGCATGCCGTTGGAACGCGGCCCCTGGAAGCGCATCACCGCGACAAAATCCTTCTCCAGCAGACCGGCCTTGAAAGCGTCGGCCAGATCCTGCTGATCCTGGAACACCATGGCCGGTGCTTCGACGATCTGGTTTTCCAGCGCCACGGCGGACACCTTCATCACGCCGCGACCGAGGTTGCCTTCCATCACCCGCAAGCCGCCCTCTGCCGAGAATGCACGGGCCACCGGACGCAGGATGTTTTCGTCGAGGCTGTCGGTCGGGCCTTCGCGCCACACCAGCTTGCCGTTATCGAGGAACGGCTCTTTGGTGTACTGGCTCAGGCCGTGGCCGAGCACGGTGTTGACGTCTTCGTGCAACAGGCCGGCTTCGAGCAGTTCGCGGATCAGGAACGACATGCCGCCCGCCGCCTGGAAGTGGTTGATGTCGGCCTTGCCGTTCGGATAGACGTGGCTCAGGGTCGGCACGACTTCGGAGAGGTCGGCCATGTCCTGCCAGGTCAGTTGAATGCCTGCCGCCATGGCGATGGCCGGCATGTGCAGGGTGTGGTTGGTCGAACCGCCGGTAGCGTGCAGCGCGACGATCGAGTTGACCAGCGCCTTCTCGTCGACGATTTCGCCGATCGGCAGGAAGTTGCCGTTCTGTTTGGTCAGGCGCGTGACCTGATGCGCGGCTTCGCGGGTCAGGGCGTCACGCAGCGGCGTGTTCGGGTTGACGAACGATGCGCCCGGCAAGTGCAGGCCCATCACTTCCATCAGTAACTGGTTGGTGTTGGCGGTGCCGTAGAAGGTGCAGGTGCCCGGGCTGTGGTAGGACTTCATCTCCGATTCCAGCAGCTCTTCGCGGGTCGCCTTGCCTTCGGCGTACTTCTGCCGCACGTCAGCTTTTTCCTTGTTGGAAATCCCCGAGACCATCGGCCCGCCCGGGACGAAGATCGTCGGCAGGTGACCGAAACGCAGGGCGCCCATCATCAGGCCCGGCACGATCTTGTCGCAGATGCCAAGCATCAGCGCGCCGTCGAACATGTTGTGGGACAGCGCCACCGCCGTCGACATCGCGATCACTTCGCGGCTCGGCAGGCTCAGTTCCATGCCCGGCTCGCCCTGGGTCACGCCGTCGCACATGGCAGGCGTGCCGCCGGCGAACTGGCCGACCGAGCCGATTTCGCGCAGGGCGTTCTTGATCTGTTCCGGGAAGACTTCGTACGGCTGATGCGCCGAGAGCATGTCGTTATATGACGAAACAATTGCGATGTTCGCCGAGTTCATCATCCGCAGGCTGTGCTTGTCTTCGCTGCCACACCCGGCCACGCCGTGGGCGAAGTTGGCGCATTGCAGTTTGCCGCGCATCGGCCCGTCGGTGGCGGCGCCGCGAATCAGCGCAAGGTAAGCCTGACGCGTGGCGCGGCTGCGGGCGATAAGCCGTTCGGTGACCTCAAGAACGCGGGGATGCATGTGTAGAACTCCAGGCTAACGGATGTGGCGACCTGATTGTCTATGCTGATCAAAAGCCCGTTCGCGTGGGATGACGAACGGTTTTGTTGATCATTCGGACCAGTTGATTCAGGTCACTCGTTGTAGATAAAACAAAATATTGCCACTAAAAAGGCTTGTTTTCTATTTTTATGCGAATAATCTTGTAATTCCAACAACAAAACGACGGCGGCGCTGTTCAATGACTCTTCGAATCGCAATCAATGGTTTTGGCCGCATCGGCCGTAATGTCCTGCGCGCACTGTATACCCAAGGCTATCGTCAGGATTTGCAGATCGTCGCCATCAACGATCTGGGCGACAGCGCGATCAATGCGCATCTGCTCAAATACGACACCGTTCATGGCACATTCGACGCCGAAGTGGCTCATGACAACGAGAGCCTGACCGTCAACGGCGACCGCATTTCGGTCAGCGCCATCCGCAACCCGGCCGACCTGCCTTGGGCCGCGGAAAAGATTGACGTGGTGTTCGAATGCACCGGTCTGTTCACCGACCGCGCCAAAGCCGCTGCGCATATTACCGCCGGCGCACGCAAAGTGATTATCTCGGCCCCGGCCAAGGGCGCCGATGCCACCGTCGTTTATGGTGTGAACCACGACATTCTGCGCCAGTCGCACCAGATCATTTCCAACGCCTCGTGCACCACCAACTGCCTGGCCCCGGTGGCTCAGGTGCTGCACCGCGAACTGGGCATCGAAAGCGGCCTGATGACCACGATTCACGCCTACACCAACGACCAGAACCTGACCGACGTTTATCACACCGACCCGTACCGCGCCCGCTCCGCCACCCAGAACATGATCCCGAGCAAGACCGGCGCTGCTGAAGCCGTGGGCCTGGTGCTGCCGGAACTGGCCGGCAAACTGACCGGCATGGCCGTGCGCGTGCCGGTAATCAACGTGTCGCTGGTTGACCTGACTGTACAGTTGAAGCGCGAAGCCTCGGCCGATGAAGTCAACGCATTGATGAAAGCGGCGAGCCAGCATTCGAAGATCCTCGGCTACAACACCCTGCCGCTGGTATCGAGCGATTTCAACCACAACCCCCTGTCGTCGATCTTCGACGCCAACCACACCAAATCCACCGGTAAACTGCTGAAAGTGCTGGCCTGGTATGACAACGAGTGGGGCTTCTCCAACCGGATGCTCGATAACTGCCTGGCGCTGTGCAACGCGGAATAAAACGCCTAACCCCTGTGGGAGCGGG
>NZ_JBQEQB010000008.1:205344-221354 GCF_052046055.1 Pseudomonas sp. 22082
ACAGGGTTGATTTCAATCTGAAATCAACACTTGACCGCTCGGGCGGATGATAAGCATTATCATTCGCTCGAAATGGATCAGGTCTTCCCGTGAGTCAATCACACTTCAATCACGTCTTCCTCGCCCAGCGCACATCGCTGCTGCGGACCCTGGAACGGATGGTCAACAACCACAGCACCGCCGAAGACCTGTTGCAGGAAACCTACCTGCGCGTCACCCGGGCGCTGAGCGAACGGGCCATCGATCACCTTGAACCCTTTGTCTTCCAGACCGCGCGCAACCTGGCGCTGGATCATCTGCGTGCGCGCAAGATTCATTCGCGCACCATGGTCGACGACGTGCCGCAAGACGTGGTGCACAGCGTCGCCGCCCCCGCCAGCAGTGCCGAAGACGCCGCTCACGCCGAACAATTGCTGGAGCGCCTGAACGTGAGCCTCGGTGAACTCAGCCCCCGCCAACAGCAAATCTTCATCCTCAGCCGCCTGCACGGGCACAGCTATCAGGAAATCGCCGAAGAACTGAGCGTGTCCCTCAGCACGGTGCAGAAAGAACTCAAACTGATCATGACCATCTGCATCGGTGTCGCCGAGCGCCTGAACGGCGACTGATCTGCAAGCCTTGTCGGTATTCGACAGGATCGACTGCACTGATCATCGGGCTTTGTTACCCTTGCCCGACTTTTACGCTTCACTAAAAAAACAGCCGTGCACAGACACTGCCGAGGAAACACCGTGACGGACACCCACCGCTCCCCTTCGCCTTCATCGGCGCAGGACGCCGCCAGCGCAATGGACCAGGCTCTGGACTGGCTCATCGTGCTCGGCAGTCCGGACGAGGAGCAGACCCGGCAATTCCATGCCTGGCTGGCGGCCGATCCGTTGAATGCCGAGGCGTTCGCCAAGGCCCAGGCAATCTGGGACGGCCCGCAGATCGCCCAGTGCGCACAGAACCTCGCGGCCAAACCGAAGAAAGTCACCGTCCTCACTCGTTTGCGCCCGCACTGGAAGCCGCTGGCCACCGCCGCCGTTCTGCTGCTCGGGCTGTTCAGTTTCAGCAACCTGCCGATGCGTCTGCAGGCCGATCACCTGACCGTGGTCGGCGAGCGTCAGCGCCTGCAGCTTGAGGACGGTTCGAAAGTCCTGCTCAACACCAATTCCGCGTTCTCCAGCACGATCAACGATCAGCAGCGGGTCGCGCGGCTGTATCAAGGTGAAGCGTTTTTCGAGATCCCGGCCAGCCGCAGTCAGCCGCTGGAAATCGATGCCGGCCCGGTGAAGGCCAGCGTGCGCGACACCGCGTTCGCCGTACGTTATCTGGACGGCGTGGCGCAGGTGCGGGTGCAGCGCGGCGATGTCGATTTGCGGGCGACCCGCGACGACGCGCGGGTGCGGCTGACCGCCGGGGAAAGCATCCGCATCGGTCCCAACGGTTTCGACCGTCCGGCCAAGGTCGACGCCGCCACCGATCTGGCGTGGGTGCAGGGTCGGCTGATCTTCGAAAACTGCCCGCTGAACCAGGTGCTGGCCGAACTGCGCCGTTACTATCCGGGCTTCATCATCAACACCAACGAGCAGTTGGCCGACGTAGCCGTCACTGGCAATTACCGTCTCGACCAGCCGCTGGATGTGGTGCGTTCGCTCGCTCATATCACCTCGGCCAGGCTTCGGGAATTCCCGGCGCTGGTGATCTTGAACTAAATGAGAATTATTTTTACTCGATAGCCAAAGCTCGTTCGTCTCGTTATAGCCAATGCAATTGATTCGCATCTCGCGAGATCAATCAGCACCTATAAAGATTCGTGCGACACGGAGCGCTATCGATGTCCTCACGCCTTACCCGCCAGACTTCTTCCCCTTCCCGCGTGCTGTCGCTGCTGACCGCCGCCATCCTGATGGCCGGCACCGCGCCGCTGATGGCCGCCACCGAACAGCCGACGCGCAACATGGGCGACTACTCGTTCGCCATCGGCCAGCAGCCGCTGGTGTCTGCGCTCAATGCGTTCACCGCCGTCACGGGCTGGCAGGTCGGTTTGCCGGCGGAATTGGGTCAGGACGTGTCGTCGCCGGGCGTGCGCGGTTCGCTGCCACCGGAAAAAGCCCTGGAGCGCCTGTTGGTGGGGACCAACCTGAGCTTCCGCAAACTGAGCAACAACAACGTCGTGCTGGAAAAACGCGCCAGCGGCGGCGCACTCAACCTCGATCAGGTGACCATCAGTGCCACCCGTCAGGAACAGTCGGTGAGCAGCGTGCCTGCCACCGTCAGCGTGCAGACCCGCGAGGATCTGGATCGCAACAACGTCAACACCATCAAGGATCTGGTGCGCTACGAGCCGGGCGTGTCCGTCGGCGGCGCTGGCCAGCGCGGCGGGATCAGCGGCTACAACATTCGCGGTATCGACGGCGACCGGATTCTGACTCAGGTCGACGGCGTCGAAGTGCCGGACGGTTTCTTCAACGGCCCGTACGCCAAGACCCAGCGCAATTACGTTGACCCGGAAATCGTCAAACGCGTCGAAATCCTCCGTGGCCCGGCCTCGGTGCTGTACGGCAGCAACGCCATCGGCGGCGCCGTCAGCTACTACACCCTCGACCCGGACGACATCATCAAGCCCGGCAAAGATGTCGGCGCCCGCCTGAAAACCGGCTACAGCTCCGCCGACGAGAGCTGGCTGAAATCCGCCACCATCGCCGGTCGCGCCGATCAGTTCGACGGCTTGCTGCACTACAGCCAGCGCGACGGTCATGAAACCGATTCCTACGGCAGCAACAACGGCACGGGCCTGGAGCGCACCGCCGCCAACCCGGAAGACGTGAAAGCCACCAATGTGCTGGCCAAGATCGGCTGGAACTACAACGAAGGTTCGCGCCTGGGCCTGACCTACGAAAAGTACAAGGATGATCGCGACACCGATCAGAAAAGTGCTTACGGCGGCCCGTACTTCAACGGTGCCCCGACAATCCCGGACAGCGTGCTGCCCGGCGGCATGTACCAGTGGCGCACCGGCAACGACACCATCACCCGCGAGCGTTTCGGCCTGGAGCACAGCTTCGAGTTGAACAGCCTGCTGGCGGACAACGTGAAGTGGAGCCTCAACCACCAGACCGCCAAGACCGATCAGAGCACCGACGAGTTCTACTACCCGATCACCCGCAAAGTGCTGCGTACCCGCGACACGATTTACGAAGAGAAACAGTGGGTCTTCGACGCGCAACTGGACAAGGCATTCGCCATCGGTGACACCGATCATGTGCTGACTTACGGCACCACCATCAAGCAGCAGAAAGTCACCGGATCGCGCAGCGGCGACGGCAAGTGCCTGGCGATCGGTCGCGGCTGCACCGCCATTGGCGCCACCAGCGCGGCTGACGTGCTGAAAAAATCCAGCGACTTCCCGGACCCGACCATCAACACCTACAGCCTGTTCGCCCAGGATCAGATCAGCTGGAACAACTGGACCTTCTTGCCGGGCCTGCGCTACGACTACACCCAGCTCAAGCCGCACATCACCCAGGAATTCCTCAACACCGTGGCCGCCGACGGCCAGGGCACGGTCAGCGATTCGAACAAGACCTGGCACAAAGTCTCACCAAAATTCGGCCTGACCTACGCCCTGACCGAGAACTACACCTGGTACGGTCAGTACGCCGAAGGCTTCCGCACCCCGACCGCGAAAGCGCTGTATGGCCGCTTCGAGAACAGCACCACCGGCTACAACGTGGCACCGAACCCGGACCTGGAGCCGGAAAAAAGCAAAAGCTATGAAACCGGCCTGCGCGGCAACTTCGAGCAAGGCTCGTTCGACGTGGCGGTGTTCTATAACAAGTACCGCGACTTCATCAACGAAGACGCCGTCACCCCTGGCTACGACGAGTTGACCTTCCAGTCGAGCAACATCAAGCACGCCACCATCAAGGGTGCCGAAGTCAAAGGTCGCCTGAATCTCGATTCCTTCGGCGCGCCGCAAGGCCTGTACACCCAAGGCTCGATTGCCTACGCCTACGGTCGCAACAACGACAACGGCGAGCCGCTCAACAGCGTCAATCCGCTGACCGGCGTGTTCGGCCTCGGTTACGACCAGGACAACTACGGCGGCCTGCTGAGCTGGACCGTGGTCAAGAAAAAGGACCGCGTCGACGACAGCAACTTCAAGTCGCCTGACGGCGTCAGCAGTCAGTTCAAGACTCCGGGCTTCGGCATTCTCGATCTGGCCGGTTATTACAAGGTCACCGACGACGTCACCGTCAGCGGCGGCATCTACAACCTGACCGACAAGAAATACTGGCTGTGGGATGACGTGCGCGGTTACGACAGCGTCGGCGAAGCCTCGGTGACGCAACCGGCCAACCTAGATCGCCTGACGCAGCCGGGCCGCAACTTCGCGATCAACCTGGTCTGGGATATCTGATCCGGATGACCTCACGGCGCGTGTGCATGGCCGCGCCGTGAGGTTTTTTTACTGTCCGGCGCTTGCCCGTACGTCTCGTTATCAAGCGCCTCTTCTTTTCAAGGACATCTCATGAGCACCCCGGAAAAAGCCCTGCGTTCGCAACGCCTGAACCAGATCACCCACGAGCCGCACAGCAAGCTCGATGCGCTGGTCAAGGCCCACGCGCCGTTCGAGACCCGCGCCAACTTCGCCCGCTTCGTGGTCGCGCAGTACCTGTTCCAGTCGGAGTTGGTGGCGCTGTACAACGATGCCGAACTGAGCGCCATCGTCCCTGACCTGCCGGCCCGCTGCCGCGCCGAAGCCGCCAGGGCCGACCTCGCCGACCTCGACACCGAAGTGCCTGCGCCAGTCGCCGGCGCCGTGAAGAATCCGAGCAAGGCCCGCGCCCTGGGCTGGATCTTCGTCTCCGAGGGCTCCAAGCTCGGCGCCGCGTTCCTGATCAAACGCGCTGTCGCGCTGGACCTGAGCGAAACCTTCGGCGCCCGTCACCTGGGCGAGCCTGAAGGTGGTCGCGCTGAAGGCTGGAAGCGCTTTGTGCGCACCCTCGATTCGCTGCAATTCAGTGCTGAAGAAGAAGCGGAAGTGGAGCAAGGCGCGATTGATGCGTTCAACCGCTTCACCGTGCTGCTGGAACAGGCTTACGCCACAGAAGCCGAGCCGGCCTGAGCCACATCGACTGCCCATTGTGGGAGCTAGCCTGCTAGCGATTGCGGCCTGACATTCAATTCAGATGTCGACTGATATACCGCCATCGCGAGCAGGCTCGCTCCCACATGGGAACCGAGCAAGTCTGTAGAATCCCCGTTTCGCCTCACGCACTTCGAGCCCATGCCCCAACCCGCCGCCTCCCGACTCGCCCGCCTGCTGTTCGGCCTGCTCGCCTATGTCAGCCTCGGCATCGGTCTGATCGCCATCGTCGTGCCCGGCCTGCCGACCACCGAGTTCATCCTGCTCGCCGCCTGGGCCGCGACCCGCAGTTCGCCGCGCCTGAGTGCCTGGCTGGAAAACCATCGACTGTTCGGGCCGATCCTGAGCAACTGGCGCAACGGCAAGATCATCGCCCGCAAGGCCAAGGTCAGCGCCACGGTCAGCATGCTGCTGTGCGCCACGCTGATGTTAATGATGCTCGATCACGGCTGGCCAACCTATCTGGCCATTGCGGGGATGACCCTGGGCAACCTGTGGATCTGGTCGCGACCGGAAGCGTTGCCGAAGATTTCCTGATTTTTCCCTTGTTTTCAGGGTATTTACCCGCGCAAACGTTTAGCCGCGACCGCTCGTCGGCTGGTAATTCATGCCTCTGCGCCTCGCGCCGATGAGCATTGAATGGCGCTGAATGGATTTGGCGAACCGGGCACCTTCCTGCCCCTCAGCCAACAGCTCATCCATTCGCGAGAACGTCCCATGTTCGACTCCCTGTCCATCCGCCTGAAAATCGTCCTGCTCTCCGGCCTGTGCCTGCTCGGTGTGGTGGCGCTGATCGTTGGCATCAACATTTACCAGACCAACCAGAACGACGAACTGGTCAGTGCTTCCAGCAGCAAGATGCTCACCGCCAGCGTGCAGGACCTGCTGCAGGCCAAGGCCGCCGAGCAAGCGGTGCGGGTGCAGAAAACCTTCGGCGAGAGCCTGTTGGTGATCACCGCCCTGGCGGACCAGATCAAGGACATGCGAGTGATGGCCGCCAAGCGTTCGCTGGACGCCGGCGCCCTGCGTGAAGAGTTGAACCTGAGCCTGAAAACCGCCTTCGAGCGCAACAGCAAGGTGCTTGGCATCTGGCTGGCGTTCGAACCCAACGGACTGGACGGCAAGCACAGCGAATTCGCCAACGATGCCGCGCATCAGTCCAATGAAGCGGGACGTTTCGCCAGTTACTGGAGCCGTGCTGCGGGTCCGTCGTTGAACACGATCATGGTCGAAGACGACATGAACAAGACCACCCTCAGCGTCAGCGGCACGCCTTACAACAGCTGGTACACCTGCCCTCGCGACAACAAACGTACCTGTCTGCTTGATCCTTACGCTGACACCGTGGGCGGCAAGGAAATGCTCATGACCACCATTTCCGTGCCCCTGCTGGTGGACGGCAAGGCCATCGGCGTGGTCGGTGTCGACATTGCCCTCGACGCCCTGCAAGCGGCGGCCGTGGACTCTCAGCGTGACCTGTTCAACAGCGCCGGGCACATGCTGATCGTCTCCGGCAGCGGCGTGCTCGGTGCCTACAGCGCGGATGCCGGCAAGGTCGGCAAAAGCATCGGCGACACCCTCGGCGTCGAGGGCAAGGACGTGCTGCAACTGCTGAGTGCCGGCACACCGAAGATTCTCGAACGGGGCGACCTGATCCGCGCCGTGTATCCGGTCAACCCGATTGCCGACTCCAAGGCCTGGGGTGTGGTCATCGACCTGCCGAAACAAGTGCTGCTGGCCGACTCGGTCAAGCTCCAGGCAGTGCTCGACGACGCGCAGCAAACCGGCACCATTACCGCCCTCGCAGTTGCAGTGATCGCCGGCCTGATCGGTCTGCTGCTGATCTGGCTCACCGCCTCCGGCGTGACCCGTCCGATCAACAGCGTCGCCGAGATGCTGAAGAACATCGCCAGCGGCGAAGGCGACCTGACTCAGCGCCTGAACTACACCAAGCAGGATGAACTGGGCGAACTGGTGAACTGGTTCAACCGCTTCCTCGACAAGCTGCAACCGACCATCGCCCAGATCAAACAGAGCATCACCGAGGCTCGCGGCACCGCCGATCAATCGTCGGAAATCGCCCGCCAGACCAGTGAAGGCATGCAGGTGCAATTCCGCGAGATCGATCAGGTGGCCACCGCCTCCAACGAAATGAGCGCCACCGCCCACGACGTGGCCAACAGCGCCTCGAACGCTGCCAACGCCGCGAAAGGCGCCGACCAGTCGGCCAAGGACGGCATGTCGATCATCGAGCGCAGCACCCGTGACATCAATCAACTGGCCGATGAAGTCAGCAAAGCGGTGACCGAGGTCGAAGAGCTGGCGGTCAACAGCGAGCAGATCGGTTCGGTGCTGGAGGTGATCCGCAGCATTGCCGAGCAGACCAACCTGCTGGCGCTGAACGCCGCGATCGAAGCGGCCCGTGCCGGCGAAAGCGGTCGTGGTTTTGCGGTGGTGGCCGATGAGGTCCGCAACCTGGCGAAGCGCACCCAGGATTCGGTGGAAGAAATCCGCGTGGTCATCGAACGCATCCAGACCGGCACCCGTGGCGTGGTCGCGACCATGCACTCGAGCCAGACCCAGGCCCACAACAACGCCGGTCAGATCCGCCAGGCCGTGGACGCCCTCGGCAAGATCAGCGACGCGGTCACCGTGATCAGCGACATGAACCTGCAGATCGCCAGCGCCGCCGAACAGCAAAGCGCCGTGGCCGAAGAGGTCAACCGCAACGTCTCGGCGATCCGCACCGTCACCGAAACCCTGACCGAACAGGCCACCGAATCGGCGGCGATCAGCAGCCAGCTCAATGCATTGGCCAGCCAGCAGATGAAATTGATGGATCAGTTCCGCGTCTGAAAATCACCACTGCCCGCTCCCACAGGGGCCAGTGCTTGTACCAGAGCTTTCATCTGCCCAAACTTTGTTTTGCACTATCATCGCCCTCTCGTCCCGGAGGGCCTTCGATGACTGATCTGCTCACGTCCATTCAAGCCGCGCTCGGCTTGTCCCGCATGCCGATTCCGTTCACCGGCGAGGGCGCCCTGCCCTCGGCGTTTGCCGTCACCGACCTTGCCTGCGCAAGCATTGCTGCTGCCGGGCAAGCGGTCGCCGAACTCCTTCAGCAGCAAACCGGCCACTTGCCCGAAGTTGAAGTCGACCGCCGCCTCGCCTCTTTCTGGTTCGCCACCTCGCTGCGGCCGATCGGCTGGGAAGTGCCGCCGCTGTGGGATCCGGTGGCCGGCGACTACGCAACCCGAGACGGCTGGATCCGCCTGCACACCAACGCCCCGCATCACCGCACCGCCGCTGAAAGCGTGCTCGGCGCCTGTGCCGACCGCGCGGCGATGGCGGCGAAAGTTGCGCAATGGGCCAGTGCCGATCTGGAGCAAGCGGTGGTCGAGGCCAAGGGTTGTGCGGCTGAAATGCGCAGTTGGGAACAGTGGCAAAAACATCCCCAAGGGTTGGCGGTGAATGCCGAGCCCTTGGTGCATTTCAGTGATGGGAAGGAAGACAACCGTCGACCCTGGCAAGGCTCGGTGGCGCAGCCATTGGCGGGGCTCAAGGTGCTTGATCTGACCCGCGTACTGGCCGGCCCGACCGCCAGCCGCTTCCTCGCAGGGCTGGGCGCCAACGTCCTGCGCATCGACCCGCCGACCTGGAACGAACCCGGCGTGGTGCCGGAAGTGACCCTGGGCAAACGCTGTGCGCGACTGGATCTGCATGCTCCGGCAGATCGCGCAGTGTTCGAAAGTCTGCTCAAGGATGCCGACATTCTGTTGCACGGCTATCGCGCCGACGCCCTTGAACATCTCGGCTTCGGCGTCGACCGCCGCCGGCAACTGGCACCGGGGCTGATCGACGTCTGCCTGAACGCCTACGGCTGGAGCGGCCCGTGGCAGAATCGGCGCGGCTTCGACAGTCTGGTGCAGATGAGCAGCGGGATTGCCGAGGCCGGGCAACGCTGGAAGCAGGCTGACAAACCGACGCCGTTGCCAGTGCAGGCGCTGGACCATGCGACGGGGTATCTGATGGCGGCGAGTGTGATTCGGTTGCTGGCTGAACGGTTACGCAGTGGTCGAGGTGGATCGGCGCGGTTGTCGCTGGCGCGGACGGCGAAGTTGTTGGTTGAGCATGGGGCTGGGACGGACGAAGTGTTGCGTCCGGAAAATCCACAAGATCAAAGCTCGCTGGTGGAGCAGACACCGTGGGGACCGGCGCATCGGCTTCAAGCGCCGCTTCGTATCGCTGGAACGCCGTTGCAGTGGACTTTGCCGGCGACCGAGTTGGGCTCACATCCAGCGCAATGGTTTTGAAGGCATGCGGATATCAATCCGCACGACTCAAAGACGCCCACAACACCTGCGCCGCATACCCCCGAAACGGCCGCCAGGCCTCTGCCCGAACAGACAACTCCCGCGCCGTCATCCGCACGCCTTCCAGCACTTCCAGCGCCCGCAGCAACCCCACATCCCCGGTCGGAAACCCGTCCATGTCCCGCAACTGCCGCAGGGCAATGTACTGCGCCGTCCAGTCGCCAATCCCTTGCAGCGCCAGCAACCGCGCCGTCCCGGAGGCAAACAGCAGCGGATCCTCCAGCGACGCCTGCGCCACCCCGGACAAGGTGCGCCCGCGACTTTTCGGCATGCCCAGCGCCGCCAGATCAGCGTTCGCCAAAACCTTTGCCTGAGGAAAGACGTGAGTCAGGCCGGGCACTGAAGAACGCAAAGGCTCGCCATACTGCGCCACCAGTTTTCCCGCCAGCCGAATCGCCGCGACCACGGTGATCTGCTGCCCCAGCACCGCGCGAAACGCCAGTTCCAGACCATCCCACGCCCCCGGCACCCGCAACCCCGGCCGCTCGGCGATCAGCCGCGCCAGCAGCGGATCTACCGCCAGATGCCGCTGCATCTTGGGTAGATCCGCATCCAGATCAAACATCCGTCGCAAGCGCACAACAATCTCAGGAACCGCCGACGGATCCGGGAAATCCAGCTCCACCTCCAGCGCATCACCGTCGCCGGGCCAGACCGAAACCGTGCCCTGCACCCCGTTCAACCCGATGCTGCGCGAATACACGCCATCGACCACCGTCTCCATTCCCGCCACCGCCCGCGCTGCCAAAAACCCGAGCATCGCCGGCCAGTCGCAAGATCCGTGATAGTCGAGCCGTAACCTCACAGAGACAACACGCCGCTGTACAACCCGTAGGCCGCGAGCCCGGCCCCGGCGATCACGCAGGTGAAAATCCCCTTCTCGAGCGTGGTGAACAACGGCTCGCCCTGCTCATGCTTGGCCTTGGCGAACAGGATCACCCCCGGCGCATACAACAGCGCCGACAACAGCAGGTATTTCACCCCGCCGGCATACAACAGCCACACCGCGTAACACAGCGCGATGCCGCCGATCAGCAGATCCTTGGTGCGTTCGGCAGAGGCATGTTCATAGGTTTCTCCCCGCCCGCTCAACAGCACCGCATAGGCTGCCGACCACAGGTACGGCACCAGAATCATCGACGAGGCGAGGTAAATCAGACTGGTATAGGTGCCGGCGGAAAACAGCGTGATCAGCAGGAAAATCTGGATCATCACGTTGGTCAGCCACAACGCGTTGACCGGCACGTGGTTGGCGTTTTCCTTTTTCAGGAACGCCGGCATCGTGTTGTCCTTGGCGGTGGCGAACAGGATCTCCGCGCACAACAGCGCCCACGACAGCAACGCACCGAGCAACGAAATGGCCAGGCCCACGCTGATCAGCAACGCGCCCCATGGCCCGACGATGTGTTCCAGCACCGCGGCCAGTGACGGGTTCTGCAAGGTCGCCAGTTCCGGCTGGCTCATGATCCCGAGCGACAACACATTGACCAGCACCAGCAACGCCAGCACACCGATAAAACCAATCACTGTGGCGCGGCCCACATCCGTGCGCTTCTCCGCCCGGGCCGAGTAAACGCTGGCGCCTTCGATACCAATGAACACGAACACGGTGACCAGCATCATGTTGCGCACCTGATCCATCACGCCGCCGAAATTCGGGTTGCTGCGGCCCCAGATGTCGCGGGTAAAAATCTCGGCCTTGAACGCCACGGCGGCAATGACCACGAACATGATCAACGGAATGATCTTGGCCACGGTGGTCAACTGATTGATCAGCGCCGCCTCCTTGATCCCGCGCATCACCAGAAAATGCACGGCCCACAGCAACACCGAGGCGCAACCGATGGCGATCGGCGTATTGCCTTGGCCGAACACCGGAAAGAAGTAGCCGAGGGTGCTGAACAGCAACACGAAATACCCGACGTTGCCCAGCCAGGCACTGATCCAGTAACCCCACGCCGAAGAAAAGCCCATGTAGTCGCCGAACCCGGCCTTGGCGTAGGCATACACGCCGGAGTCCAGTTCCGGTTTGCGATTGGCCAGGGTCTGGAACACGAAAGCCAGGGTGAGCATGCCGATCGCCGTGATGCCCCAGCCGATCAGGATGGCGCCGGCATCGGCCCGGGCTGCCATGTTCTGCGGCAGGGAAAAAATCCCCCCGCCAATCATCGAACCCACCACCAGGGCGATCAGTGCGCCAAGGCGCAGCTTTTGCGTCGGTTGCGACATTCCAGCGTCTCCAGGTTCCCGAGGTCGGCATTGGCCGCCCATGGTGATGTAACCGGTATTAACCAAACGGTTAGAGCGTAAGTACGTTTATTGAATAACGCCAATCAGCGTCTTTTATATATAGCGGATGGCACTAATGCGTAGCACGGATAGGCAGTTTTGTGTGCGAATCCTGATAATTCGATTCTGTACTGAAAACAGAGGCGAAAAATTTGCCAAACCTTGAAAACGGACTAGCGTGATAACTCGAAAGTAATAGGAAAAGTTCCCAACTACATATGCCGAAAGCCTCTGGGACAGGCCTTACAGGCAAGAGCCTTATGCCATCAGACGTTTCATAAGTCATTCATTAACAATGGAATGTGACCATGCACTGATCTAAGTCAGCTGTTTGAATAGTCAACAGAACTACGCTGTGAACTCTTCTCTCCTGCAATGGAGTCATGCAATGTCTGAAGCTCCCGGAAAACTGCGACTAGGTGCACTGGTTGCATTGGTAGTCGGCTCAATGATCGGTGGCGGGATATTCTCTTTGCCACAAAACATGGCCGCCAGTGCCGACGTCGGCGCGGTTCTGATCGGCTGGGCCATCACCGCTGTCGGCATGCTCACCCTCGCTTTCGTCTTTCAAACCCTCGCCAATCGCAAGCCTGACCTGGACGGCGGTGTCTACGCCTACGCCAAGGCCGGTTTCGGCGACTACATGGGTTTCTCCTCGGCCTGGGGCTACTGGATCAGTGCCTGGCTGGGCAACGTCGGTTACTTCGTTCTGCTGTTCAGCACCCTCGGGTATTTCTTTCCGGTTTTTGGGGAAGGCAACACCGTTGCTGCCGTGATCGGCGCCTCTGTGCTGTTGTGGGGCGTGCACTTTCTGGTGCTGCGCGGGATCAAGGAGGCGGCGTTCATCAACCTCGTGACCACCGTCGCCAAGGTCGTGCCGCTGCTGCTGTTCGTGCTGATCGCGATCTTCGCCTTCAAACTGGACATCTTCACCGCTGACATCTGGGGCGTGAAAAACCCGGATCTGGGCAGCGTGATGAACCAGGTGCGCAACATGATGCTGGTCACCGTGTGGGTGTTCATCGGCATCGAAGGCGCGAGCATCTTCTCGGCCCGGGCGGAAAAACGTTCGGACGTCGGCAAGGCCACCGTGATCGGTTTCATCACCGTGCTGCTGTTCCTGGTGCTGGTGAACGTGCTGTCGCTGGGCATCATGACTCAGCCGGAACTGGCCAAGCTGCAGAACCCGTCGATGGCTGCGGTGCTGGAGCATGTGGTCGGTCACTGGGGCGCGGTGCTGATCAGCGTCGGTCTGATCATCTCGCTGCTGGGGGCGTTGCTGTCGTGGGTGCTGCTGTGTGCGGAGATCATGTTCGCCGCCGCCAAGGACCACACCATGCCGGAGTTCCTGCGCAAGGAAAACGCCAACCACGTGCCGGTCAACGCCCTGTGGCTGACCAACGCGATGGTGCAGCTGTTCCTGATCATCACTCTGTTCTCGGCCAGCACTTACCTGTCGCTGATCTACCTCGCCACATCGATGATTCTGGTGCCGTACCTGTGGTCGGCGGCCTACGCCCTGCTCCTGGCAGTGCGCGGCGAAAGCTACGAAGGCTTCGCGGCCGAACGGCGCAAGGACCTGATCATCGGCGGTATCGCCCTGATCTATGCGGTGTGGCTGCTCTACGCCGGTGGCGTGAAGTACCTGCTGCTGTCGGCCCTGCTCTATGCCCCCGGCGCGATCCTGTTCGCCAAGGCCAAGCTCGAACTCAAACAACCGGTTTTCACCAACGTCGAGAAGCTGATTTTCGCCGCAGTGGTCGTGGGCGCCCTGGTGGCAGCCTACGGACTGTATGACGGCTTCCTGACTCTGTAATTGCCCAACGTTTTCACTCTGGAGGATCACTGAAATGACCACGGAAAAAGTTAAGTACGGCGTCCATTCCGAAGCCGGCAAACTGCGCAAAGTCATGGTTTGCTCCCCAGGTCTGGCCCATCAGCGGCTGACCCCGAACAACTGCGATGAACTGCTGTTCGACGACGTGCTGTGGGTCGCCCAGGCCAAGCGCGACCACTTCGACTTCGTGACCAAGATGCGTGAGCGCGGGATCGACGTGCTGGAAATGCACAACCTGCTGACCGACATCGTCGCCATCCCTGAAGCGCTGGACTGGATCCTCGAACGCAAGGTCACTGCCGATTCGGTGGGCCTGGGCCTGATCAACGAAGTCAAATCCTGGCTGAAAAGCCTGGAGCCGCGACACATCGCCGAATTCCTGATTGGCGGCGTGTCCGCCGATGACCTGCCGGACAGCTTCGGTGGCAAAACCATCCAGATGTTCCGCGACTTCCTCGGCCACTCCAGCTTCATTCTGCCGCCGCTGCCGAACACTCAGTTCACCCGCGACACCACCTGCTGGATTTACGGTGGCGTGACGCTGAACCCGATGTACTGGCCGGCGCGTCGTCAGGAAACCCTGCTGACCACCGCCATCTACAAATTCCATCCGCAATTCACCAACGCCGATTTCGAAATCTGGTACGGCGACCCGGACAAGGATCACGGCAGCTCGACCCTCGAAGGCGGCGACGTGATGCCGATCGGCAACGGCGTGGTGCTGATCGGTATGGGCGAGCGTTCATCCCGTCAGGCCATCGGCCAACTGGCGCTGAACCTGTTCCAGAACAAGGCCGTGGAAAAAGTCATCGTTGCCGGCCTGCCGAAGTCCCGTGCAGCGATGCACCTGGATACCGTGTTCAGCTTCTGCGACCGCGACCTGGTCACGATCTTCCCGGAAGTGGTCAACCAGATCGTCGCCTTCACCCTGCGCCCTGACGAAAGCAAGCAGGGCGGCATCGACATCCGTCGCGAAGAAGGCACCTTCCTCGACGTCGTGGCCAAAGCCCTCAACCTGCCGAAACTGCGCGTCGTCGAAACCGGCGGCAACAGCTTCGCCGCCGAACGCGAGCAATGGGATGACGGCAACAACGTGGTGGCCGTGGAACCGGGCGTGGTCATCGGCTACGACCGCAACACCTACACCAACACACTGCTGCGCAAGGCGGGGGTGGAGGTCATCACCATCAGCGCCGGCGAACTCGGTCGTGGCCGCGGCGGCGGCCACTGCATGACTTGCCCGATCATCCGCGACCCTATCGATTACTAAACGACCATCTCCCCGGCCGCACCTATCCCGTAGCGGCCGGGCCGATTACCGAATCCAAGGAGAATCATCATGGCGTTCAACATTCATAACCGTAACCTGCTCAGCCTGGAACACCACACCCCACGTGAGCTGCGCTACCTGCTCGACCTGTCCCGCGACCTCAAGCGCGCCAAATACACCGGCACCGAGCAGCAACACCTGAAGGGCAACAACATCGCCCTGATCTTCGAAAAAACCTCGACCCGCACCCGCTGCGCGTTCGAAGTCGCCGCTTATGACCAGGGCGCCAACGTCACCTACATCGACCCGAACTCCTCGCAAATCGGCCACAAGGAAAGCATGAAGGACACCGCCCGCGTGCTGGGTCGCATGTACGACGCCATCGAGTACCGTGGCTTCAAGCAGGAAATCGTCGAAGAGCTGGCCAAGTTCGCCGGCGTGCCGGTGTTCAACGGCCTGACCGATGAATATCACCCGACCCAGATGATCGCCGACGTGCTGACCATGCGTGAGCACGCCGACAAGCCGATCCACGAAATCAGCTACGCCTACCTGGGCGACGCGCGTAACAACATGGGCAATTCGCTGCTGCTGGTGGGCTCCAAACTCGGTATGGACGTGCGCATCTGCGCGCCGAAAGCCCTGTGGCCGCACGACGACCTGGTGGATCGCTGCAAAAAATACGCAGAGGAAAGCGGCGCGCGCATCACCCTGACCGAAGACCCGAAAGCCGCGGTCAAGGGCGTGGACTTCATCCACACCGACGTCTGGGTATCGATGGGCGAGCCGGTGGAAGCCTGGGCCGAGCGTATCCAGCAACTGCTGCCGTATCAGGTCAACGCCGAGCTGATGAAAGCCACCGGCAACCCGCGCACCAAGTTCATGCACTGCCTGCCGGCGTTCCACAACAGCGATACCAAGGTCGGCAAACAGATCGCCGAACAGTATCCGCACCTGAAAAACGGCATCGAAGTGACCGACGACGTGTTCGAGTCGCCAGCCTGCATCGCCTTCGAGCAAGCGGAAAACCGCATGCACACCATCAAGGCGATTCTGGTGTCGACTTTGGCTGATCTGTAACCCACTGAGGGAACCGCCTCCCCATGT
>NZ_JBQEQB010000008.1:221370-243237 GCF_052046055.1 Pseudomonas sp. 22082
GATGTCTACTGATCTGACGCCTTCGCGAGCAAGCCCGCTCCCACAAGGGATCCTGGTTTCAACATGGACACGAGTCGTTTGCCATTCCTCTGTACAAGAAGGACATGCACCATGCGTATCGTCGTAGCTCTGGGCGGTAACGCCCTGCTCCGCCGTGGTGAGCCGATGACCGCTGACAACCAGCGCGCCAACATCCGCATCGCTACCGAGCAAATCGCCAAGATCCATCCCGGCAATCAACTGGTCATCGCCCACGGCAATGGTCCGCAAGTCGGCCTGCTGTCGTTGCAGGCAGCGGCCTACACCTCCGTCACCCCTTACCCGCTGGACGTGCTCGGTGCCGAAACCGAAGGCATGATCGGCTACATCATCGAACAGGAACTGGGCAACCTGCTGGACTTCGAAGTCCCGTTCGCGACCCTGCTCACCCAGGTCGAAGTCGACGCCAACGACCCGGCCTTCAAGAACCCGACCAAACCGATCGGCCCGGTCTACGAGAAGGCCGAAGCAGAAAAACTCGCCGCTGAAAAAGGCTGGGCCATCGCCCCGGACGGCGACAAGTTCCGCCGCGTGGTGGCCAGCCCACGGCCCAAACGCATCTTCGAAATCCGCCCGATCAAGTGGCTGCTGGACAAGGGCAGCATCGTGATCTGCGCCGGCGGTGGCGGGATTCCGACCATGTACGACGAGAAGCGCAATCTCAAAGGCATTGAAGCGGTGATCGACAAGGATCTGTGCTCGGCACTGCTGGCCGAACAGCTGGAGGCGGATTTGCTGGTGATCGCCACGGACGTCAACGCCGCGTATATCGACTTCAAGAAACCCACCGAGAAAGCCATCGCCCAGGCCCACCCGGACGAACTCGAACGCCTGGGCTTCGCCGCCGGCTCCATGGGGCCGAAGGTGCAGGCAGCCTGTGAATTCGCGCGCCATACTGGCAAGGTCGCGGTGATCGGTTCGCTCTCGGACATCGAAGCCATCGTCCAGGGCACCGCCGGTACGCGGGTCAGCACGGCAGCGCCGGGCATCACCTACCGATAAAAAGAAACTCCGGGGGCAGACCTCAGGTCTGCCCTTCTCCCATGCCTTGAAAGGAGAAACCCATGGCCCAGTTCGAACCCGGTCATTTGCATATCGAGCGGCACGCGTTGACTGACGACGACGTCAATTACAACGTGCACCTCGACTATGAAGTGTTCACCGACCCTCAGAAAGGCAAAGGGATACAGTTCACCCTGCATGGCAGCATGCAGGGCAAAGAGGTCAACGAACCGTTCTTTCTGCCCAAGGAGGAAGCCTACAACTTCGCTCGCAACGTGACGCAGATTGCCGAAAAGTACGGCATTCCCAAGAGCCACAGCCAGATCGGCTCGGTGCACAAGCATTACGACCTGATGTTTGAGGACATCCGCAAGCAGCTGAATATGCAGTCCGGGGATCCGGTCAATCCCGAGCATTTCGAGTAACCCCAAAAGCCCCCTCACCCTAACCCTCTCCCGGAGGGAGAGGGGACTGACCGAGTTGCTCGCTCAAGGTACACCGACCTGAATTAGCGAGCCGAACTCAAGTTTTGAAAAGCCCCCAATCTGCTCCCTTTCCCCCTCGCCCCTCTGGGGAGAGGGCTGGGGTGAGGGGTGGATTTCAAGTACGACGCCGATCTCAAGATTTCACCCCAGTCCCCCATCAAGGCATACTTGCCCCCCTCCGCACTCCAGAACCCAGAACCGCCCCATGCGTATCCACGTCAGCTTCATCGACCGCGTCGGCATCACCCAGGAAGTCCTGGCTATCCTCGGCGGGCGCAATCTCAATCTGGATGCGGTGGAGATGATCCCGCCCAACGTCTACATCGACGCCCCGACCCTGAGCCCGCAAGTGCTCGAAGAACTCAAAGATGCGCTGTTTCGCGTGCGTGGTGTAGAAGCAGTGACCGTGGTCGACATCCTGCCCGGCCAACGTCGGCACTTGCAGCTCGACGCGTTGCTCGCGGCGATGACCGACCCGGTGCTGGCGCTGGACAGCGCCGGCAAGGTGCTGCTGGCCAACCCGGCGCTGATCGCCCTGTACGGTCGCGAGCCGGCGGGCGAAAGCGTTTCGGAACTGTTCAACGATCCGGGTCTGCTCGAAACCCTGCTCGAACAAGGCTTCCGCCTGCCGCTGCGGGAAATCACCGTCAATGGCCAGACCCTGTTGCTCGACGCCACGCCGATCACCGACGCCGGCGCCCTGCTCACGCTGTATCAACCCAACCGCATCGGCGAACAACTGTCGGCGCTGCATCACGACCATGCCGAAGGTTTCGATGCGCTGCTCGGTGAATCGCCGCCAATCCGCACCCTCAAGGCCCGCGCCCAACGGGTAGCGGCCCTCGATGCGCCGCTGTTGATCCAGGGTGAAACCGGCACCGGCAAGGAACTGGTGGCCCGCGCCTGTCACGCCATCAGCGCCCGACACAACGCGCCCTTCCTCGCACTGAACTGCGCGGCCCTGCCGGAGAACCTCGCCGAGAGCGAACTGTTCGGCTACGCCCCCGGCGCCTTTACCGGCGCGCAACGCGGCGGCAAACCGGGACTGATGGAACTGGCCAACCAGGGCACAGTGTTCCTCGACGAAATCGGCGAGATGTCGCCGTACTTGCAGGCCAAGCTGCTGCGCTTTCTCAACGACGGCAGCTTCCGTCGGGTCGGCGGCGATCGTGAGGTAAAGGTCAACGTGCGGATTCTCAGCGCGACCCACCGCGACCTGGAGAAAATGGTCAGCGAAGGCCTGTTCCGCGAAGACCTGTTCTACCGCCTCAACGTGCTCAACGTCGAAGTACCGCCGCTACGTGAACGCGGTCAGGACATTCTGTTGCTGGCGCGCTATTTCATGCAGCAGGCCTGCGCGCAGATCCAGCGCCCGGTCTGCCGCCTCGCTCCGGGCACTTACCCGGCGCTGCTCGGCAACCGTTGGCCGGGCAACGTGCGGCAATTGCAGAACGTGATCTTCCGCGCCGCCGCGATCTGCGAAAGCAGCCTGGTGGACATCGGCGACCTCGACATCGCCGGTACCTCGGTGGCGCGCCAGACCGACACCGACGTCGACAGCCTCGAAGAAGCCGTTGAAGCCTTCGAGAAATCGCTGCTGGAAAAGCTCTACGTCAGCTACCCCTCGACCCGCCAACTGGCCAGCCGCCTGCAGACCTCGCACACCGCAATCGCGCATCGGCTGCGCAAGTACGGCATCCCCAACAAACCCTGAACCGGACTCGGTCAAAAATGTTGGGAGNTCAACATTGATGTCGACTGATCTAACGCCTTCGCGAGCAAGCCCGCTCCCACAGGGGGTCATGTGGTGAATTAAAAATCCGTTCAAAAGCGACCTCCATCTGTACTGAAAGCGCTACACCGGAACGATATCGATACACACTCCTCCGATCACCGCTGTGCAAGGCTTTGATCCGCTTCAGCTTTTTTCTTCGCCCCAAGCTGTAGCGATTTCGCTACACACCCTCCCCTCAAAGCCTAGCAAATAAATATCAACTAATTGATTTATAACGATATTTTTACGTTGGCCGCGTTCTTGCTAAGCAACCGTTCATAAAATCAGGGCATTGCCGCCCGAGTATTCCACCGCGTCCACCAGACGAGTCTGGCCCCTAGGAGATTCCATGAGCGAGTTGCGTTTTACTGAAGATCACGAATGGCTGCGCGCCGAAGCCGATGGTTCTGTCACCGTTGGCATCACCGCTTTCGCGCAGAACGCCCTGGGCGACGTGGTGTTCGTGCAACTGCCTGAATTGCAGGCGTACGACAAAGGCGCCGAAGCCGCCACCGTGGAATCGGTAAAAGCCGCCAGCGGCGTTTACATGCCGCTGGACGGTGAAGTCCTGGCCACCAACCCGGCCCTGGAAGACAGCCCTGAGCTGGTCAACGAAGATCCGCTGGGCGAAGGCTGGTTCTTCCGCTTCAAGCCGGCCGACGCTTCGGCCGTCGCCAAGCTGCTGGATCAGGACGCCTACGACCGTCTGATCAAAGCCCAAGCCGAAGCCTGAGGAACCTGACATGACCCAAGTAAATCTCGGCACCGCCAACGAATTCATCGCCCGTCACATCGGCCCGCGCGCCGGTGACGAGCAAGCCATGCTCAACAGCCTCGGCTTCGACTCGCTCGAAGCCCTGAGCGCCAGCGTCATCCCGGAAAGCATCAAGGGCACCAGCGTGCTCGGCCTCGACGACGGCCTGAGCGAAGCCGATGCTCTGGCAATGATCAAAGGCATCGCCGGCAAGAACCAACTGTTCAAGACCTACATCGGCCAGGGTTACTACAACTGCCACACGCCATCGCCGATCCTGCGCAACCTGCTGGAAAACCCCGCCTGGTACACCGCCTACACCCCGTACCAGCCGGAAATCTCTCAGGGCCGTCTCGAAGCGCTGCTGAATTTCCAGACCCTGATCAGCGACCTTACCGGCCTGCCGATCGCCAACGCCTCCCTGCTCGACGAAGCCACCGCCGCTGCCGAAGCCATGACCTTCTGCAAACGCCTGAGCAAGAACAAGGGCAGCCACCAGTTCTTCGCCTCGATCCACAGCCACCCGCAAACCCTCGACGTGCTGCGCACCCGTGCCGAGCCACTGGGCATCGACGTGGTCGTGGGCGATGAGCGTGAGCTGACCGACGTGACGCCGTTCTTCGGCGCACTGCTGCAATACCCGGCCAGCAACGGTGATGTGTTCGACTACCGCGAACTGACCGAACGCTTCCACGCTGCCAACGCCCTGGTGGCCGTAGCCGCTGACCTGCTGGCCCTGACACTGCTGACCCCGCCGGGCGAATTCGGCGCCGACGTGGCCATCGGCAGCGCGCAACGCTTCGGTGTGCCGCTGGGCTTCGGTGGCCCACACGCGGCTTACTTCTCCACCAAAGATGCGTTCAAGCGCGACATGCCCGGCCGTCTGGTCGGTGTCTCGGTTGACCGCTTCGGCAAACCGGCCCTGCGTCTGGCGATGCAGACCCGCGAGCAACACATCCGCCGCGAGAAAGCCACGTCGAACATCTGCACCGCACAAGTGCTGCTGGCCAACATCGCCAGCATGTACGCCGTCTACCACGGCCCGAAAGGCCTGACCCAGATCGCCAACCGTGTGCATCACCTGACCGCGATTCTGGCCAAGGGCCTGAGCGCACTGGGCGTGACCGTCGAGCAAACCAGCTTCTTCGACACCCTGACCCTGGCCACCGGCGCACAAACCGCCGCGCTGCATGACAAGGCTCGCGCTCAACAGATCAACCTGCGTGTGATCGATGCCCAGCGTCTGGGCCTGTCGGTCGACGAAACCACCACCCAGGCCGACATCGAAACCCTGTGGGGCCTGTTCGCCGACGGCAAGACCCTGCCGGATTTCGCTGCTCTCGCCGCTGCCGCGCAAAGCACCATTCCAGCCGCACTGGTGCGTCAGTCGCCGATCCTCAGCCACCCGGTGTTCAACCGCTATCACTCGGAAACCGAGCTGATGCGCTACCTGCGCAAACTGGCGGACAAGGACCTGGCACTGGATCGCACCATGATTCCGCTGGGCTCGTGCACCATGAAACTCAACGCCGCCAGCGAAATGATCCCGGTGACCTGGGCCGAATTCGGCGCCCTGCACCCGTTCGCCCCGGCCGAGCAAAGCGTTGGTTACCAGCAACTGACCGACGAACTGGAAGCGATGCTCTGCGCCGCCACCGGTTACGACTCGATCTCGCTGCAACCGAATGCTGGTTCCCAGGGTGAGTACGCAGGTCTGCTGGCGATTCGCGCCTATCACCAGAGCCGTGGCGAAGACCGTCGCGACATCTGCCTGATCCCGTCGTCCGCCCACGGCACCAACCCGGCGACCGCCAACATGGCCGGCATGCGTGTGGTCGTGACCGCGTGCGACGCCCGTGGCAACGTGGACATCGAAGACCTGCGCGCCAAGGCCATCGAGCACCGCGAACACCTCGCGGCGCTGATGATCACTTACCCGTCGACCCACGGCGTGTTCGAAGAAGGCATCCGCGAAATCTGCGGCATCATTCATGACAACGGCGGCCAGGTGTACATCGACGGCGCCAACATGAACGCGATGGTCGGCCTCTGTGCACCGGGCAAGTTCGGCGGCGACGTCTCGCACCTGAACCTGCACAAGACTTTCTGCATCCCGCACGGCGGTGGTGGTCCGGGCGTCGGCCCGATCGGCGTGAAATCGCACCTGACTCCGTTCCTGCCGGGCCATGGCCACATGGAACGCAAGGAAGGCGCGGTCTGCGCAGCACCGTTCGGCAGCGCGAGCATTCTGCCGATCACCTGGATGTACATTCGCATGATGGGTGGCGCCGGTCTGAAGCGCGCTTCGCAGCTGGCAATCCTCAATGCCAACTACATTTCCCGTCGCCTGGAAGAGCACTACCCAGTGCTGTACACCGGCAGCAACGGTCTGGTGGCGCACGAGTGCATCCTGGATCTGCGCCCGCTGAAAGACAGCAGCGGCATCAGCGTCGATGACGTCGCCAAGCGTCTGATCGACTTCGGCTTCCACGCCCCGACCATGTCGTTCCCGGTGGCCGGCACGCTGATGATCGAGCCGACCGAAAGCGAATCCAAGGAAGAACTGGACCGCTTCTGCGACGCCATGATCCGCATCCGCGAAGAAATCCGCGCGGTGGAAAACGGCACGCTGGACAAGGACGACAACCCACTGAAGAACGCTCCGCACACCGCAGCGGAACTGGTTGGCGAGTGGACTCACCCGTACAGCCGCGAACAAGCGGTGTACCCGGTGGCGTCGTTGATCGAAGGCAAGTACTGGCCGCCGGTCGGTCGCGTCGACAACGTGTTCGGCGACCGCAACCTGGTCTGCGCCTGCCCGTCGATCGAAAGCTACGCTTAAACGAATAGGGGGGCAGGTTTACCTGCCCCGATTTCAGCATCACCACAGATCCCCCTGTGGGAGCGGGCTTGCTCGCGAATGCGGTGTGTCAGGCAACATTAATGGCGACTGNCCCGCTCCCACAAGGAAATGCATCAAGCCTGATATTCCGCCAATTCCTATAACAAGAAACCGGAGAACAACTCATGTCGTTAAGCGTGTTCGACCTGTTCAAGATTGGCATCGGCCCCTCCAGCTCCCACACCGTCGGCCCGATGCGCGCAGCTGCGCGCTTCGTCGAAGGCCTGCGCCGGGAAAACCTGTTGTCGGCCACCACCAGCGTCAGGGTCGAGTTGTACGGATCCCTCGGCGCCACCGGCAAGGGCCACGGCAGCGACAAGGCCGTGCTGCTGGGCCTGGAAGGTGAACACCCGGACACCGTGGATACCGAAACCGTCGCCGCCCGTCTCTCGGAGATTCGTGGCAACGGGCGTTTGAACCTGCTCGGTGAACACAGCATTGCGTTCAACGAGAAAGAACACCTGGCAATGATCCGCAAACCGTTGGCCTATCACCCCAACGGCATGATCTTCCGTGCCTTCGATGCGGCGGGATTGCAGATCCGCAGCCGCGAGTACTACTCGGTCGGCGGTGGTTTCGTGGTCGACGAAGATGCGGCTGGCGCCGACCGTATCGTCGAAGACGCCACCCCGCTGACCTTCCCGTTCAAGAGTGCCAAGGACTTGCTCGGTCACTGCGCCACCTATGGTCTGCCGATCAGCCAGGTGATGCTGACCAACGAAAGCGCCTGGCGCCCGGAAGCGGAAACCCGCGCCGGTCTGCTGAAAATCTGGCAAGTGATGCAGGACTGCGTGGCCGCCGGCTGTCGCAACGAAGGCATCCTGCCAGGTGGTCTGAAGGTCAAGCGGCGGGCGGCGGCGCTGCACCGGCAACTGTGCAAGAACCCGGAGTCGTCGCTGCGCGATCCGCTGTCGGTGCTGGACTGGGTCAATCTCTACGCCCTCGCCGTCAACGAAGAAAACGCCAACGGCGGGCGCGTAGTCACGGCACCGACCAATGGCGCAGCGGGGATCATTCCTGCGGTGCTGCATTACTACATGCGCTTTATTCCCGGCGCGAACGATGACGGCGTGGTGCGTTTTCTGCTGACCGCGGCGGCCATCGGCATTCTGTACAAAGAAAATGCCTCGATTTCCGGCGCAGAAGTCGGCTGTCAGGGCGAAGTCGGCGTGGCCTGCTCGATGGCGGCCGGCGCGCTGTGCGAAGTCCTCGGCGGCAGCGTGCAGCAAGTGGAAAACGCCGCTGAAATCGGCATGGAACACAACCTCGGCCTGACCTGCGATCCGATCGGCGGGCTGGTGCAGGTGCCGTGCATCGAGCGCAACGCCATGGGCTCGGTCAAGGCGATCAACGCCGTGCGCATGGCCATGCGCGGAGACGGGCAGCACTTCGTCTCCCTCGACAAGGTCATCCGCACCATGCGCCAGACCGGCGCCGACATGAAAAGCAAATACAAGGAGACCGCCCGTGGCGGTCTGGCGGTCAACATTATCGAGTGCTGATCGCGCCATAAACTCGCTCTCCCTTTAGGAGAGAACACAAAACTGGCCCCCTCTCCCTCCGGGAGAGGGTTGGTGTGAATCAAGGAGTCACGCATGTCCACCGAACAACTGTCGAAAACCCCGCTGCACGCTCTGCACCTCGAACTCGGCGCCCGCATGGTGCCGTTCGCCGGCTACGACATGCCGGTGCAATACCCGCTGGGCGTGATGAAGGAACACCAGCACACCCGTGAGCAGGCCGGGCTGTTCGATGTCTCGCACATGGGCCAGATCCGCCTGACCGGCGCCAATGCCGCCAAAGCCCTGGAAACCCTGGTGCCGGTGGACATCATCGACCTGCCGGTGGGCATGCAGCGCTACGCGATGTTCACCAACGAAACCGGCGGTATCCTCGATGACCTGATGGTCGCCAACCTCGGCAATGACGAGCTGTTCCTGGTGGTCAACGCCGCATGCAAGGACCAGGACCTGGCCCATCTGCAAAAACACATCGGCGATCAATGCAAGATTGAACAACTGTTCGAAGAACGCGCCCTGCTCGCCCTGCAAGGCCCGGCTGCCGTGACCGTGCTGGCACGCCTGGCGCCGGAAGTGGCGAAAATGACTTTCATGCAATTCACCCGCGTGAAGCTGCTGGGCGTTGACTGCTTTGTCAGCCGTTCGGGCTACACCGGTGAAGACGGTTTCGAAATCTCGGTTCCGGCAGCCGACGCGGAAAAACTCGCCCGCGCCCTGCTGGCCGAACCGGAAGTCGCCGCCATCGGCCTTGGCGCCCGTGACTCGCTGCGCCTGGAAGCCGGCCTGTGCCTGTACGGCCACGACATGAACACCGAGACCACGCCGATCGAAGCCAGCCTGCTGTGGGCAATCTCCAAACCTCGGCGTGCCGACGGTGCGCGTACCGGTGGTTTCCCGGGTGCAGAACAGGTCTTCGCTCAGCAGCAGAACGGCGTTCAGCGCAAACGCGTCGGCCTGCTGCCGCAAGAGCGTACGCCGGTCCGTGAAGGTGCAGAGATCGTCAACGAAGCGGGCGAGATCATCGGCAGCGTGTGCAGCGGCGGGTTCGGCCCGACCCTGGGCGGCCCGTTGGCCATGGGTTACCTGGACAGCGCCTACGTCGCACTCGATACGCCCGTTTGGGCAATTGTTCGTGGGAAAAAGGTGCCATTGCTTGTAAGCAAAATGCCATTTGTTCCACAACGCTACTATCGTGGTTGATCGACTGTTTCTATAAGTAACGCGATTGCGTTATGCGTGCACTAATGTGTAACGCAATCGCCATAAAACAGTGCACTCGACTTACATACGATTCGAATTTGAACTTGGCTTATAACGTTCGAAAACAATTGAACAAGCTAATCGTATAAGCCGTACTAGTGAATCGACTAAGTGCCAGCAAGCGCAGGAAAACCGGGGCCTTCGCGGGGCTTGTTTTTTCTCCCGTAGTTGGCGTAGAGTTTGTCCACTGTGTTTGCATGGGTCAGCTTGGAATCGTGACCTGGGCAGTAGCCTACAAGTTAGCTACATCCCGTTCGACGTCTTCTTACTCTCCTGCAACCAGCCCCAGTACTCTTTCATGAGAAGGAGACTGTCATCAATTTTTGCGTCAAAGGAAATAAGAAATGTCCACACGTCAGAGCGGTACCGTCAAGTGGTTTAACGACGAGAAAGGTTTTGGTTTTATCACTCCAGAAAGCGGTCCGGATCTGTTCGTGCATTTCCGCGCCATTCAGGGCAACGGCTTCAAGAGCCTGAAAGAAGGCCAGAAAGTGACCTTCGTTGCAGTGCAAGGCCAGAAAGGCATGCAGGCTGACGAAGTACAAGCCGAAGGCTGATCTTCTGTTACGAAAAAGCCCCTGATATTGATATCAGGGGCTTTTTTGTGGGCGCAAATCCGTAAAATGGCGCTTCACTTTCCGTCCAGAGGCTGCCATGTCGAAACACCTGCTCACCCCCCAGGGCGATTTCCCCGCCGTCGGCCTGGGTCGTCGTCTGGCAGCGATGTTCTATGACTTTTTGCTGTGCACCGCTCTACTGATCGTGACCGGTTTTGTTTACAAGCTGATCCAGGCGGCAATCATCGGCGAAGAGCGCCTGCGCGTCATGACCGACGCCGGGCAGCTGGATGGCGATCCGCTGTACTCAACCGTACTGCTACTGGTGTTGTTTGGGTTTTTCGCTAAATTCTGGACCCACGCCGGGCAGACCCTGGGCATGCAAGTGTGGGGCATTCGCGTGCAGAACGCCGATGGCACTGCGATCAGCCTGTGGCAGGCGTTGCTGCGGTTCATGGTGTCGATGGCGTCGTGGCTGTGCCTGGGCCTGGGGTTCTTCTGGTCGCTGCTCGATAAGCAGAAGCGCGCCTGGCATGACATCTACTCCGACACGCAGCTCGTGCGAATTCCGAAGAAAACCAAATAATCCTCCAGATGCAAAAACGCCCCGATCCAATCGGGGCGTTTTTGTTTGCGTCGCAAGGTCAGGCGTTGCCGGCCAGCTTCATCCGCGCGGCCTGAGTGAAATCGAGCATGCGCTTGAGCGGGCGGATCGCCTGAGGAATGAGAGCCGGGTCGACAAAGATCTCGTTCGAGCCGTCCTTCAGGCACTTCAGCGTGCGCTCAAGGGTATTCATGGCCATCCACGGGCAATGTGCGCAACTACGGCACGCCGCGCCGTTACCGGCGGTTGGCGCCTCGATGAAAACTTTGTCCGGGCACAGCTGCTGCATCTTGTAAAAGATGCCGCGATCAGTGGCCACGATCAGGGTCTTGTTCGGCAGCGATTGAGCGGCGGCAATCAGCTGACTGGTAGAACCGACGGCGTCCGCCAACTCGATCACCGAGGTCGGCGACTCCGGATGCACCAGAATGGCGGCGTCCGGGTACAGCGCTTTCATGTCTTCCAGCTGCTTGGACTTGAACTCCTCATGGACGATGCATGCACCATCCCAGAGCAACATGTCGGCGCCGGTCTTACGCTGGATGTAGGTGCCCAGGTGCTTGTCCGGGCCCCAGATAATGGTTTCGCCGTTATCCATCAGGCTTTCGACGATTTCCAGTGCGCAGCTGGAGGTCACCACCCAGTCGGCCCGGGCTTTGACGGCAGCAGAAGTGTTGGCATACACCACCACGGTGCGTTCCGGATGCTGATCGCAGAACGCCGAGAACTCGTCTACCGGGCAACCCAGATCCAGCGAGCAGGTCGCTTCCAGGGTCGGCATCAACACACGTTTTTCAGGGTTGAGAATCTTCGCGGTCTCGCCCATGAATTTCACGCCGGCAACCACCACGGTCTTGGCCGGATGGGCATTGCCGAAGCGCGCCATTTCCAGGGAATCGGAAACACATCCGCCGGTTTCTTCGGCGAGGGCCTGGATGATCGGATCGCAATAAAAGTGGGCAACCAGCACCGCGTCCTGAGCCTTGAGCTCGGCGGCGATGGCAGAACGGTAATAAGCCTCTTCCTCGGCTGTCAGCGGCTTTGGCTGCTTGGCGTCGAGGTGGGCTTGTACCAGAAGGCGTTCGGAAATCTGCGTCATGTTCGCAAGACCTGCAGGCGCATTCGCGCGAAAGTCGAGTATACACCCGGCTCCGGACCGCTTGAGGGTACCGCCGGGAAAGTGAGTATTATCAGGCACGGACAGCAATGAAGCTGCGCAAGGCTACAGAATATCCCGTTGATACAAAAGATGATTCTGACCTGCGTCACGGCGGGAGGAAACGAAGAGAGGGATGCCCGAATCGCAGGCAAAAAAAAACCCGGAAATCCTCACTTTCGTGGGCCTTCCGGATTTTCTAAACCGCCAAATATGGTGGGTCGTGTGGGATTCGAACCTACGACCAATTGGTTAAAAGCCAACTGCTCTACCAACTGAGCTAACGACCCGCTGTGTGGTGGCGCGTATAATACTGATTTTTAAGGACTATTCAACACCTAATTTAAAAAAATCAAAAATAAGGTGTCGGGTCGCTGATTCCGGCTGCCGCGAAGCCTTCTGCACGCAGTCGGCAGCTGTCGCATTTGCCGCAAGCACGGCCGTCATCGTCGGCCTGATAGCAGGAAACGGTCAGCCCATAATCAACGCCAAGCTTCACCCCCGCCTGGACGATCTGCGCCTTGCTCAGGTTCTGCAGCGGTGCCTGGATGCGGAAACCATTGCCTTCCACCCCGGCCTTGGTCGCCAGATTGGCCATGCGCTCGAACGACTCGATGAACTCGGGACGGCAATCCGGGTAACCGGAATAGTCCACTGCGTTGACGCCGATAAAGATGTCGCGGGCGCCGAGCACTTCAGCCCAGCCCAAGGCCAGCGACAGGAAAACCGTGTTGCGCGCCGGCACATAAGTCACCGGAATGCCTTCGCCCAGCTCTTCCGGGATATCGATGCTAGTGTCGGTCAGGGCCGAACCACCCATGCCGTTCAGGTTCAGGCCGATCACCTTGTGCTCGACAACGCCCAGGTCGCGGGCAACGCGAGCAGCAGCATGCAGCTCGGCGTGGGAACGCTGACCATAATCGAAACTCATGGTGTAGCAGGCGTAACCTTCAGCGCGGGCCATGGCCACGACCGTGGCCGAGTCCAGACCACCCGACAGCAGGATTACCGCACGTTTTTGGCTAGTGTTCAGTTGTTCAGTCATCTCAGCGCCCCGGCTCATCATTCCATAGATATTTATGCAGCTGCAGTTGCAGGCGCACTGGCAGGTTATCCGCCACCACCCAGTCCGCCAGATCCCGAGCGTTCAGGTCATGGTGGCTTGGGGAAAACAGCACTTCACCTGCACGTCTCTCAAGACCGTACTGAATCAGCTTCGATACCGCCCAGTCATAGTCCTCACGCGAGCAGATGACAAACTTCACCTGATCGTTGGGCGTCAGCAGTTCGATGTTCTCGTAACGGTTGCGATGGGCTTCTTTGGAGTCTGGCGTTTTCAGATCGACAACCCGACTGACCCGCGGATCGACCGCCGAGATGTCGAGGGCGCCGCTGGTTTCCAGCGAGACTTCGTAGCCGGCATCGCACAACTGTTTAAGCAAAGGGATGGCATTGGGCTGTGCCAGCGGCTCACCGCCCGTGACACAGACGTAGCGCGGGCGAAAGCCGGCCACTTGCTCGAGGATGTCGTCGAGGGTACGGATCGTGCCACCGCTGAACGCGTAGGCGCTGTCGCAGTATTGGCAACGCAATGGGCAACCGGTCAGGCGCACAAAAACAGTGGGCAGCCCGGCAGTCCGCGTTTCCCCCTGCAATGAGTAGAAAACTTCGGTGATTCTCAATGTGTCTTGCATAGTCGCCACGGGCGTAACAGCTAAACAGGCTGTCCGCCTCCGTCAGGCACTTCAGGCAACCCCGCCAACGCGTAGATCACCAGAAGCGTGTTTCATAAAAGGGCGTGAATTCTAACGAAAAAACCCGCGACAAGCGCGGGTTTCTTCCAAACGGGTCAAAGCTGTTACATGCGTTGCAGATCGCGCTGGGCCAACTGCGCGGCGGACGTGCCCGGATACTGGGCCACCACCTGCTGCAGAATGCCTTTGACCTTGTCGGTATGACCGAGGCGGCGCTCTACGTCAGCCAGCTTGTACAGCGAATCCGGCACTTTGGCGTGCTTGGGATACAACTGCGAAACCTTGGCGAAAGCCTGACCTGCACCTTGCAGATCGCCTTTGGCCAGGTTCACTTCACCCAGCCAGTACTGGGCGTTGCCCGCGTATTGGCTGTTCGGGTATTTACGCAGGAAAGCGGCAAACGCCTGGCTGGCCTTGTCGAAATCCTTGGCTTTGATCAGGTCGAAAGCTGCATCGTAATACAGCTTTTCCTTGGCCGGATCAGCCGGTTCGCCACCCGCGGCAGGTGCCTGGGCGGCCGCAGCGGCCCCGGCTCCAGCGGCGGCACCGGCAGCAGCACTTGCATCGCCACCGGCAGAAGAATTCTCGGGAGTCGCGGCTGGTGCAACGCCGGATCCTATGCGCCGATCAAGATCCTGGTATCGCTCCAGGGATTCCTGCTTCATGCGCGCAACCTGATTCTGCAGTTCTTCGATCACGCCTTGCTGGCGAGATATCTGATCCTGCATTTGTTGCAGTTGGTTGAACAGCATGCCTTGTGCCGAGGCAGGGGCCGAAGCCGCTCCCCCGGCATAGGCGCCGTTCGTACCGTAACCTGCAGGCGGATAACTGCTCCCGCTATTGTTATAACCGGAGTTGTCATCGACCACAGGAACCGCAGCCCACGCCGCAAGCGGCGCGAGGCTGAGAGCCAGAACAGTTACAGCACGACGGCACGTTCGCATATCGAATTACTTACGCAGTTCGACGCGACGGTTTTGAGCCCAGGACTGCTCGTCGTTGCCGGTAGCAACTGGACGCTCTTCGCCGTAGGAAACCAGTTCCAGCTGAGCTGGGGAAACACCTTGCAGTACCAGGTAGCGCTGAACGGCTTTCGCACGACGCTCGCCCAGTGCCATGTTGTACTCACGAGTACCACGTTCGTCGGTGTTGCCTTCCAGAACAACGCGAGCGCCGTTTGCTTTCAGGTCTTTGGCGTGAACGTCCAGAGCGCGCATGGCTTCTGGCTTCAGGTCCGAGCTGTCGTATTCGAAGTAGAAGGTGGTGATTGCGCGCAGAGCAGCTTCTTCGCTCAGGGAACCGTCAACTGCACCAGTGTTTGCGCCGTAACCAGCGTTTGGATCAACAGCGCCTTCACCGGCGTTGTCGCCGCCTTTGGACGAGCAACCTACAGCTACAGCCATGGCCAGAGCCAGCGCAGCAAATTTACCAAACTTCAGCATTTCCATCGTGAAACTCCTAATGAACCCCAGTGTGTTAAGTAAAACGTAAAGCGCCGCGTCAGTTCAGGTAAGGGGACCAGGACGGTTCTCTGACTTCGCCTTGAGCGGTAGGAAGCGGGAGCCTCACGCGTCCATTAATGGACACGAGCATCAAGACTCCCCGGCCCTGCTGGCGGGTGGCGTAGATTACCATGGTGCCGTTGGGCGCAACAGTAGGCGACTCGTCCAGAGTGCTATCAGTGAGGATTTTTACACTTCCGCGCTGCAAATCCTGAGCCGCCACTTTGAAATTGGTGAAACCGTCCTGACGATGGATCATCACCAGGGTCTTTTCATCCGCCGAAAGCTTGGGGTTGGCGTTGTAGTTGCCCACGAACGTCACACGCTCGGCACCGCCACCGCCAGCACTGGTCTTGTAGATCTGCGGTTTGCCGCCACGGTCGGAGGTGAAGTAGATGGTCGAACCATCCTTGCCCCAGTACGGTTCGGTATTGATGCCAGGGCCTGCGGTTACGCGGGTGATCTGACGCGAACCTAGGTTCATCACGTAGATGTCCGGGTTACCGTCTTTCGACAGCACGAACGCCAGGCGATTGCCATCCGGCGACCAGGCTGGCGCGCCATTCAGACCTTCGAAGTTGGTGATCTGCTCGCGGCGACCGGTGTCGATGTTCTGCATGAAGATGCGCGGACGCTTCTGCTCGAACGACACATAGGCGATGCGCTTGCCGTCCGGTGCAAAACGCGGCGACAGGATCGGCTCACGCGATTGCAGCAGGGTCACGGCACGGGCGCCGTCATAGTCCGAACGCTGCAGGGTGTAACGGGTGTTCTTCTCGGAGAAACGCTCGGCCGTGACGTACAGCAGGCGAGTCGAGAATGCACCTTTGATACCGGTCAGTTTTTCGAACGACTGATCGGAGATGTAGTGCGCCATGTCGCGCAGCTGTTCGGTGGTACCGGACACACTGCCGTCAGCCACTTTCTGTTCGGTGGCGACGTTGAACAAAGCCCACTGCACCTGCAGACGGCCACCGGCCGGCACGATGCTGCCGACCATCATGTATTGCGCGCCCACCGCCTTCCAGTCACGGAAGATGATTTCGCTCGGCTGGCTTGGCTGGCTGATCATGTTTTGCTTTGGAATCGGCGAGTAATAGCCCGAGTTGCGCAAATCGTTACCAATGATTTCAGCCATGTCATCCGGCAGGACGGCACCGCCCTGGAAACCGAACGGTACGACGGCGATCGGAGTCGCCCGATCGCTGCCGCTGGTGACCAGAATGTTCTTTTCATCCGCCATCGCGATCCCTGCCATGCAGCAGATCACGACCAGCATTCCTCGAAGAAGGTTTCTCACAAGGCTAGATCCTCAGGTGTGAATGTCATCTTGAATGAACGATACGGAGCGAAATCGCTCGGCTTCATTCCCTGCATTTCCGTCAAACGTCCAATATTCTTGACCGCTGCCACTGCTGACGCATCGAACGGACCGTCGCCACTGGACTTGGCCACGCTGACCGAGGTCACCGTACCGTCCGGCAACATGCCGATCTGCAGCACAACCGTCATGCCTTTGCGTGCTGAAGGTGGACGCGCCCAGCCTTCTGCTGCCCGCGCACGAATCAGGTCATCGAAACTGCCCGCAACTTCGTCGCCCTGCTCATCGGCCAAGGCCTGCTGGCGCTGCGGCGTGTCGGAAAGCAAATCTGCCAGGGCCTGAGCCTTTTTGTCTTCGGCGGATTTACGTGCCGCTTCCTGCGCTTTCTTCTTCGCAGCATCGGCAGCAGCTTTCTTCTTCGCGTCTTCGGCGACTTTCTTCTTCGCCTCTTCAGCTTCAGCTTTCTTCTTGGCGTCTTCGGCGGCTTTCTTTTTCGCGTCTTCGACGATCTTCTTCTTGGCTTCTTCAGCGGCGGCTTTCTTGGCCTCTTCTTCAGCAGCCTTTTTGGCTTCTTCTTCGGCTTTCTTCTTGGCTATATCAGCCAATTGTTTCTCTTCTGCCTTCTTGGCTTCGGCGGCTTTCTTGGCGTCGTCGGCTTTCTTGGCTTCATCAGCCTTCTTCGCCTCGTCCGCTTTCTTCGCCTCATCGGCCTTCTTGGCTTCCTCGGCCTTTTGAGCCGCTTCTTCTTTCTTTTGTTCCGCAGCCTTCACCGCTTCCTGCTCGACCTTTTTCTGCTCCATCTGCTCGACTTCGGTCTGGCGCGCGGCGGATTTCTTCGCCTCACCCGCAATCTTCTGATTGGTCTGGGTCGTTGCCTGACTTTTCGATTTCAGCTGGTACAGGGTCGCCTGAACAATCGGCTTGGCTGGCGGCAGCTCCGGGGTCAGGGCGAAACTGACAAACAGCATGCCGAACACCAGCACGTGCAAGCCAATCGCCCAGACACTAGGCCAGAAGTAGCTTTCCGAGGCGGACGGCTCTCGCTGTTGCTGCATCAGGGCGCCTCGGTGATCAAGCCAACGTTACCGACCCCGGCTTTCTGCAACCCGCCCATGGCGCCCATGACGGAGCCATAATCGACGGACTTGTCGCCACGGATGAAGACCTGGGTACGCTTGCCGCCTTCAGTGCCGGCGCGAATGATCTTGGTCACCGCGTCGGTCATCTGTGGCAGGGTCATGGCCCGGTCCTGCTGCTTCTCGGTGTCGACTTCGCTGCCAAGGTTCCAGTAGTAGGTCTTGTCCGACTTGATCGAAATGGTCAGCACCTGGGTGTTGTTGTCCTGCGGCAAGGCTTCGCTGGAAACCTTGGGCAGATCCACTTTCACGCCCTGATTGAGCATCGGCGCAGTCACCATGAAGATGACCAGCAGCACCAGCATCACGTCGATGTAAGGCACTACGTTCATCTCGGCGACCGGCTTGCGCTTGTGTCGGGCTCGAGTGATTAAAGCCATCGGGAAATACCTGCTTATTCTTCGCTGGTGTGCACTTTGCGGTGCAGGATCGCCTGGAATTCATCGGCGAAGGTGTAGTAGCGGCTCAGCAAGGTTTCGCTGCGGGCAGAGAAACGGTTGTAAGCGATAACGGCCGGGATCGCGGCGAACAGACCGATCGCGGTGGCGATCAGGGCTTCGGCGATGCCCGGTGCCACGGTGGCCAGGGTTGCCTGTTGGGCGCTGGCCAGACCACGGAAGGAGTTCATGATCCCCCAGACGGTACCGAACAGACCGATGTACGGGCTGACGGAACCGACGGTGGCGAGGAACGGCAGGCTCTGCTCGAGCTTTTCTTCTTCGCGGGAGATGGCGACGCGCATGGCACGGGCCACACCTTCCATCACCGCTTCAGGATCGACGCCTGGCTGCTGACGCAGACGGGAGAACTCCTTGAAGCCGGCACGGAAGATCTGCTCGACACCCGAATCCGGATCCGGGTTGCTGCCGGCCTGACGGTAGAGTTTGGACAGGTCGATACCCGACCAGAAGCGCTCCTCGAAGCTCTCGAGGGCACGTCGACCGGCGCGTATCAGATTGCTGCGCTGAAAGATCATGATCCATGAGGTCACCGATGCGGCCACCAGAGTCAACATTACCAACTGCACCACGATGCTGGCATTGCTGACCAGGCTCCACATGGAGGAATGGTCGACGACGTTAGCTTCCACGCTTTATCTCCTGCTTTGAGTGTGTACCCGTGCCGACCGCGTCGGCAAAGGCCGCACGCAGGTCTTCGGGAAGGGCCCGGGGTTTCAAACTGTTAGTGCGCACACAGGCCACCAGAAACTGCCCTTCGCAGAGCAGCACATTATCCGTTGCCCGCCTGACCTGCTGTCGAAAGCGCAGGCTGGCACGGTTCAATTCGATTACATCAGCGCTTACCAGAAGCTCGTCGTCCAGTCGCGCCGGCGCGTGATAACGCGCTTCGCTGGAATGCACGACGAACAACAGGTCCTCCCCGGCCAGCGCCGACTGAGCAAAGCCCAGCTCCCGGAGCCGTTCGGTTCGAGCCCGTTCCATAAACTTGAGGTAATTAACGTAATACACGATGCCGCCCGCATCGGTGTCCTCGTAATAAACGCGACAACGATGTGCGAACGGCTCAAGCCCGTTTTGCGCGCGCATACTCTAGTGCTTACTCCTCGGGTTGCCAATCCAGCCAGGCAACTGTTTTTCATTGTTGGAAGGCTTTATCGCAAAAGTACCGTCCTGTGACAGTACAAACGCTGAATAAATCGACAATAAATGTGTATCAATCGTCCACGGCATCGAGAAACTCGTCTACCACGGGCATTTCGCCCATTCGTGTCGGAATGTTTAAACCAAAATGCAGGTACGCGTGGCGGGTCACCACCCTGCCCCGCGGCGTACGCATGATGTAGCCCTGCTGAATCAGGTACGGCTCGAGCACGTCTTCGATGGTGTGGCGCTCTTCGCTGATCGCCGCCGCCAGACTGTCGATGCCCACCGGACCGCCGTCAAACTTCTCGATCATGGTCAACAGCAGACGCCGGTCCTGATGATCGAAACCATGCTCGTCGACGTCCAGCAGGTTCAGCGCCAGATCCGCGACGGACTTGGTGATGTGGCCCTTGGCCCGGACTTCGGCGAAATCCCGCACCCGGCGCAGCAGACGGTTGGCGATCCGCGGCGTGCCACGGGCGCGGCGGGCAATCTCGAAAGATCCTTCCGGATCCAGCGGCAAACCGAGGATATTCGCCGAACGGCTGACAATCGTCGCCAGGTCAGCGGTGCTGTAGAACTCGAGGCGCTGGACGATACCGAAACGGTCACGCAACGGGTTGGTCAGCATGCCCGCCCGCGTGGTTGCACCGACCAGGGTGAACGGTGGCAGATCGAGTTTGATCGAACGCGCCGCCGGCCCTTCACCGATCATGATGTCGAGCTGGAAATCTTCCATCGCCGGGTACAGTACTTCTTCGACGATCGGCGACAGACGATGGATTTCATCGATGAACAGCACGTCGTGCGGCTCAAGATTGGTCAACAGCGCCGCCAGATCCCCCGGACGCTCCAGCACCGGACCGGAAGTGCTCTTGATCGACACGCCCATCTCCTGGGCAATGATGTTGGCCAGCGTGGTTTTACCCAGCCCCGGCGGACCGAAGATCAGGGTGTGGTCGAGGGATTCGCTACGGCCACGGGCGGCCTGGATAAACAGTTCCATCTGCTCGCGAACGGTCGGCTGGCCGATGTATTCGGCCAGGCTGACGGGACGTATCGCCCGATCCTGGACTTCTTCGCGCTCACGCGGACTGTGCGTGGCCGCGATCAGACGATCAGCTTCAATCACTTAAATCATTCCCTTCAGGGCGCGTCGAATCATGTCTTCGCTGCTCAGGCCTTTCTCTTTGATCGCGGAAATCGCCTTGCTCGCTTCCTGCGGCTTGTAGCCCAGGGAAATCAGCGCGCTGACCGCATCGTTCTCGGCGGTGTTGACCGGCGCCGGGCCGTCCGGCTGGTTCGGCACCAGGGCGAACATGGCCGGCGAGGTTTCCCAGGCCTTGAAGCGATCCTTCAGTTCGACCAGCAGACGCTCGGCGGTTTTCTTGCCCACGCCCGGCACCTTGGTCAGCGCCGAAGTGTCCTGTGATTGCACGCAGCGGATCAGTTCGTCGACTTCCAGACTCGACATCAAGGCCAGGGCCAGTTTCGGTCCAACACCATTGAGACGGATCAACTCGCGAAAAAAGTCTCGCTCACGCTTGCCGGCAAAACCATAGAGTAACTGCGCGTCTTCGCGTACGACCAAATGGGTGTGCAAGGTCAGCGGTTCACCGACCGACGGCAGACGATAAAGGGTGGTCATGGGCACTTCCAGCTCATACCCGAGGCCGTTTACATCCAGAATCAGGTGCGGCGGCTGTTTCTCAGCCAGAGTGCCGCGCAAGCGTCCAATCACGTTTCAGATCCTTGAGCGTTGGCCAGCCGTGGGCTGGCGACCGACAGAGCATGGATTCACGGCCGACAACCCAGGCACGAAATCCACATTCCGTAAAAATGACTGCTGATGCTATCAGAGACGCAGGCGCCCGCCACGACTGCGTGCCGTTCCCAAGCCGTGCGGCAACAGACTGGAGCGCGTGTGAGCGTGACAAATGGCAATCGCCAGGGCATCCGATGCATCGATTTGCGGTTTGCTGGTCAGCTTGAGCATGTGCATGACCATCATCTGCACCTGCTCTTTATTAGCGGCACCCGTGCCGACCACGGCCTGCTTGACCTGGGTGGCCGTGTACTCGGCGATTTCCAGGCATTCTTCGGCGCCGGCAACGATAGCGGCCCCCCGGGCCTGCCCGAGCTTCAGCGCCGAATCGGCGTTTTTCGCCATGAACACCTTTTCGATGCCCATGGTGACCGGACCGTAGGTCTGGATGATTTCGCGCACGCCGCGATAAACGATCTGCAGACGTTCATGCAACTCGCCAGCGCCGGTACGAATGCAGCCCGATGCCACGTAGATGCAGCCGCCGCGTCCGGTATCGCGAACAATCCCGTAACCGGTGATACGCGAGCCGGGGTCGATACCAAGAATTAAAGTCATAACGCCTGCGGGTTCGGTAAAAACACAAAAATCAAAACATCAAATAACCAATGCGGGAGCGGGGGGGGGGGGGGGGGGGGGGGGGGGGGGGGGGGGGGGGGGGGGGGGGGGGGG
>NZ_JBQEQB010000009.1:0-8447 GCF_052046055.1 Pseudomonas sp. 22082
ATCGCGCCAAACCTGATAATCGACCGCAACCAGATGCGCTCGCTCATAGCGCAGCAACAAGGAACGGCCAGCCCCGTTGTCCAGGCGCTGAATCCGGTCGGAAAGATCCCGATGCACCGTCAGACGATTGCCATACGCATCGCTGACAGCCGTCAGACGCCCAACCCGAAAGTGATAAAACCGCGCTGCGTCTCCCGCCAGCGCAACGATCAACTCCTCCGGCTCATCCCCCAAAAAGATCGCCGCCCGCGACAAGCTGTTGTGAATGGCCGGCCGCTCGACACTCGGCAACGGAAACCGCGTGCGCCGGTTCTCATGGTCGACCCAGACCACCGAAGCGCCATCAATCTCCAGCCGATGCGCCAGCGAATGACTCCAGCCAAACCCCAGCCCGACGTCGATCTCGGCCGCACTGCTGCGGTACAACCGGCTGAACTCGAATGGCAGCAGCCCATCGAGCACACCATCGGTCAGCGTTAGCAGCTCTTCGCCGGTGACCATCGACACCGGACAGCCATTGGTGCAGGTCCTCGGCGCACAATCGGCGCTGTCACCGTTGGGGTTCTTCGCCTGATCTGGCGTGTCGTCGTGGTGCTCGTCTTTTTTCAGGGAAGCATTACGCCGGGCATCCCAGCGCAATTGCATGCGGCCCTTTTTCACCCCGGCGGCGATGCCTCGTGCGGCGACGGTTTTGTACTGGTTCACGTAGCCGATGAAGGTGCTGACGATGCCGAACATCGCCTTCACCAGGCGCGTCACCGCCGACAGCAACTGAGCGCCACGCTCCGCCAGACGCAAGGTCAGATACGCAATCCCCGCCCCGGCACCGACAAAGGTCAGCACAACGCTGATCAACACATCGATCAGCAGTTGCACCACCACCATCGAGACGGCCTCGGCGGTTTTTCCGGCGACTTCACTGGGTGGCAGCATTTCCAGCCAGAGGCTGGCGGTACGCAGCAACAGGCACAGCGCCGCCTCGTCACTGACGAGCAGTTGGAGCTGCTCCATCTTTTCGGGCATCGACACCGCGAACTCGGCCAACGCTGTCGCGCTGTCTCCCAGACGACCACCAAACTCGAGCGGATTCTTGAGAATCTCCGACAGCAACCCGATGCTGTCCCACACCCCCTCGATCGCCGCCCAGCTCCCGGCCAGCATGCCATTCCCGGCTGCTGTGGCCACCGACTGCGACCATTGCGGCTTGAAGCCCTGCCATTCGCTGCGCAGCCAGCCATCCAGCTGCCGAGTCAGGCCATCGTAGGATTCGAAAAGCGCATCAACCTGCTGCTCGCTGGCCTCGCCGTGCACCACCACCCGATAAAACTTGCCCGCCTCACCGGTGAACTCCCCTTTGCCCTGAGCATCAAGGGTGACGGACTTGACTGCGCCGCCCTCCACCGCCACCACATCGACAACGATGCCGCCCAACGGAATGTCGTACGCCGACTCGAACTTGCTCTCGATCTCCATCGGCCCGCTTTCCGGGCATTGCACGACCGCAGAAGAGAAGCGGTTGTCGTCAATCGCGACTGCCGTACTGTGCTCGCCGAAACGGATGACCCGCTCCATCCCCATCAGCGACGGCAGATCGGCCGCATGACTGACGCCGTCTGCCGAGCGACTGAGCCAGTGCTTCAGCTGTTCGCGATAGAGATCGAGGGTGCGGGGAAAGCTGTCGAGTTCTTGCTCGATGCGGGTGACGGCATCCATCAGCGCATTCCCATGCGCATGGCGAAACGAAAAACCGGGTCAAACATGTGCGTTCCCTCGCGCAAAAATCAGGCGAGGGACTGTGCGGGGGATCAATCAGAAAAGAAGTCAGGCGAGTAGGCAGAGGATGTAGGAGAAGTCTGTAACTGATTTTTTATCGAATTGCAGACGCAAAAACGGGGCGGGAGGTTTCCCTCACGCCCCGTTCACGGAACAGATAATTTGCTTATTGAGAAGCGTCTCGGCCGGCCAGCTCTTTCAACTTGAGCTCGGCCAACGGATGCCCGGCCTTGGCGGCCATGGTCCACCAGCGAGCGGCTTCCGAAGGATCTGGCGCTTTGCTCGGCGTACCTGCAAGACTGATGACACCGACCTGATACGCCGCTTTGCCATCCCCGGCCAGCGCTGCCAGTCGCAACAACCGCACACCTTCTTCACGCGCGCCCAGGCCAACCCCGCGAAACGTCAGGATGTGCCCGTAAAAACTTTGCGCGCCGACATCGCCCAGGTTGGCCATGCGCGCAAATTGCCCTTCGAGCCAGCGCCAGCCACGGGGCTGACGGACAAACCACGACCAGTGAAACAGCCTACGGGCCAGCCAGTAACTTGCCCGCGCCTTGAGTCGTAAAAACACTCAGGCCTCCGCCGATTCCGGGTACTCGTACTCAAACACCCGTACCACTTCCGAGGCATGCCAGGAGGCGGCGGCAACACCGTCGGACGGCCCGGAAAAACGCCCCAGACGCTCGACACACTCAAAGAAACCGGTGCGTGGCAGGCGACTTGCACCCTGGCTGATCACCAGCGAACTGCGCAACGGTTGTTCGGCTTTCGCGTCCAGTGCAGCGAGATGCTCCAGTGCAGCGGTCAATGTCTGCATGGCCGGCGTGGGCAGTTGCAGGCGTTCAAGCAAGGCTCGATAAGTCAAAAGATGGCGCTGCCTGCGCGCCTGATCCAGCTCCCCCAGCAATCCGTCCCAATGTTGACGACTGATGCGTACGCTCACGATTGTTCCCTCCACCCTGGCACCGTCAACTCCCAGGCCAGGCTGCGGCGAATCGCGGCGTCGGGCAGACGCTCGCCACTTTCAATCATGGCCAGGTAAGACGGGCTGATGCCTACCGTGCGGGCCAGCGCCTCGATGGCGATGCCCTTCCCTTCGCGCAAACTGCGTAACTGATCCAGACCTGGAAGAATCGGGTCCGGGGTTGCCGCAAACGGCGCTGGAGCCGGTTGCGACGGTGCTTCGTTGATGCCTGCTGCTTTCAGTAGAGCCTGATACTGAGCCCATGGCAGAACCGCATATTCGGGTTCGCCATCGCGTGCAATTATCTGAATATCCATGACTACCCCGTAGGACAACAACACTTAGCGAGTCGGCACTTTTCCCTAGAAGTGTAATCCTAACAGCGGCCAAGGTCGTGGGGGGTATCTATCTGTATAAGAGGCTGTCGTGATTCAGGACTTTTTCGGCCCCTGAAGCTGAAGTTGCTCGGGCGTATCGGGCAGACGCTCGACCACTCTGAGCTTTTCCGGCGCCTGGCGCTGACGCCACAGGCGGAAGGCGTTCAGTTCATCGTCGAGGGTTTTCATCAGCCAGGCGAGAACGGCGATGTCATCGAGCATGCCGAACATGGGAATGAAATCCGGGATCGCATCCACCGGGCTGAGGAAGTACATCAGACCGGCCACCACCGAAACGATCGCCTTGGCGCTGATCGCGCGGTATTCGCCGCGCCAGTACGCCAGGCACAGCGCCTGCAACAGACGCAAATCGTCCTTCAGCTTGCCGAGGCGATTGCCTTGGGCGGCGCCTTTGCTGGCCACGGCGAACAACAAGGTCGGCAAGCGGCCTCGAGCCAGCAGTCGTCCGGCCAAAGGCAGGAATCGGGCGAAATTCCACGGCGCTTTCATTTATTTCTCCCGTTGAAATGTTATCCACACAAATTGTGGATAACCTTGTGAACAGAGCTGCATTTCAGCGCTGAGAGCCCCGTTTCATAAGGGCTGCGCTCAGATCGGGCGTTTTTTACACACATAAAAAAACCCAATATTTCATTGACTTGGCGGCTCCGGGCGTCTAGCGCGGGCAACCTTAAAGTCTAGGACTGCCATGACCGGCATCGGTTCGGTCTGTTTACGCCGACCATCGTCCAGATGCAACAACGCCCCGCATAAGCGAGGCGTTGTTGTTGAAACCGGTGCCGATGCTTATTGCTTGGCGGCAGCGGCGTCTTCTTTGGCTGGATCCTTGATACCCAACAGTTCCAGGTCGAAGACCAGAACCGAGTTGGCCGGGATTGCCGGGCTTGGCGATTGTGCGCCGTAAGCCAGATCGCTAGGGATGTACAGCTTGTACTTCTCGCCAACGTGCATCAGTTGCAGGCCTTCGACCCAACCCGGGATCACACCGCTGACCGGCAGATCGATCGGGCTGCCGCGCTCGACGGAGCTGTCGAATACGGTGCCGTTGGTCAGCTTGCCGGTGTAGTGAACGGTCACGACATCGGTAGGCTTGGGCTGTGGGCCGTCGGCTTTCTTGACCACTTCGTACTGCAAGCCGGAAGCGGTGGTGGTCACGCCAGCCTTCTTGCCGTTTTCTTCGAGGAATTTCTTGCCGGCGGCTGCCGACTCTTCGCTCATCTTGGCCATGCGCTCTTCGGCACGCTTTTGCAGCGCGGCGAAAGCTTCGACCAGTTCTTCATCTTTCAGCTTCTGTTCTTTCTTGCCAACGGCATCTTCGATGCCCTGGGCTACCGCTTTGGAGTCCAGATCATCCATGCCTTCCTGAGCAAGGCTCTTGCCCATGTTCAGGCCGATACCGTAGGAAGCTTTTTGCGCCGGGGTTTTCAGCTCTACGCTGGTCTGCGAATCACAACCCGCGAGTACCAGGCTAACCAGGGCAACCGCCGCCGCCAACCGATGCTGTTTCATGCTATTTCCTTGTTCATGCGCCGAAAGGGCAATCGAGTAAAGCCGCGAGCTTATCAGGCCGCCACGACCAATGGCTACCGGCATGAGAGCAGGAATCTTCCGATAAGTTCAGGGATTAAAACGCATTTGGCCAACGCCGTGATGAAGCTTCTGTCATCTGGCTCTGACGACAATTGATGTCACCTCCCACAACACTTGGCGTAATGGCCACTTGCCGCACACCACCCGCCTCAGGCATAACAGCGCAACAAATCGACAAGGATGTTCATCTTGCGCCTCTTATACCGTGTGCTGACGCTGATCGTGGTGCTGCTGGGACTGGTTCTGGCGGTGGTTCTTTACTATGTCGCCAATCCGAGATTGCCCTTCCCGACGCCCGCGAAACAGGTGCATTACCTGAATCAGTGGACTGAGCAAGAGCGCCAGACCTACTACTTCACCCCACAGGGGACGCAGGTCAAAGGCTTGCGTTACGAATGGTTTCAGGCGCTGGAGCTGCCGTTCTCGCAGCAACGCTTCGCCTCCCCGGAATACCTCGCGCGCTTCGGTTTTCTGATCGATCCGCAGCAGAAAGCCACGCCGGACAACCCGGGCAATCTGCCGGTGGGTTTCGCCAGGCATCAGAATCCCGGCAGCTCCGAGCAATATCTCGACATCACATGCGCGGCCTGCCACACCGGCGAATTGCACTTCAATGGCCAGGCAGTGCGCATAGACGGCGGCTCGGCTCAGCATGTGTTGCCTTCCAGCGTTCCTACATTGCGCGGCGGCAGTTTCGGACAGGCATTGGTCGCCAGTCTCACCTCGACTTACTACAACCCGTGGAAATTCGAGCGCTTTGCCCGCCACGTGCTGGGCAACGACTACGACGCACGCCACGAACAACTGCGCAAAGACTTCAAACGCTCACTGAACACCTTCATCAAAGTGGCCTGGAATGACACCCATCGCGGCCTCTACCCCACCGAAGAAGGCCCCGGCCGCACCGATGCCTTCGGGCGTATCGCCAACGCGACCTTCGGCGATGCGATCTCCCCAAGCAACTATCGCGTGGCCAACGCCCCGGTGGATTACCCGCAGCTATGGGACATGTGGACCTTCGACTGGGTGCAATGGAACGGCTCGGCGCAGCAACCGATGGCGCGCAATATCGGCGAGGCGCTGGGGGTCGGCGCCACGCTGAATTTCTTCGACGCCAACGGCCAGCCGCTGCAGGGCGATGACCGCTATGCCTCCAGCGTACGTGTGCGTGATCTGCACAAGATCGAAGAAACCCTGCAAAAACTGCGACCGCCGGCATGGCCTGAAGAGGTGCTCGGCGTCATCGACAAACCCTTGGCGGCCAAGGGCCGAGCCCTGTTCGCCGAGAATTGCGCCGGGTGCCACGTACCGCGCCAGACCCAGGAAGGCGAACGCTGGGTGCAGCACCTGCAGATGCTACCGGTGGATGTCATCGGCACCGACCCGAATGCCGCCAACAACATTGCCAATCACCGTTTCGACCTGACCGCCCTGCAATGGAACCTGGCGGAACTCGAACAAATGGACGTGAAGTTACACCCCAAACCCAAGGAGCCGCTGGACCTCAGCCAGCTGTCGGTGGCCAAGGGACTGGCTTACGTCACCGCCTTCGTGGAGAACCGCGCGTACCGCGAAGCCGGCGTCACTGCTGCCGAGAAACCCCGGCTCGACGGCTTCGGTCTGCCGATTGGCGTTCGCGAAAAAGTCGCCTACAAGGCGCGTCCGCTTGCTGGTGTATGGGCCACGGCCCCGTTCCTGCACAACGGCTCGGTGCCGAGCCTTTATCAGTTGCTATCACCTCAGGACGAGCGCGCCACCACCTTCTATAAAGGCACCTTCGAATACGACCCGCGCCATCTGGGCTACCGCACCGAAGCCTTCACCAACGGCTTCCTGTTCGACACCCGCATCACCGGCAACCACAACAGCGGCCACGAATTTCGCGCTGGCGAGCGCGGCAACGGCGTCATCGGCCGACTGCTGCAGCCAGAAGAGCGCTGGGCGCTGCTCGAATACCTGAAAGTGCTGGGCGGCCCGCTGGAGGCGCAACTGCCATGATCTTCAATTCCTTCAAAAGACCTTCGCTGCTCGCGCGTTTCTGGCTCTGGCTGGGACGGATACTGGGCAAAACCTTGCTGCTCCTGCTGGTGATCGGCCTGATCGGCTGGGCCCTGGCGACCGCCTGGTTCGCCTGGCAGCACCGGGGCCCGGTGTCGGCGCTGGAGCAGGTTCCGGACGGCGAGGCCGCCATGACCCAGGACGTAATTCAGACCGCCGTGCGCATCGTCGATCAGCACCGAGAAAGCACCCGCTACCTGCGCGACGCCCATGCCAAGGCCCATGGCTGCGTTAAAGCCGACGTGCAGGTATTGCCGGATCTGGCGCAAGAGTTGCGCCAGGGCGTCTTCAGCGAACCGGGCAAGCTGTGGAAAGCGACGATGCGCCTGTCCAACGGCAACGCTTATCCGCAATTCGACAGCATCCGCGATGCCCGGGGCATGGCGCTCAAACTGCTCGATGTGCCGGGCAAGCAGTTGCTGGGTGACCGTCAGGGTCTGAATGAGCAGGACTTTGTGATGTTCAGTCACCCGAACTTCTTTGTCAGCGATGTCGCCGAGTACCGTCAGAATGTGGCGGCGCAGGCTGATGCCAAGAAGGTCATGGCGTTTTTTCCGGGGTGGGATCCGCGCCAGTGGCAAATTCGGCACCTGTTCATTGCGCTGGCGACCCTTTCGCCACCACCAGAGAGCCCGACACGTACGACCTACTTTTCGGTATCGCCCTACAAGTTCGGCGAGGCCAATGCCAAGTTCCGGGTGATGCCGGATCCGGAGCGCTGCCCCACATATACCTTGCCGAAACAGAACCGGGATCTGCCGAACTTCCTGCGCACCGCGTTGAATCAACAGCTGTCGACCGACCGGATACCGGCGTGTTTCGTGTTGCAGATCCAGCGCCAGGACGCGAACAAGTACATGCCGATCGAAGACACCAGCATCGAATGGCGCGAGCAGGACAGCCCATTCCAGACAGTGGCGAGGATCACCCTGCCCCCGCAGGACTTCGACACCCCGGCGTTGAACCTGCAATGCGACAACCTGTCGTTCAATCCCTGGTTCGGCATCGACGCTCATCGCCCGATTGGCGGGATCAACCGCCTGCGCAAAGCGGTGTATGAAGCGGTCAGCGATTACCGCCACAGCCGCAACTCGGCGCAATAGCAGCGCCAGAAACGAAAAAAGCGACCGGCAAAGGTCGCTTTCTCATGTTCAGGCCCGGCAAAGCCAAATCCCGGACAGCAAAAAGCCCGCACCAGGCGGGCTTTCTGTGGTGATCTGGCGTTCAGTGTTCCAGATAACCGAATATGGCGCAGCGGACGGGACTCGAACCCGCGACCCCCGGCGTGACAGGCCGGTATTCTAACCGACTGAACTACCGCTGCGCGAAACGCTTGAAACGAATGGTGGGTGATGACGGGATCGAACCGCCGACATTCTGCTTGTAAGGCAGACGCTCTCCCAGCTGAGCTAATCACCCTTCGCTTCGTTACGGGGCGCATTATGCCACAAGTTTTCGTAAAGTATTGATTTAATTGAAGTTTTTTTCAAAAAAATCCGAAAACCGGTGAAACGATACATCCCGCATATACAACTTGAGGCAGAAAAAAACCCGCCTTGGCGGGTTTTTCCGTGGTGACCTGGCGTTCAGTGTTCCAGGTTACCGAATATGGCGCAGCGGACGGGACTCGAACCCGCGACCCCCGGCGTGACAGGCCGGTA
>NZ_JBQEQB010000009.1:8497-72218 GCF_052046055.1 Pseudomonas sp. 22082
GCCGACATTCTGCTTGTAAGGCAGACGCTCTCCCAGCTGAGCTAATCACCCTTCGCTTCGGTGTGGCGCGCATTCTACGGAGCGACCCAACCTCTGGCAAGCACTTTTTTAAATAATTTTCTCAGCCCTTCCAAAGGCTTAGAGAAGGGTTGGCCTATGACCCGGCGAAGACAATAATGCCCCCCTTTGTATAAAGGAGAGACTCACCCCATGTGGTTCAAGAACCTGCTTATCTATCGCCTGACCCAAGACCTGCCTGTCGATGCCGAGGCGCTGGAAACTGCACTGGCCACCAAACTGGCGCGTCCATGTGCAAGCCAGGAGTTGACCACCTACGGTTTCGTCGCGCCGTTCGGCAAGGGCGAAGATGCTCCACTGGTGCACGTCAGCGGTGACTTCCTGCTGATCTCCGCCCGTAAAGAAGAACGCATCCTGCCGGGCAGCGTCGTGCGTGACGCGGTCAAGGAGAAGGTCGAAGAGATCGAAGCCGAGCAGATGCGCAAGGTCTATAAGAAGGAACGCGATCAGATCAAGGATGAAATCATCCAGGCGTTCCTGCCGCGCGCGTTTATCCGCCGCTCGTCGACCTTCGCCGCCATCGCGCCGAAACAGGGCCTGATCCTGGTCAACTCGGCCAGCCCGAAACGCGCCGAAGACCTGCTCTCCACCCTGCGTGAAGTGATCGGCACCCTGCCGGTTCGTCCGCTGACAGTCAAAACCGCGCCGACCGCCGTGATGACCGAATGGGTCACCACCCAGCAAGCCGCCCCGGACTTCTTCGTCCTGGACGAGTGCGAACTGCGCGACACCCACGAAGACGGCGGCATCGTGCGTTGCAAGCGTCAGGACCTGACCAGCGAAGAAATCCAGCTGCACCTGAGCACCGGCAAGGTGGTGACTCAACTGTCGCTGGCATGGCAGGACAAACTGTCGTTCATGCTCGACGACAAGATGACCGTCAAGCGCCTGAAATTCGAAGATCTGTTGCAGGATCAGGCGGAACAGGACGGCGGCGACGAAGCCCTGGGCCAACTGGACGCCAGCTTCACCCTGATGATGCTGACGTTCGGCGACTTCCTGCCGGCGCTGGTTGAAGCACTCGGCGGCGAAGAGACTCCGCAGGGCATCTAAGCCTCTGCGCAGTCTTTGGGTTATCTTCAAACGCCACCGCTTCGGTGGCGTTTTCACATAATAAGGAACAGGCCATGCGCGCACTGGCTGCACTGAGTCGTTTTGTTGGCAACACCTTCGCTTACTGGGTTCTGATTTTCGCGGTGATCGCGTTCTTGCAACCGGCCTGGTTCCTCGGCCTCAAAGGCGCGATCGTGCCGTTGCTCGGGCTGGTGATGTTCGGCATGGGCCTGACCCTCAAACTCGACGACTTCGCCGCCGTCGCCCGCCATCCGTGGCGTGTGGCCCTGGGCGTGGTCGCGCATTTCGTGATCATGCCGGGGATGGCCTGGTTGCTGTGCCAGATCTTTCATCTGCCGCCGGAAATCGCCGTCGGCGTGATTCTGGTGGGGTGCTGCCCGAGCGGCACGTCCTCGAACGTCATGACCTGGCTGGCCCGTGGCGACCTGGCGCTGTCGGTGGCCATCGCCGCCGTCACCACCCTCCTCGCCCCGCTGCTGACGCCCGCGCTGATCTGGCTGTTGGCCTCGGCCTGGTTGCCGGTTTCGTTCATGGAATTGTTCTGGTCGATCCTGCAAGTGGTCCTGCTGCCGATCATCCTGGGCGTGGTCGCGCAACGTGTGCTTGGTGACAAGGTGCGCCACGCGGTGGAAGTGCTGCCGCTGGTGTCGGTGGTCAGCATCGTGATCATCGTTGCCGCCGTGGTCGCCGCCAGCCAGGCGAAAATTGCCGAATCCGGTCTGCTGATCATGGCCGTGGTGATGTTGCACAACAGCTTCGGCTATTTGCTGGGGTATTTCACCGGACGCCTGTTCGGCCTGCCGCTGCCGCAGCGCAAGTCCCTGGCGCTGGAAGTCGGCATGCAGAACTCGGGGCTGGGTGCTGCGCTGGCCAGTGCGCACTTTTCGCCACTGGCGGCGGTGCCAAGTGCATTGTTCAGTGTGTGGCACAACATTTCCGGGGCGCTGCTGTCGACCTGGTTCCGGCGGATGAGCGAAAAAGAAGACCGTGAGACGTTGGCACAACAGACGGCCGACTGATTCCGGATCGCGGTGCGGCGCACATTTTTAGGTAGTATGTGCGCCACGCGGGGACGACCCTGCGGCTCAATCGAGTTTTCAATCTGGGGACGGCCCCGTCAATCGATGGAGGTCTTTCATGTCCTGGATCATTCTGTTTTTCGCCGGCCTGTTCGAAGTCGGCTGGGCCGTCGGCCTGAAATACACCGACGGCTTCAGCCGTCCGCTGCCCACCGCTCTCACCGTCGCCGCCATGGCGATCAGCCTTGGCCTGCTGGGTCTGGCGATGAAGGAATTGCCGCTGGGCACGGCCTATGCGATCTGGACTGGCGTCGGTGCCGTGGGCACGGTGATTGCCGGGATCATCCTGTTTGGCGAATCGATGGCGTTGATTCGCCTGGCCAGCGTTGCACTGATCATCACCGGATTGATCGGGCTCAAGGTCAGCGCTTAAGCCACTGGCCTCATCGCGGGCAAGCCCGCTCCAACAGGTTTTCGGTTGTGCACAAAGTCCATGTTNCGCTGGAGATCCTGTGGGAGCCGGGCTTGCCCGCGATGAGGCCAGCACAGCCAATGATTATCTGACTGGCCCGCGCAATTCCCCGACCAACGCCTGCAGTTCCGCTGGCTGCGCCGCTTCGACGGCGACCGGCGAACCCGCCACCAGCGTCACCCGCGACCACAAGCGCCGGAACACTCCCTTGTTCGGATCGCGACTGAAGAAACTCCCCCACAACCCCTGCAACGCCAGCGGAATCACCGGCACCGGCGTCTCCTCGAGAATCCGCGTCAGCCCGCCCTTGAACTCGTTGATCTCGCCATCAGCGGTCAACTTGCCTTCCGGGAAGATGCACACCAGCTCACCTTCCTTCAGATACTGGGCAATCCGGGTGAAGGCCTTTTCGTAGATCTGGATGTCTTCCTGGCGTCCGGCGATAGGAATGGTCCCCGCCGTGCGGAAGATGAAGTTCAGCACCGGCAGGTTGTAGATCTTGTAGTACATGACAAAGCGAATCGGCCGACGCACCGCGCCGCCAATCAGCAAGGCATCGACGAACGACACGTGGTTGCACACCAGCAACGCCGCGCCCTCATCCGGAATCGCTTCAAGGTTGCGATGCTCGACGCGGTACATGGAATGGCTGAGCAGCCAGATCATGAAACGCATGCTGAACTCGGGGACGATCTTGAAGATGTAGGCGTTGACGCCGATGTTCAGCAGCGACACCACCAGGAACAGCTGCGGAATCGACAGCTTCACCACGCTCAGCAACACGATGGTGACAATCGCCGAAATCACCATGAACAGCGCGTTGAGAATGTTGTTGGCGGCAATCACCCGCGCACGCTCGTTCTCGGCGGTGCGCGACTGGATCAGCGCGTACAGCGGCACGATGTAGAAACCGCCGAAGATCCCGAGGCCCAGCACATCGATCAACACCGCCCAGGCATGGCCGAAACTCAGCACTTCGGTCCAGCTATGACCGACAGCGCTTTCTGGAATTCCACCGGAATGCCACCACAGCAACAACCCGAAAACCGTCAGACCGAACGAACCAAACGGCACCAGGCCGATCTCGACTTTGCGTCCGGAAAGTTTCTCGCACAGCATCGAACCCAGCGCGATACCGACCGAAAACACCGTCAGAATCAGGGTGACCACGGTTTCGTCACCGTGCATCCATTCCTTGGCATAAGCCGGGATCTGCGTCAGATAAATCGCCCCGACGAACCAGAACCACGAGTTGCCGACAATCGAACGCGACACCGCAGGCGTCTGCCCCAGGCCGAGTTTCAGGGTCGCCCAGGACTGACTGAAGATGTTCCAGTTAAGGCGCATTTCCGGGGTCGCCGCTGCTGCGCGGGGAATGCTGCGACTGGCCAGATAACCCAGCACGGCGATGCCGACAATCGCGGCGGACACCACCGGCGCGTAATTGACCGACGACATCATCACCCCGGCGCCGATGGTCCCGGCCAGAATGGCCAGAAACGTGCCCATCTCCACCAGCCCGTTGCCGCCGACCAGTTCATCGTCGCGCAAAGCCTGCGGCAGGATCGAATATTTCACCGGCCCGAACAGCGCCGAGTGCGTGCCCATGGCGAACAGCGCCACCAGCATCAGCGACAGGTGATCGAACAGAAAGCCGACGGATCCCACGGCCATGATGGCGATTTCTGCCAGTTTGATCAGACGGATCAACGCATCCTTGGCGAATTTTTCCCCGAACTGCCCGGCCAGCGCCGAGAACAGAAAGAACGGCAGAATAAACAGCAACGCACACAGGTTGACCCAGATCGAGCGGTCACCCTCGATGGTCAGCCGATAGAGAATGGCGAGGATCAGCGACTGCTTGAACACGTTGTCATTGAACGCGCCCAGCGACTGGGTGATGAAAAACGGCAGGAAGCGCCGGGTACGCAGCAGGTTGAACTGTGAGGGGTGACTCATCTTCCGTGTGACCCTGTTGTTTTTGGAAAGAGAAGGTAGCGAGTGGCCTGGCTACGCTTATAAGAATCTCGAACCGCGATCCAGGCCACACATTACCTAATCTTTGCAGGTTATTTCTTCAAACCTGCAATGCACGGTGAAACAAACAGCTCACCGCGCCACGCGCCTTGCAGCGTGCGTTTACCGACGATCAGCCACATCACCGCCAGCAACGCCACCAGTACACAACCGGCCACGCTGAAGAAAGTCAGGTGCAAGGTGCTGCCCAGTTTCAGGGTTGCCAGCGAATAAACGCCCAACGGAAAGGTGAAACCCCACCAGCCAAGGTTGAACGGGATGCCATCACGCAGGTAACGCACGGTGATCAGCAGCGCGATAAGCATCCACCACAGACCGAAGCCCCACAGCGTGATCCCGGCGACCAGCCCCAGGCCCGACGCCATTTCGCCGATGCCCGGCAGACCGTTGGCCGCGAAGATCGCCGGGGCGTCGCCACCCAGCAGCAACATGCCCAGGGCGCCGGTGCCGATTGGCCCCAGGGCCAGCCAGCTCGATGCCGCCATGTTTTCGTGGGGCAATTTGTGCAAGGCCATGCGCAACAACAGGATGGTCAGGATGCTGAACGCCACCGGCAGAGAAAAGGCCCAGAGCACGTAGCTGGTCACCAGCACCACCAGTTGCGAATGGGCATCGGCGAGATGCGGCGCGAGCAGTCCACCGCTGGCCGCCGCCACTTCCGCGGCCACCACCGGCAGCAGCCAGACGGCGGTCATCTGATCGATGCTGTGTTCCTGACGGGTAAACATCATGTAGGGAATCAGCACGCCGCAGGCCAGCGACATCGCCACGTCCAGCCACCACAACACTTCGGCCAGTTGAATGACCCCATCGCCCCAGCGCGGCAGACCGAACAGCAGAAAGCCGTTGATGATGGTCGCCAGGCCCATGGGAATGGTGCCGAAAAACATTGAAACCGTGGAATGACCTAAGATCCGCCGCGCTTCGTCGAAGAAGAGGATCCAACGTGCAGCGTAGGCAGCGGTAAACAGCACGAACAACAGAATGTTGAACAGCCACAGCCCTTCGGCCACCGCGCGCAGGCCGGGAATGGACACCGGCAATTGCGCCAGCGCCAAGGCCAGCACGCCGGTACCCATGGTCGCGGCGAACCAGTTCGGGGTGAATTGGCGGATCACTTCACGCGGGTGCTGAAGCTGGCTGAATGGCTTGATGCCGGATTTGACGCTATTGGGGCAAATCATCATGAACTCCTGTCCTCAGTTGAGGTTGAGCTCATGGTAGAACCGAATCGAATATCTATATAACGGGTAATATCTCTAACTGTTATCTGTTTTGTAGATATTCAGTCAGGCACTGCCTTCGGTTTCGATCACCAGAATCCGCGCCGCACCCTGAGGATGAGCGACGTGTTCGGTGCCGATGGAGGCGTAGAAGATATCGCCAACGTCGAGCAAGGCCTGCTTCTCCTCACCTTCTTCGCGGTAGTGCATGAGCACCTGACCGTCGAGCACGACGAACACTTCTTCACCGTCATTGACATGCCATTTGTAAGGCTGATCGGTCCAGTGCAGACGCGTGGTGATGCCGTTCATGTTGGCGATGTCGAGCGCGCCCCAGGCGCGCTCGGCGGTGAAGGTCTTGCTGCGGATAATCTTCATGCGTCGATCCGTGAGAAGAATGGGCTGGCCAAGGCTAACCGAATCTGACGGGCTTATGGAGCGCTGCAGGCCTTCGCCGCTTGCGCCCGGAAACTCATCAGCAGCGCACCAATCGCCAACACGATCAGCACCGCGCCATACACATCGGTGGTGGTCAGCAGCCCCACGCTATGGGTGAAGTGCCCGGCCAGCAACGCCGGCAGGCAGAACGCCAGGTAACTCAGCACATAAAACGCCGACATCAACCCGGCGCGCTCATGAGGCAATGCCAACGGCACCAGACTGCGCACCGCTCCGAGAAAACCGGAGCCAAAGCCACAACCGGCCACCAGTGTGCCGAGGAAGAACAGCGACAGACTGGCGCTGTGCACGCCCAACAGAATCAGCACGATGCCGGCCGGCAGCAGGCTCGCCCCAAGTTGCAGCGCTCGGGAGGCCGGACGATTGCGCAACGTGAAGATCATTAGCGCACCGGTCACGGTCAACGCCGCCACGGTCGCGCCGCCGATCAGGTTGGAGGTGGAACCGGTGGCCGTGCGCACCAGCGACGGTGCCAGCGAGGCATAAAAACCGCCGAGCGCCCAGGTCGCGGTATTCAGCGGCAATACTCGCCATAACGTCGAACGCGCCTGGACCGGCACGTGCAGGGTCGGTCGCAACGAGGCCCACGCCCCGGCCTGCGGCGAGACACTTTCCGGCAGGCGCCACACATAGATGCCTTGCAACACAAACAGCGCGAGCAGCAACCAATAGGTCAATTGCAACGGCGCCGGAGCGAACTCGGCCAGCAAGCCGCAGCCCATGCCACCCAATGCCATGCCCAGCAACGGAGCAACGCTGTTGATCAGCGGCCCTTGCTGACGGTCGGTGTCCAGCAGCGTCGCACTCAATACGGCGGTGGCCATGCCGGTGGCGAAACCTTGCAGCACTCGCGCGCCGATCAGCCAGCCCACGCTGTCGGCGTAGATAAATAGCAACATCGCCAGCGCATTGAGCGTCACGGCGGTGAAGATCACCGGTTTGCGTCCCAGGTGATCCGACAGCGACCCGACCGTCAGCAACGCGGCCAGCAGACTGAGGGCATAGACGCCGAAAATCAGGGTCAGCACCGCTGCCGAAAAATGCAGCTGATCCTGATACAGGTGATACAACGGCGTCGGCGCAGTGGAAGCGGCGAGAAAACTCAGTAAGGTGATCGCCAGAAACCACAGGCTGGAACGGTTGGAAGCAAGGCTGGTCATGGGCACACTCCGCAAAAGCTAATTTTTTGCTTTTGCGGAGTGTGCTCTTGGCTTGCGCTTAAAGCAAATTCTTTGTGTTAAGGTCTGCCGCATGGCTATTAAAGAAGGTTTACGCCCCGGCGGTCGCAGCGCCCGGGTGCAGGAGTCGATTCACTCGGCAGTCCGCGCGCTTCTGCAAGAACAGGAGCGCTCAACGGTGACCGTCCCGCAAATCGCGGCGCGCGCCGGGGTAACGCCATCAACCATTTATCGGCGCTGGGGCGATCTGGCGACCTTGCTGGCCGACGTTGCCCTCGCCCGCATGCGCCCCGACAGCGAGCCGGCTGAAACCGGCAGCCTGCGCAGCGACATCCGCGCGTGGGCCGAACAATACCTCGACGAAATGAGTTCGGAACCCGGGCGCAACATGATGCGCGACGTGCAGGCGAGTGCGACGCCGGGCTATTGCGTGGCGATCATCGGCGCGCAGTTGCAAACCATCATCGAGCGCCACCCCAAGGAACCGGCGCCGAGCGTGGATCGGCTGATCAATCTGGTGGTGTCCCCGGTGGTATTTCGCATTCTGTTTTCGGCAGCGCCGCTGGAAGTCGGAGAACTGCACCGCTTGATCGACATCGCGCTGAAACCGGACTGACCGCAGAACCGGCCGGTTCTGTTCCTGCGACACCCCGCCGCGCCACGACCTTGGTCGACACTGACTAACCGCCGCGCCCGTGCGAGACTGTCTGACCGGGCGCGAGTCCGGTCGTTTTCTGTCGGGAGTGTTCCATGTCGTTGTCCACCGGGCTGATCGCCGCCGTCGCCCTGGCCTATATGGCCATCATGTTCGCCATCGCCTTCTACGGCGACCGTCGCAGCACACCGCTGCCGCCACGGGTGCGTGCCTGGGTGTACAGCCTGTCGCTGGCGGTCTACTGCACCAGTTGGACGTTCTTTGGCGCGGTCGGTCAGGCTGCCGAACAACTGTGGTCGTTCCTGCCGATCTACCTCGGGCCGATCCTGCTGCTGCTCGGTGCGCCGTGGGTGCTGCAGAAAATGGTGATGATCAGCAAGCAGGAGAACATCACCTCCATCGCCGACTTCATTGCCGCCCGTTACGGCAAGTCCCAGTCGTTGGCGGTGGTGGTTGCGCTGATCTGTCTGGTCGGCGTTCTGCCTTATATCGCCTTGCAGCTCAAAGGCATCGTCCTCGGCGTGAACCTGCTGATCGGTGCCGGCGCCGACGCCATGGGCACCCGCGCACAGGACACCGCGCTGATCGTGTCGCTGGTGCTGGCGCTGTTCACCATCGTCTTCGGTACGCGCAACCTCGATGCCACCGAGCACCACCGCGGCATGGTGCTGGCGATTGCCTTTGAATCGCTGGTCAAGCTGTTCGCCTTCCTCGCCGTCGGCGCCTTCGTCACCTACGGGCTGTACGATGGCTTCGACGACCTGTTCAATCAGGCGATGCTCGCCCCGCGCCTGGAGGAATACTGGAAAGAAACCATCAACTGGCCGTCGATGGTGGTACAGACCGGCGTGGCGATGATGGCGATCATCTGCCTGCCCCGGCAGTTCCACGTGACGGTGGTCGAGAACATTGACCCGCAGGATCTGCGTCTGGCCAAATGGGTGTTCCCCGCCTACCTCGCATTGGCCGCGCTGTTTGTAGTCCCTATCGCCCTGGCCGGTCAGATGATGCTGCCCAGCTCGGTCATCCCCGACTCTTTCGTTATCAGCCTGCCATTGGCCCAGGCCCATCCGGCGCTGGCGATGCTGGCGTTTATCGGCGGTGCATCGGCGGCCACCGGCATGGTGATCGTAGCGAGTGTGGCGCTGTCGACCATGGTCTCCAACGACATGCTGTTGCCATGGCTGCTGCGCCGCAACAATGCCGAGCGGCCGTTCGAAGTGTTCCGTCAGTGGATGCTCTCGGTGCGCCGCGTCAGCATCGTGCTGATTCTGTTGCTGGCCTACGTCAGCTACCGTTTGCTCGGCTCGACTGCGAGCCTGGCGACCATCGGCCAGATCGCCTTCGCCGCCGTCACCCAACTGGCCCCGGCGATGCTCGGCGCGCTGTACTGGAAACAGGCCAACCGGCGTGGTGTATTCGCCGGTCTCGCCGCCGGTACGTTCCTGTGGTTCTACACCTTGATCCTGCCGATCGCTGCGCGCAGCCTCGGTTGGTCGCTGGACAGTTTCCCCGGACTCGCCTGGCTGCACAGCAACCCGTTGAACCTGCCGATCACCCCGCTGACCCAAGGCGTGGTGCTGTCGCTGGCAGGCAACTTCACCCTGTTCGCCTGGGTCTCGGTGCTGTCGCGCACCCGCGTGTCGGAGCACTGGCAGGCCGGGCGTTTTATCGGCCAGGAAATCAGCGCCCGGCCGAATGCACGCTCGATGCTGGCGGTGCAGATCGACGATTTGCTGCAATTGGCGGCACGATTTGTCGGCGAAGAACGCGCGCGGCAGAGCTTCATCCGCTTCGCCTACCGTCAGGGCAAAGGCTTCAACCCGAACCAGAACGCCGACGGCGAATGGATCGCCCACACGGAGCGTTTGCTGGCCGGTGTCCTTGGCGCTTCGTCAACGCGAGCGGTCGTGAAAGCCGCCATCGAAGGTCGAGAAATGCAGCTGGAGGACGTCGTGCGGATCGCCGACGAAGCCTCGGAAGTGCTGCAGTTCAACCGCGCGCTGCTGCAAGGCGCGATCGAGAACATTACCCAGGGCATCAGCGTGGTCGACCAGTCGCTGAGACTGGTGGCCTGGAACCGCCGCTATCTCGAACTGTTCAACTATCCGGACGGTTTGATCAGCGTTGGCCGACCGATTGCCGACATCATTCGCCATAACGCCGAGCGTGGTTTGTGCGGCCCCGGTGAAGCGGAAGTTCACGTTGCCCGGCGTCTGCACTGGATGCGTCAGGGCCGCGCCCACACCTCCGAGCGACTGTTCCCCAATGGCCGGGTGATCGAGCTGATCGGCAACCCGATGCCCGGCGGCGGTTTCGTCATGAGTTTCACCGACATCACCGCGTTCCGCGAAGCCGAGCAGGCGCTGACCGAGGCCAACGAAGGGCTGGAGCAACGGGTCAGCGAACGGACCCAGGAACTGTCGCAACTCAACGTCGCGCTGACCGAAGCCAAGGGCAATGCCGAGGCGGCCAACCAGTCCAAGACCCGCTTCCTCGCCGCCGTCAGTCACGACCTGATGCAGCCCTTGAACGCCGCACGGCTGTTCTCCGCCGCCCTCTCCCATCAGGAAGACGGCCTGAGCGCCGAGGCGCAGAAACTGGTGCAGCATCTGGACAGTTCGCTGCGTTCGGCCGAAGACCTGATCAGCGACCTGCTCGACATTTCCCGCCTGGAAAACGGCAAGATCAACCCGGATCGCAAGCCGTTCGCGGTCAATGAGCTGTTCGATATTCTCGGCGCGGAATTCAAGGCACTGGCTCAGGAACAGGGCTTGAGTTTCCGGGTACGGGGCAGTCAGTTGCGCATCGACAGCGACATCAAGCTGCTGCGGCGCATTCTGCAGAACTTCCTCACCAACGCGTTCCGCTACGCAAAAGGCCCGGTGCTGCTGGGCGTGCGTCGGCGCAAAGGCGAAATCTGTCTGGAAGTGTGGGATCGCGGGCCGGGAATTCCGGAGGACAAACAGCAAGTGATCTTCGAGGAATTCAAACGCCTCGACAGCCACCAGACCCGCGCCGAAAAAGGTCTGGGCCTGGGTCTGGCGATAGCCGACGGTCTGTGCCGCGTGCTCGGCCATACCTTGCGCGTGCGCTCATGGCCGGGGCGCGGCAGCGTGTTCAGTGTCCGTGTGCCATTGGCCAAAGCACAGACCGTGCAACCGCCAGCGGCGGTGGAAATCAATGGCAAATTGCACAGCGGCGCGCAGGTGCTGTGCATCGACAACGAAGACAGCATTCTGATCGGCATGAACAGCCTGCTCACGCGCTGGGGCTGTCAGGTCTGGACCGCGCGCAACCGCGAAGAATGTGCGGCGCTGCTCGATGACGGCGTGCGGCCACAATTGGCGCTGGTGGACTATCACCTCGATCACGGCGAAACCGGCACCGATCTGATGGCCTGGTTGCGCACAAGGCTGGGCGAGCCGGTGCCCGGCGTGGTGATCAGCGCCGACGGGCATCCGGAAACGGTGGCGCAGGTTCATGCAGCGGGGCTGGATTATCTGGCCAAACCGGTGAAACCGGCGGCGTTGCGGGCGTTGTTGAGTCGTTATTTGCCGCTCTAGCAGAGCGGCTTATTCAGGCAGCTCGACCAGGCCGTCGGCATCGGTCATCGCGCGCTCCAGCAGGTCCGCCGGCAGGCTCTTGCTGGCTCGTGCGCCGAGCAACTTGAGCTGTTCGCTGCGGCTGACCAGGTTGCCGCGCCCTTCCGTCAGTTTGTTGCGCGCCGCGCTGTAGGCCTTGTCCAGTTGCTGCAAGCGATTGCCGATTTCGTCCAGATCCTGAATGAACAGCACGAACTTGTCGTACAGCCAACCGGCGCGCTCGGCGATTTCCCGGGCGTTCTGACTCTGGCGCTCTTGCTTCCACAGGCTGTCAATCACCCGCAGGGTGGCGAGCAGCGTGGTCGGACTGACGATCACGATGTTGCGATCAAAAGCTTCCTGAAACAGTGACGGCTCGGCCTGCAATGCAGCGGAAAACGCCGCTTCGATGGGCACGAACAGCAAGACGAAATCGAGGCTGTGCAAGCCTTCCAGACGTTTGTAATCCTTACCGGCCAGACCTTTGACGTGGCTGCGCAGGGACAGCACGTGCTGCTTCATGGCGATCTGGCCGATGGCGTCGTCGTCGGCCGCCACGTATTGCTGATACGCGGTGAGACTGACCTTGGAATCCACCACTACCTGCTTGTCGCCCGGCAAGTAAATGATCACGTCCGGCTGAAAACGCTCGCCATCCGGACCCTTGAGATTGACCTGGGTCTGGTACTCGCGGCCCTTCTCCAGCCCGGCATGCTCAAGTACGCGCTCGAGAATCAGCTCGCCCCAGTTGCCCTGGGTTTTCTGGCCCTTCAGGGCGCGGGTCAGGTTGGTTGCCTCATCGCTCAGGCGCAGGTTCAGTTGCTGCAAACGCTCCAGTTCCTTGGCCAGCGAAAAACGCTCGCGGGCTTCGGCCTGGTAGCTTTCCTCGACACGCTTTTCGAACGACTGGATGCGCTCCTTCAAAGGGTCGAGCAATTGGCCGAGGCGTTGTTGGCTGGTTTCGGCGAAACGCTGTTCACGCTCATCGAAGATCTTGCCGGCCAGTTCGGCGAACTGCGCGCGCAGCTCGTCACGGGAACCTTGCAGGTCATCCAGGCGTTGTTGATGGCTTTCCTGTTGCTCGCGCAATTCGGCATTCAGCGAAGCGGCCTGGGCGTCCAGGCGCCGCAATTCGGCTTCCTTGTTGGCGCGCTCGAGATTCCAGGCGTGGGCGGCGTCACGGGCGTCATCGCGCTCGATCTGCAACAGCTCGACTTCCCGGCGCACAGCCGCGAGATCCGCTTGTTTGGAGGCGTTGGCCTGGCCGAGATCGGCGACTTCATCGCGGCAGGCTTCAAGTTGTGCAGTGAGGCCGTCCTGGGCCATTTGCGCCATGGCCAGCCGCTCCTCGAGCAACGCGACTTCAGACTGGTTCTGACTGGCCCGACGTTGCAGTTGCCAGGCCAATGCCAGCAACGGCACCGCCGCACCTGCCAGCCCCAGCAGGATGCTGGTCAAGTCCATCGCCATAGTGATTCCCGCCGATCCGATAAAGCCTGAAGGTTAACCAAGGCGTCTGGTCTTGGACAGCTCAGTCTTCGATCAGGCCGAGTTCCTGTTGCGCGCGTCGGTCACCGGCGCGGGCGGCCTGGCGCAGCAGGTCCTGGCCGATCCGGCGATCCCGGGCATTGCCGCACTCGCGGCACATCAACTGGCCGAGGCGACTCTGCGCCGCGACCACCCCTTCCCGGGCCGGTTGCTTGAGCAGGCGGCCGGCGAGGTGCTTGGCATTCTGGCTGTCGCCAAGTCGCGGGCTGTCCAGCAGCCATTCGGCCACGCGCACGGAAAATCGCTTGGGAGCGGTAACACGAGGGAGTTGGGAGGTAACAGATTCTGGAGCGGAACGAAACTTCATAAAGCACTGTGGGACAGATCGGAAGGCGCGCCACTCTACTCTTTTTTTCGCACAGGTAAAGTCGAAAAAAACCCGGCACGCCCGTGCTAGAGCAAGCGCTCGGGACAATCCACAGAAGCTGTGGATAACTCAGTGGACAACCGCCCTCCAGTCGCCGCAAAGCCTTGTGGAACGGGGCTCGCAGTCAAACTGACGATTTTTTCACCAGTTAAAAAAAGCGATGTTTTTCATTGACTTAAACTTTCGATGCAGGCAGTCATCGGGGTCAGGATTGTTGTGACAGCGCCGTTACAGTCTGCGCAACTAATGTGCACAAGTACCTGTTACGCGGTTATATCGATGCGCCTTTTCGGGTCGTTTTGGCATTCGTGCTGGGGATAAGCCGCTGCGCAGAGCGTCAGCATCTTTCCGGTGGTGGGGACCGACGAACGTAAAGTGAGCCAGATCGGGGCAGGCGGGGAGCCCGGGCAGCGGATTCTGATTTTTTTTGATTATCGGGTTTGCCTTCTGCGGTTCGTTCCGTTAGTATCCGCGGCGTTAGTACCAAGCTGAAAGTCAATTCCGGTCGAACACACCCCCACGGTCAAGTTTCTCTCACAGAGACCTTCACTGAAAAAAGCGGGATCGACCCCTCGATGGTTTCCAGGTAAATCTTGCGACGACACAGTCTTTGAATCGAATGCAAAGAGTGTTGCGAAGACCACTTACTCTGACCGAACCAACCTGCAAATTGATCAGGATCTTCACCAAGGGCCCAGAACCTCTGCCCTTGATATGTTGCCTGTCCTCCTAAGTACCTACCTGCCAGCCCAAGCGCGCCAACTTTTATAGCGCTCGAACTGGCTGCCTTGTTCCAGTCGGGTTCTTCGTTCGACCAATGGTGGTCGACGTTACTGGAACGTTTTAACGTTGCACGGTTCTTATCCGTGTCATTTGTAGGAACACCTAATAACTATGTCGACTCAAATCCAGACTCAGGATGCCATTCGCACCCTAACCAACGCTTTTGCTCCAATGAACTGCCTGATCATGGCCGCTCGCAAAGGCTGCTTCAGCTTCACCGTGGTCAATGAACACGGGATCGCCCGCCATAGCGAGCGTCTGTACCCCGATCAATACTCCAGCGCCGAACCGCTGCAGGCCGTGATTGATCGCACCCGTCAGGCATTGATCGCCTGAGAAGCCGAAATGGCTGCAAAAGCAAAAGCCCTGCTGAAATGCGGGGCTTTTTATTGCCCGATGTTTCACTTTTACCTCTTTCCGCTTAAGCACCAACCGGTATAACGGTTATAACGGCGCGCCGGAAATATTTTAAAAACAGTCCTTTACGTCGCGAATATGACACTACACTTCAACTCAAGCGGCGTGATCCGCTTCCGGCGAGCCTGAGTCGATCCACAGCTGCCAAGCTCCCCCTTCAGGCCTCGCCGCCCAATAACAAGATCCGAGGGATTTATGGGTATCGCTGCCAGCGAACTGTGCCGCTATGTGATTCGTCCTACGCTGATCTACCTGGGACGTCACTGCGCAACCGCCGAATCCCTGCTGCTGGGCATTGCCGCCAGCCAGTCCGCTCTCGGTTCCGCCCTGCATGACCGCCGTGGCCACGGCCTGTACCGGATTGCCGAAAACCGCCACCAAGCCCTCTGGGATCATTACCTGGCGCTGGATCCGGAACGCGCCAGCCTGGTTCGCGGCCTCGCCAGCCAGCATGCCTTCCTCAGCGGCCCGCACCTCGAACTGACCGTCAATTTGCGTTATGCCACAGCCATCGCCTGGCTGCTGGTCGAAGAACAAAACACTACCCTCCCCGAGCCGGACGATCTGCTGGGCATGGCGCGCATCTGGCGTCAGACCTTTCAGCCCCAAGGTCGTCTGCGCGACTTCACCTGCGCCTGGCAAACCTGTGTTTCACCGCTGAATCAGGTCGCTTGCTGACCCGCTGTTTTCACAACATCGCCCAACAGGCAGTAATTTTGGTCGGATTGTCCTACAAAACCGCTCTAACTCAAGGCATACGGACTATAGCGCCGGGACGAAAATGTTGGTAATTTTCGCCCCGGTGATCACCAGGAGTTCTAATAATGAAAAAAGTCATGCTCAAAACCACCCTTAGCCTTGCCGTAACCGTGGCATCCACCCAGATCTTCGCAGCTGGCTTTGCCATCAACGAACACAGCATCAGCGGGATGGGGACTGGGTACGCCGGGCGATCTTCTTCTGCCGACGACGCAAGCACCGTTTATGGCAACCCTGCCGGCATGTCGCGCATCACGCGCGAACAAGTCACCGGTGGCGTTGCATTCCTCGACGCAAAAACCGATATCAGCGACGCCAGCTCCAGCCCGAACGGCGGCAGCAACAAAGGCGACATGGTGCCCTTCACCTCCGTACCTATGGGCTACTACGTCAAGCCGATCGACGAGCATTGGGCATTCGGTCTGGGTGTGTACGTACCCTTCGGCCTGATCACCGACTATGAAAACGGCTTCGCCGGCCGTTACTTCGGCAGCAAGTCAGAAGTCAAGATCATCACCTTCCAGCCAACCGTCAGCTACAAGTTCAACGATGTCGTGTCGATCGGTTTCGGCCCGACCATCAACCGCATCGACGGCTCGCTGGAATCCAACCTGTCGATCACTCAGGCAGCGCCGGACGGCAAGGTCAAGATCAAGGGCGACGACACCGCACTGGGCTACAACATCGGCGTGCTGGTACAGGCTACCGACAGCACTCGCCTGGGTCTGACCTACCACTCGAAGGTCGACTACAAGCTCGAAGGCAACACCAAGGTCAACTACGGTGTGCTGGGCGCGATCGGCCTGGGTGCGAACCAGAAGTACGACGCTTCGCTGAAGATCACCACGCCTGAATCCGTGGACCTCTCGGTCACCCAGGCGATCAACGATCGCTGGAACGTCTACGCCGGTACCACCTGGACCCGCTGGAGCCAGTTGGAAAAGATCACCGTCAAGAACTCCGGCGTTCAGCCACTGCTGGCTGGCCAGTTCGGCGAGATCACCGAAGAACAGAACTGGCATGACACCTGGGCGTACGCCATCGGTACGTCCTATCAGTTGAACAAGGAATGGGTACTGCGTACCGGCCTGACGTTCGACCAGTCGCCGACCAACAACGTCGACCGTTCGCCACGCATCCCGACCGGCGACCGGACCATCTTCAGTATCGGTGCCGGCTGGAGCCCGACCGAAGACCTGACCATCGACGTTGCCTACTCGTACCTGAAGGAAGAGAAGGTCAACATCCGCAACGAAAACGATCGTGGCCAGAGCTACAACTCGCAGTATGAAAACTCGGCAAACGGCTTCGGTGTCGGCGCAACCTACCGCTTCTGATGCTGTACGGCGAGGCTGAGCTCTTTACCATTTGAGGCCTCGCCCATTAAAAAGCCCCGCACTCTTCACAGAGGCGGGGCTTTTTAATGGGCGTCGATCAGGGCTTCAGCGGCTGGGAGGCAATGGCTTTCTCGATGGCCGCCAGAAATTCCGGATCATCCGGTTTGGTCAGGCTGGAGAAATTGGCGATCACCTTGCCCTGGCGGTCGATGACGTATTTGTAGAAATTCCACTTCGGTGCGCTGCTCTGTTTGGCCAGCACCTGGAACAGATGAGTCGCATCGTCACCCCGCACCTTCTGCGGTTCGGTCATGGTGAACGTCACGCCGTAGTTGGCATAGCAGACCTTGGCGGTCTCGGCGCTGTCCTTGGACTCCTGCTTGAAGTCATTGGACGGTACGCCGAGCATTTCCAGGCCCTGGGCCTTGTAGCGCTGATTCAGCGCTTCCAGCCCCTCGAACTGCGGCGCAAAACCACAGAAGCTGGCCGTGTTGATCACTACCAGCGGTTTGTCGGCGTAGCGCTGACACAGGTCGATGGATTCCTTGGCCCGCAACTTGGGCAACGAGCCTTGCAACAGATCCGGACAGTCCGCGGCCTGGGCCAGTCCGGTCAACGCCATCAGCAACGCGGGAACAGCACACCAGCGCTTGAGCATGTCGGGCATCCTTGAGCAATCGTCAGACCTCGACGTTACTCGCCCTTCCGCCGGTCTAGCAAGCACCCATACCCAACTGCATCAGCGCCAGCCCGCCCTGATGCCAGCCCCACCACACCAGCGCCAGCAACGCGGCGCCGAGTGCGGTGACGACGATCTGCGGCCAGAAACGGTTCATGCAGCGCTCGCACGCGGTTGCAGGCCCTCGACCGGGCGCTCGCGCACCGGCCAGTTCAGCGCCGCCGCCAGCAGGCTCAGGAGAATCGCCACTTGCCAGATCAAGTCATAACTCCCGGTTCGGTCATACACCACCCCGCCCAGCCAGCCGCCGAGGAACGAACCCAACTGATGGAACAGAAACACGATGCCGCCGAGCATGGACAGGTTTCGCACGCCAAACAAGGTCGCCACCGTACCGTTGGTCAACGGCACCGTCGACAGCCACAGGAACCCCATGGCCATGCCGAACAGATAGGCCGAGGTCGTCGTCACCGGCAGCCACAGAAACAGCACGATCACCACCGCGCGCAGCAGATAGAGCCCGGTCAGCAGACGCGGTTTGGACATCCGCCCACCGAGCCAACCGGCGGTGTAGGTACCGAAGATGTTGAACAGGCCGATCAACGCCAGCACGGTGGTGCCGACGGTGGCCGGCAGATGCTGATCAACCAGATACGCCGGCAAGTGCACGCCGATGAACACCACCTGAAATCCGCAGACGAAAAAACCGAATGCCAGCAACCAGAAACCGGAGTGCGAGCAGGCTTCGCGCAGGGCTTCGGACAGGGTTTGTTCATGGCCGAGCACCGGCAGCGGCTTGTCCTTGAGCATGCTCACCAGCGGCACGATCAGCGCCACCAGCAAGCCCAGCACGAGCAATGCCGCCGACCAGCCGAGCCAACCGATCAGCCCGAGGGTGCCCGGCAGCATGGCGAACTGGCCGAAAGAACCGGCAGCACTGGCAATGCCCATGCCCATGCTGCGTTTCTCCGGCGGCACGGCGCGGCCGACGACACCGAGAATCACCGAGAACGAGGTCCCGGACAGTCCGATACCGATCAACAGACCGGCGCTCAGGGACAAGCCCAAAGCGGTTTCCGACAGGCCCATGAACACCAGGCCCAAGGCGTAGAGCACCCCGCCGATCAGTACCACTTTCGCCGCGCCGAAGCGGTCGGCCAGCGCGCCAGTGAACGGTTGCGCCAGCCCCCAGATCAGGTTCTGCAAGGCGATGGCGAAGGCGAACACCTCGCGACCCCAGCCGAACTGGGCGCTCATCGGCGACAGAAACAAGCCGAAGCCGTGCCGCACGCCCAATGACAACGCCAGAATCAGCGCACTCCCCAGCAACACCCAACCGCACGTACGCCACATCGAACTCATTATTATTCTCCAGTCGCGGGTATATACCCGCTTAGATTCGGAAAAACCGGCCCTCAGGCCAGTTCATCCAATAGCCGCAGCAAGGTTTCACGCTTCTCGGCACCCAGTCGGTCGATCAACCGCTGTTGCGCCGCTTCCCAGGCCGGCAAGGCTGCTGCCAGGCGTTGCGCGCCGGTTTCGGTGAGCCGGACGATGCGGTTGCGCATGTCTTCGCCCTCGGCCAGCGCCACCAGGCCCTCGCCTTCCAGCACCCGCAGATTGCGCCCGAGGGTGCTGCGATCCAGGCCCATGGCTTCGGCCAGTTCGGAAATGCTCGGCTGATCCAGGCGCTGCAGATTGCACAGCAGAGAATACTGGGCAACGTTGATCCCGAAGCCGTCGAGAGCGCCGTCGTAATGCCTGCTGACGCCACGCGCGGCGCGACGCAGGTTGGTGCACAAACACTGAGATGGAAGCATGATGCGTGTATATACCCGCGACTGTGTTAAATCAAGTTACAGATCAAAGTTATTTATCAAAACAAGGCCAGCCCGACCAGCACTGACATCTCCAATAGTTCCAGCAACGCTCCCGCCGTATCACCAGTGGTTCCACCCAGTCGTCGCACCATCAAATGCCGCAGCCAGATGAACACGACAACCGCCAGCAGCAACGCCACGACAGCGTCGAACCCGGCGATCGCCACACACGCCGCCGCACTCCCCACCAGCACCTGCCAACCCGCCTTGCGCGGCAGATGATCGGCCAGCGCCTGCCCCAACCCGCCAGCCCGCACATAAGTCGTGGTGAGAAACAGCCCGAGCAACGCCGCTCGGCCGATCAGCGGCACCATGATCAATGCCGTGCCCTGCTGTTGTTCGATCAACGCCAGCAACGCGGCAAACTTGAGCAGCAACACCAGCACCAGCGTCACCACCGCGATCGGCCCGCTGCGCGGATCCTTCATGATCGTCAGCGTACGCTCGCGATCACCGAAGCCGCCGAGCCACGCATCGGCGCTGTCCGCCAGCCCATCCAGGTGCAACGCGCCGCTGAGCAGCACCCACACCGCCAGCAACAGCGCCGCATGCAACAGCAACGGCGTGCCGACCAAGGCAATGTTCAGCGCCCAGAGAATGACACCGAACAATAGTCCCACCAGCGGATAAAACAGCAGCGAGCGTCCGAGCTGTTCAGGCGCCGGCATACCCGGCAGACGAATCGGCAGGCTGCTGAGAAATTGCAGGGCGATCCACAGAGGCAGCATGTCAGAGCACTTCCCTGAGCGAACCGTCGGCCTCGACGATCAGCGAAAACAGCGCGCCGTGGCCGACTTCGACATTGAGCAGTTGTTCACGGGGCAAGCCACGGGCCTGCGCCAGCAACAGACGCATGACGCCACCATGACTGATCAGCAACACCCGCTCACCCGCGTGCGCCGCGTGCAGTCGCATCACCGCCGCCAGCACCCGCGCCGAAAAATCGCTGACCGGCTCACCCTGCGGCGGAGTAAACCCATACGGATCGGCCCAGAACAGCCCCAGCGCTTCAGCATCAGTCTCCATCAACGCCGCCGCGCTCCGCCCTTCCCAGGCACCGAAATGCAACTCCTGCAGATCCCTGTCCAAAGAAACCGGCAGATCCCGCTGCGCGCTCAACTCTTCAGCAAACCGCGCACAACGCTGCAACGGCGAACTGACCAGCCGATCCCAGGGCCCCTGCCCGCTCACCGCCTCGCGCATCTGCGCCCAGCCTTTTTCGGTCAACGCATCGTCGAGGCTGCCGCGCAGACCGCCGCCGAGTTCGGTTTCACCGTGGCGCAGCAGATCCAGGCGCAAGGTCATGCCGGGCGGTCCGCCACCGCGGCTTCAGCGAAGGTTGCCATCTGGCCGTGCAGGTCGCAGGCCAGACGCAACAACGGCACCGCCAGCGCCGCGCCACTGCCCTCGCCCAGACGCAGGCCCAGTTCCAGCAAAGGCTCAGCGCCAAGGGTTTCCAGCACATGACGATGGCCCGGCTCGGCACCGCGATGACCGAACAGCAGCCACTCACGGCAGGCCGGATTCAGGCGCACCGCCACCAGCGCGGCGACCGTACAGATGAACCCATCCACCAGCACCGCCACACCCTCCTGTGCACAGGCCAGATACGCGCCGACCAATGCCGCAATCTCGAAGCCGCCGAGATTGAACAGCGTCTGTAACGCATCGCCACGTTGCGCCGCATGCAGTGCCAGCGCCCGCTCGATCACCTGCGCCTTGTGGCTGACGCCTTCGGCATTCAGCCCGGTGCCGGGGCCGGTCAGGTGTGCCACCGGGCAATCGAGCAAAGCACAGGCCAGCGCACTGGCTGCCGTGGTGTTGCCGATGCCCATTTCGCCGCCGATGAACAATTGCGCGCCTGCCGCTTTCGCCCGCAGCACGCTGTCGCGACCGCCCTGCAAGGCAAGTTCACCCTGGGCCTGAGTCATCGCCGCGCCCTTGGCGAAATTAGCCGTGCCCAAGCCGATGTTCAAATGGCGCACACCCGGCAGGTCCAGCGACGGAGTCACGGTGCCCAGATCCACCACTTCCAGCTGCGCGCCAAGTTGCCGCGCCAGCACGCTGATCGCCGCGCCGCCGCTGACGAAGTTCAGCAGCATCTGCCCGGTGACTTCCTGCGGGAACGCGGAAACCCCTTCGGCGACAACGCCATGGTCACCCGCAAAAATCGCGATCCAGACTTGATCCAGCGTCGGCTTGATCCGGCCCTGCAATCCGGCCAGCTGCACCGCCACCGATTCAAGCTGACCGAGGGAGCCGGCGGGTTTGGTCAATTGCTGCTGACGCGCCGCCGCGTTTTCAACGGCGTGCGTATCCACCGGTTTGCACGGGTTCAGCCACCAGGCTTGGGTCATAACGCAGGTCCTTTCAAAGTCAGGGGCAGGCCGGCGACCGTCAGGACGACTCGTTGACAACGCTCGGCCAGAGCTTGATGCAGCCAACCGGCTTCATCGACGTAGCGGCGAGTCAATTCGCCCAGCGGCACGACACCCATTCCGGTCTCGTTGCTGACAAAAATGATTTCACCCGGCAGCGACGCCAGGCATTCGAGCAAGGCTTCGCGCTCGGCGGCGAGGCGTTCAGCGTCTTCGAGCATCAGCAGATTGGTCAGCCACAGCGTCAGGCAATCCACCAGCAGGCAACGCTCGGGGCCAGCGTTTTCGCGCAACACCCGAGCCAGTTCCAGCGGCTCTTCGATCAACGCCCATTCAGCAGGACGACGGGCGCGATGATGGGCGACGCGTTCATTCATCTCGCCATCCTGTGGCTGGCTGGTGGCGATGTAAGTGACGGCCAGCGCGCTGTCAGTAGCGAGTTTTTCGGCCAGGCGACTTTTGCCGGAGCGGGCGCCGCCGAGGATCAACTGGAGCATGGAGGCATCCTGAAAAAAATTCGTTGAGACAACTGACCTCTTCGCGGGCAAGCCCGCTCCNAAACATGGCACTTGAGTACACCTCAACACCCTGTGGGAGCGGGCTTGCCCGCGAAGAGGCCATCACATCCGGCCTGGATACCACAGAGTTCACACAACAGATCGGTATCCAGATGCTTCTCCACCAGATCCGCCAGCCGCTCGATATCGCGTTCGCGCAAGCCGTGGTAATCCACCTCCTGCACATCGTTCAGGCCGGCCCAGCGCAACAGCGCGGCACTGGCCGCCGGCGACTCGAACAGCCCATGCAGGTAGGTGCCGAAAATCTGCCCGTCGAGACTTTGCGCGCCGTCGCAGCGGCCGTCGTCCAGATGCACGGCAGCATTTTCCAGCGCCGCTCCCGTGGTCACGCCGGCATGAATTTCATAACCGCTGACCTCGGCATCTTCCAGCGCCAGACGCCCGTGCACATTGCGCAGCTGCTTCTCGGCTTCGAGCTGCGTTTCGAACGCCAGCAACCCCAGACCAGCGCTGGAACCCGGCGCACCTTCAAGGCCCAGCGGATCGTGCACCTGCTCGCCGAGCATTTGCAGACCGCCGCAGATCCCGAGCAATTTCCCGCCGTAACGCAGGTGACGGCGGATGGCCGATTCCCAACCATTGGCGCGCAGATACGCCAAGTCACTGCGCACGCTTTTCGAGCCCGGAAGAACGATCAGGTCGGCCGGCGGTATCGCTTGCCCCGGGCCGATGAATTGCAGATCAACCTGCGGATGCAGACGCAGCGGATCGAAATCGGTGTGGTTGCTGATGCGCGGCAGCACCGGCACCACCACTTTCAGGACTTGCTCCGCCTTGTCGGTCTGACGCTGGTCGATGCCGTCCTCGGCTTCCAGATGCAGATCCATCACGTATGGCAGCACGCCCACCACCGGTTTGCCGGTGCGCTGTTCCAGCCAGTCGAGGCCCGGTTGCAGCAAGGCGATATCGCCGCGAAAACGGTTGATGATGAAACCTTTGACCCGTGCCTGTTCGCTCGGCGACAGCAGTTCCAACGTGCCCACCAGATGGGCGAAGACGCCGCCACGATTGATGTCGGCGATCAGCAACACCGGGCAATCCACCGCTTCGGCGAAGCCCATGTTGGCGATGTCACCGGCGCGCAGATTGATCTCGGCCGGCGAGCCCGCGCCTTCGACCATCACCAGCGGATAGGCGGCACTCAAACGTTCGTGGGAAGCAAGCACGGCCTGCATGGCGATGGCTTTGTAGTCGTGATAGGCGACGGCGTTCATGCTGGTGACCGCACGACCGTGGATGATGACCTGGGCGCCGGTGTCGCTGTTGGGCTTGAGCAGCACCGGGTTCATGTCGGTGTGCGGCTCGAGAAACGCCGCCTGGGCCTGCACCGCTTGCGCGCGGCCGATCTCGCCGCCGTCGGCAGTCACCGCGCTGTTGAGCGCCATGTTCTGCGGCTTGAACGGCACCACGGCAACGCCCTGACGGGTGGCCCAGCGGCAGAGCGCCGTCACCAGCGTGCTTTTGCCGGCGTCGGAGGTGGTGCCCTGCACCATTAAAGTGGTCATGCTGGTTTGTTTTCCATAGAGCGTTGCAGGGCGAATGCTTGCAGGGCTTGCTCAAGGCGCGCCTCGTCGGCGGCATCGGCGGGTAGCCCGAAACGCAGGCTGCTGTTGTGCGCGAAGAGTCGCAGGAGAATGCCGCGTCGGGCCATGAATTCGTGCAACGCGGAGGCCTGTTCGGTGATCAGCCACTGAAACAGTGCGCAGCCGCCCTGCGGTTTGAAACCGGAACGTTCGAGCAGCGCAGCCAATCGTTCGCTGGCCTCGTCGCTGCGGATGCGCTGACGCGTGTGGCCTTCCGTGTCGCGCAGACAGGCCTGGCCGAGCACGCGGGTCGGCCCGCTGACCGCCCACGGCCCGACCTGTTCGGCCAGCAACCGGAGCAACTTGCGCTCGGCCAGCACGAACCCCAGCCGCACACCGGCCAGACCGAAAAACTTGCCGAACGAGCGCAACACGATCAACCCCACTTGATGCGCATGCGGGGCGAGACTCAGCTGCGGCGTGTTGTCCATGAACGCTTCATCGACCACCAGCCAGCCGCCGCGCTGGGCCAGCCGTGCGTGCCAGTCGAGTAGGCGCGCCGGGGTCAGGTTCAGGCCCGTTGGGTTGTTCGGATTGACCACCACCAGCACGTCGAGGCTGTCGAGAAAGAAATCGACTTCCTGCTCCAGCACCTCACGCACGATATAGCCGCTGCGCCGCCAGGCTTCAGCATGCTCGGCATAACACGGCGACAGCACGCCGACCTTGCCGGCCCGACGCAATCGCGGCAACAACTGAATGGCCATCTGCGAACCGGCCACCGGCAGCACCTGGCTGGTACCGTAGTAATCGCAGGCGGCCTGCTCCAGACCGTCATCGTTTTCCGGCAAGCGTGCCCAGGCCCGCAGCGGAATATCCGGGACCGGAAACGGCCACGGCGCAAGCCCCGTGGACAGGTCGAGCCAGTCTTCTTCCGCGATGCCGTATCCGAGCGCCGCCCTGCGCAACCGGCCACCGTGCTCAAGCATAGAATTCAGCCCCCACGCAGAGAATCAGCAGCCATAACCATACCCCGCGCTGGACCAATTGCCAGCCGCGACCAATGGAATCGGCATCCGCCGGCACGCCCTCGCCCAGTTGCGGACGCTCGTGCAGCTCGCCGTGGTAAATCGCCGGACCACCCAGTTCGACGCCCAAGGCACCCGCGCCGGCGGCCATCACCGGGCCGGCGTTCGGGCTGTCCCATTTCGGCGCCTGGGTGCGCCAGCATTTCAGCGCCAGTCGGGTTTTGCCGAGCAGCGCGTAGGTCAACGCCACCAGCCGCGCAGGAATGTAGTTGAGGACGTCGTCGATTTTTGCCGCCGCCCAGCCGAACCGCTCGAAACGTTCGTTGCGATAGCCCCACATCGCGTCGAGCGTATTGCTCAAACGGTAGAGCACCACGCCCGGCGCACCGGCCACGGCAAACCAGAACAGCGCCGCGAACACCGCATCGCTACCGTTCTCCAGCACCGATTCAGTAGCAGCGCGGGCGACAGCGGTGCTGTCCAGCTCATCGGTCTGGCGGCTGACCAGATACCCCACACGCTTGCGCGCCTCTTGCAGATCATCGGCACGCAAGGCCTTGGCCACCGGCTCGACGTGCTCACCCAGGCTGCGCATGCCGAGGGCGCAATACAGCGCAAGAATCTCGACGATCCAGCCCACATACGGCGCCCAGGAAAACGCGGTGGCCAGCAGGGTCAGCGGCAACACCGCGATCACCCACGCGGTGACGCCATGGCTGCGCCAACCACGACCAGCGCTATTGAAACGTTGCTCGATGCGCCCGGCGAAATTGCCGAACGCCACCAGCGGATGCCAGCGTTTCGGTTCACCCAGCAGCGCATCCAGCGCAACTGCGGCGACACTCAACAACGCCACACTCATTGACTCACTCCCCAAAAATTTTCATACAGCAGCTCATTCAGCGGACGCGCCTGCGCCCACCCTTCGAGTACCAGCATCGGCGCCGGATAGAATGCCTTGACCGGCCCCAGGCAAAGCACCGCCAGCGGTTTGGCCCCGGCCGGCAGTTTCAGCAGATCGGCCAGCGCCTGCGGTTCGAACAGCGACACCCAGCCCATGCCCAGGCCTTCGGCACGCGCGGCGAGCCACAGGTTCTGGATCGCGCAGGACAATGAGGCCATGTCCATTTCCGGCATTGTGCGACGACCAAAGATGTGTTTTTCGCGATCGTCCATCAACGCGGCGACCAGCACTTCGGCGCAATCGTTGATGCCTTCGACCTTGAGCTTCATGAACTCGTCACTGCGTTCGCCGAGGGCTTCGGCGGTGCGTACGCGTTCTTCTTCAACAAGGTTCTGGATCTGGCCACGTAGCGCGCGGTCGCTGATACGGATGAAGCGCCACGGCTGCATCAGGCCGACGCTCGGTGCCTGGTGTGCGGCTTCAAGCAATCGTCGCAACACGTCAGGCTCGACCATACCGCCGCTGAAGTGGCGCATGTCGCGGCGTTCAGCGATGGCGCGGTAGACCGCTTCGCGCTCGGCGTCAGTGAAGGCGTTGTCGCTCATGGCACCAACAGCGCGGCAATCGCCGACGGATTTGACGGGAAATAGAAGTGAACGTACGAGGCAGTCATCCGCCCTTCCCTGTAAACCGCTTCCGCGCCGCGCCCGCCGTTGGGGCTGTGGCCACGGGCAATCGGCGTCAGTTCGGTGGTGGTCAGAGAATGGTGATAGGTGTGGCCGCGCAACAGGCCTTCCGGCAGGTCGACCTCTTGCAAGGCCAGCGCAGCGAGGCGCTTTTGCATCACGGCATCGCCATTCAACAGACCGACCAAATCAGCGCGGGTGCCTTCGACATCGGTCAGCGAGTCGAGCAAGTACAGCATGCCACCGCACTCGGCGAGCAACGGTTTGCCGGCAGCGTGGTGAGCGCGGATCGCTTTGAGCATGTCAGTGTTCTGCGACAAGGCAACGTGGTGCAATTCCGGATAACCGCCAGGCAGGTACAAGCTGTCGGCTTCAGGCAATTGCGCATCGCGGATCGGCGAGAAGAAACTCAACTCGGCGCCCATCGCCCGCAACAGATCGAGACTGGCGCCGTAGGTGAAAGCGAAGGCTTCGTCGCGGGCGACGGCAATTCGCACGCCTTCGAGCAGTTTTTCTGTCTCAACGATTGCTGGCGCGGCGAATTCCACGGCCGGTGGCAGCGCTGCCTCGCAAGTGCCGGCCAGCGCTTGGGCGGCGGCGTCGAGGCGCACGTCGAGGTCATTCAGTTCGCTGGCCTGCACCAGGCCGAGATGGCGGCTTGGCAGTTCGATCCCGGTTTCCCGGGACAACGCGCCGTACCAGCGCAGGCCTTCGGTGAGGCTGCCTTCGAGCAACTGCGCATGGCGCACGGTGCCGACACGATTGGCCAGCACGCCGGCGAACGGCAGATCCGGCTGATAGCGCGCCAGGCCCAAGGCCAGTGCGCCGAACGTTTGGGCCATGGCCGTGCCGTCGATCACGCCGAGCACCGGTACGCCGAAATGCCGCGCCAGGTCGGCGCTCGACGGCGTGCCATCGAACAGGCCCATCACGCCTTCGATCAGGATCAGATCGGCTTCGGCAGCGGCTTCCCACAACAGACGTCGACTTTCCTGCTCGCCGACCATCCACATGTCCAGTTGATAGACCGGTGCACCGCTGGCGCGTTCGAGGATCATCGGGTCGAGAAAGTCCGGGCCGCACTTGAATACGCGGACCTTGCGCCCCTGATTGCGATGCAGACGGGCCAGCGCGGCGGTGACGGTGGTCTTGCCCTGGCCGGAAGCCGGCGCGGCGATCAGTACCGCCGGGCAGTGACGTGGTTGATTCAAAGTTCGACGCCTTTCTGCGCTTTGATGCCGGCCTGGAAGGCGTGCTTGATCATGCCCATTTCGGTGACGGTGTCGCCCATCTCGATCATTTCCGGCTTGGCGGCGCGGCCAGTGACGATCACGTGCTGCATCGGCGGACGGGCCTGCAGATCGCTGAGTACCTGGTCCAGATCGAGGTAACCGTGCTTGAGGGCAATGTTCAGTTCATCGAGCACCACCAGACCGATCGACGGATCGCGCAGCAGCTCGCGGGAGACTTCCCAGGCCGCTTCGGCGGCGGCGATGTCGCGCTGACGGTCCTGGGTTTCCCAGGTGAAGCCCTCGCCCATCACATGAAAACGCACTTGCTCGGGGAAGCGGCGGAAGAACAGCTCTTCACCGGTGCTGTTGCGGCCCTTGATGAACTGCACCACGCCGCACTGCATGCCGTGGCCCATGGCGCGGGCGAGCATGCCGAATGCCGAGCTGCTTTTGCCTTTGCCATTGCCGGTCAGCACCAGCACCAGGCCGCATTCGTCTGGCGAATTGGCGATGCGCTCATCGATCACGGCTTTTTTGCGCTGCATGCGCGCCAGGTGGCGCTCGTCGCGTTCGGGGGAATCAGTCATGGGGGAGCTCTCCGTTGAGGCTGGATAACGGCGGGCAGGCACAAGAATAGACGGCAACAAGCCTGGCATCGCCCACCGTGATGCCGCTGGATGGATCAGGCCGGTCTCCGGGCTCATGAGCGGCTGGTGCCTGGCTGCGCGCCTTCCCGCTGTTAAGCAGTGGCATCAGACGCAGCTTTTACTCATTTACCGTTGCGGGGGCAGCGCCGGGATCGTGAGGGTTCTTCGCTCGAAGACCCGCCTCACCGGCTTCCCTGTTTCACTCTGTCGACATGCGCCACAGAGCACCTGAAACAAGCCGCGAAGGTTAGAGGGTTGGGGGTGGAGCGTCAATTGAAGAGGGGCTTGTGCGGCGAATAACTGCCGCCGATCAATTAACTGACGCCAATCTTGTGCCACACTGACATGAGTGATATCAAAGAGCCATGCTCTTTGACTGCAGAGAGCCCATCACAATAACAAGGGAGAACCCCATGCAAGGCATGATCATCAGCAATCCGCGGCTGGAATTCCTGCGCCCGGTGCTGGAACGCTGGTTTGACTGTATCGACCGCTACAACGCCGTGCGCGGCGACAATGACACGCCCTACTGGCACGACGAAAAAGCCAACCTCGGTCTGCTGTCGGCCGCCGCGTGGATGGCTGAACTGGTCACCCTGCGCGACACCGCCACCCGCAAACAAAACGAAGAAGGCGAGCGCAACGCCCGCGCCGATTTGTTTATCGCTGGCGCCGAGGATCGCGCCTTCATTCAGGCGACCCAACGCTGGCCGCGCGTCACCAGCCTGAATCTGACCCAGGCCCTGGCGGATATCACCAGCGACGCCAAGCGCATCAGCTACGCCAGCGACCTGAAACTCGGCTGCCTATTCGTCGCCCCGCAAAAAGCCCAACACAGCGCCAGCCCGGAAGAATTGCAGGACATGGTCGACGACCTGCAAAAGGAACACACCTGCGCCGTCGCCTGGTATTTCCCCTACGCCTACCGCAAATTGCGCAGCGAAGCCGGCAACTATCACCCCGGCATTGCCGTGCTGTTCAAGGAGGCCCGCGGCTGAGGGTTGAACCATCGGGCTTGTGCGCTTCTCTATGTTTAGGAATGCATTCATAGGGAAGATCAGCAATGCGCAAGCCCCAGCTCGTTTTCGTCATCATGATCGCCGGAGGGCTCGCCGCCTGTGGTGAATCCTCCAGCCTGCAAGTTACCGACGGCACCGGTCCGTCACCGAAACTGCCCGAACCGAACAAGACGCTGATCCCGACGGTGAACATCGCCCCGGCCATCGGCTGGCCGGCCGGCGCCAAACCGATGGCAGCGACAGGTACGCAGGTGGCGGCGTTTGCCGAAAATCTCGATCACCCACGCTGGCTCTACGTGCTGCCCAATGGCGATGTGCTGGTGGCGGAAACCAACGCCCCACCCAAACCCGACGACGGCAAGGGCATTCGCGGCTGGGTGATGAAGAAAGTCATGGGCCGTGCCGGCGCCGGCGTGCCCAGTCCGAACCGCATCACACTGTTGCGCGATGCCGATCATGATGGCGTGGCCGAAACCCGCACGGTGTTCCTGCAAAACCTCAATTCGCCGTTCGGCATGACCCTGGTCGGCAACGATCTTTACGTCGCCGATACCGATCGCCTGCTGCGCTTTAACTACGAGCCCGGCGCGACCGAAATCAAGAGCCAGCCGATCAAGGTCGTGGATTTGCCGGGCGGCACGCTCAACCATCACTGGACCAAGAACGTCATCGCCAGCAAAGACGGCAGCAAGCTGTACGTCACCGTCGGCTCGAACAGCAACGTCGGTGAAAACGGTCTCGACCAGGAAGAAGGCCGCGCGGCGATCTGGGAAGTGGATCGCGCCACCGGCAACCACCGGATCTTCGCCTCGGGCATCCGCAACCCCAACGGCCTGGCCTGGGAACCGCAAAGCGGTGCGCTGTGGACCGCCGTCAACGAACGCGATGAGATTGGCAGCGATCTGGTGCCGGACTACATCACCTCGGTCAAGGACGGTGGTTTCTATGGCTGGCCGTTCAGCTACTACGGCCAGCACGTTGATGTGCGCGTGGAACCCCAGCGGCCGGACATGGTGGCCAAGGCCATCGCTCCGGACTACGCCGTCGGCCCGCACACCGCATCACTGGGGCTGACCTTCGCCGAGGGCAATCGCTTGCCGGCACAGTTCAAGGAAGGCGCATTCATCGGCCAGCACGGCTCGTGGAACCGCAAGCCGCACAGTGGCTACAAGGTGATCTTTGTGCCGTTTGCTGCTGGCAAACCGAGCGGCACACCGGTTGACGTGCTGACCGGATTCCTCGACAAGGACGAAAACGCGCTGGGTCGCCCGGTCGGCGTGGTGATCGATCAGCAAGGTGGGTTGCTGGTGGCGGATGACGTGGGTAACAAGGTGTGGCGGGTTTCAGCGACCCGTTAGTCTGTTGCAGGTATAAAAAAACCGTGGGAGCCATTCAGCTCCCACGGTTTTTATGTATCTGGATTACGGGTTATGCGCCAGATGCTCCGGCTGCAGAACGCGCTTGGCGCTCAGATAGGCTTTCTGCCAATAGGCTTTCGACAGGCTGTCCAGCTTCACCGTGCCGCCGGTGGCGGGCGCATGAACGAAGCGCCCTTCCCCGACGTAGATCCCCGCATGGCTGACCTGAGAGCCGCCATTGGTGGCGAAGAAGATCAGGTCGCCGGTTTGCAGCCCTTCTTTGCCGACATTCGGCGCCTGCATCACGATCATTTCGCGGGTGGAACGCGGCAGGCTGATGCCGGCGGCATCGCGGTAGACAAAACCAATCAGACCACTGCAATCGAAGCCCGAATCCGGCGTATTGCCGCCCCAGCGATAAGGCGTGCCGACCAGCCCTAGCGCGCGGAACAGCACGTCTTCGGCAGCAGGCGAAAAGGTCTGGGAGGATCCGAACACGATCGGAGCGCGAACCACCGGCGCAGGGGGTGGAGTGCGGCTGGCGCAGGCGCTGAGCAGCGCGGCGAAGAACATCAAGGCAAAGCGGGCCGACATCGTCATATGCAGAACATCCTGATCTGGCTGCGGCTTTGACTGCCGATTCGATAGAAAACAAAACCGCCTGCGTTGGGACGCAGGCGGTTTGCCATCAATATAGATCAGGATTCTAGCGGCTACGCGGCAAACTTCAAGTAAGACTTTAACTTCACCTTGTAAAGTTTAGGTCTATTGCCTCTGAAGGGCCGCTTTGTCGCCACGAGCGTGGCGACAAATGCGTGATTACTTGCGAGCGGTAACCACGGTTGGAGCGTTCGCCAAAGCGCGTTTGGCTTCGATAAAGGTCTTGCTCCAGTAGCTGTCGCCCAGGCTGTCGATGCGAACACCGCCGCTGCGACGAGAGCTGGAATGGATGAACTGGTTGTCGCCCAGGTAGATCCCGGCGTGACTGACACGACCGCGACGACCATTGGTGGCGAAGAACAGCAGGTCGCCCGGCTCGAGGTTGCTGCGCGAAACCAGCGGCGCATCAACGTTGATCATTTCGCGGGTGGAGCGTGGCAGGTTCATGCCGGCCTCTTCACGGAACAGATAGCCGATGAAACCGCTGCAATCGAAACCGGCTTCAGAGGTACCACCGAAACGGTAACGGGTACCGATCAGGGACATGCCGCGTTCGAGGATGCTGTCGGCCAGAACCGGAAGCTGGTAAGGCTTCTTGCCGTTGAAGTCGGCGAGTTCTTTTTCGGTGTCCAGCTCTTCCTGGTAAATAACGGAGGACTGGGCGGTGGCAGAATTTTTAACCTGTTGTTGCTGCTCTTGATTAACAGGTGAATGAGCAGCGCAACCGAACAACAGGGTGACGAGTGCGAGAGGCACGAGGGGTGCGAAGCGCTTTAGCATGGGCACGACCGTGGCTGATAGTTGTAAAGAAGCCGAGACTATGCCCGCTATCAGCCTCATTTGCAAATTCAATCGATCTTTTTGTGACTCCCCGGTTTCTCGTTTACATCTAAGCGCTTAAGCCTATTTGAATCGAGACGCGGCCTGTGAGCCCCACAGGAAAGCGGGTTTTCTGGCGCCTGAAATATGCCGAAACCGGCTGAAAGCCCCGGTTTTACCAGCCCAGGGTTTCTTTCAGGAAGGGAATGGTCAGCTTGCGCTGAGCCTGCAAAGAGGCCTGATCGAGCTGCTCCAGCAGATCGAAAAGCGCGCTCATGCTGCGGGTACCGCGAGTCAAGATAAAATGCCCGACCTCGTCGGTCAGGTGCAGGCCGCGACGGGAAGCACGCAATTGCAGGGCGCGCAATTTGTCTTCGTCGGAGAGCGGACGCATCTGGAAGATCAGCGCCAGGGTCAGGCGCGATTTCAGGTCAGCCAGTTTGATCGGCAATTCACGTGGCGAAGTGGACGCCGCGATCAGCAGACGCCGACCGCTGTCACGCAGACGGTTGAACAGATGAAACATCGCCTCTTCCCAGTCCGCCTTGCCGGCAATCACCTGCAAGTCATCCAGGCAGACCAGTTCGTACTGTTCGAGGTTGTCGAGAATTTCGATGCCGCGATCCATCAACTCGGCCAGCGGCAGGTACACCGCCGGTTCACCCATCTGTTCGAAGCGCAGGCACGCGGCCTGCAACAGATGCGTCCGCCCTACCCCGTGCTTGCCCCACAGATAGATCAGGCTTTCGGTCCAGCCGGCGTCGGCTTCGCATAGACGCTCGACATAGCCGAGTGCAGCGGCATTGGCGCCTGGGTAGTAGTTGATGAAGGTGGCGTCGTCACGCAGACGCACACCTAGGGGCAGCTGAATCGGTTTCATGCTGACTGAACAGTTCCCAAGGAACCGTTAGTGGCCTCTGTGTAAAGTGAGCGAAGTTTATACCCGTGAAGCGGAGCGCACAATGCGACAGACCCCAAGCAAAATCAAAGGTTTGCGTTAACGTGCTGGTTTTATGACAGTTTCTTTGGCGCCATGGCCTGCATGAGACGGGCCAACCCGGCGATCCACCGGGCAGCCCGACCTTCACGATTACAACTCCGGCTCATCCACCCCGCTATAGATGTCGGAATCCTTGTACAGATCGTGGACGTGTCGCACCAGCACCATGATCACCGCCGCCACCGGCAATGCCAGCAGCACACCGGTGAAGCCGAACAGCTCGCCACCGGCCAGAATCGCGAAAATCACCGCCACCGGGTGCAGACCGATCCGGTCCCCCACCAGCAAAGGCGTCAGCACCATGCCTTCCAGTGCCTGACCAACCATGAACACCGCCACGATCCCGATCATCGGATACAGATCGCCACCGAACTGGAACAACCCGGCAATCAGCGCCGCGCCGATGCCGATCACAAATCCCATGTACGGCACAATCGCCGCCAGCCCCGCGATCAGACCGATCAACAGGCCCAGCTCCAGCCCGACAATCATCAGACCGGCCGCATAGATCACGCCCAGCGCCAGCATCACCAGCAACTGCCCGCGCACGAACGCGCCCAGCACTTCATGGCACTCACCCGCCAGCGCCACCACACGCTCTTCGCGATCACGGGGCAACAGGCCACGGATCTTGGCCATCATCACGTCCCAATCACGCAGCAGGTAAAAGCTCACCACCGGGATCAGCACCAGATTCGCCAGCCAGCCGATCAGTGCCAGGCTCGAGGCCGTCGCCTGACTCAGCACCACACCGACGATATCCGTGGTCTGGCCCATGTGTTCGCTGATTGCGGCTTTGACCTTGTCGAACTTCCAGAAGCCGTCCGACAGCCCCAGCTTCGATTGCGCCCATGGCACGGCGGTGTGCTGCAACCAGTCGAGCATTTGCGGCGCCAGTTCATACAGCCGTACTAATTGCTTGGCGAGCATCGGCACCAGCACCAGCAACAACGCAGTGACGATCAGGGTGAACAAGGCGAACACCGCGATCACACCCCAGGTGCGAGACAGCCCCAGGCGTTCCAGACGATCGACGAGCGGATCGAACAGATAGGCGAGCAGCAGCGCCACCAGAAACGGCGTAAGGATCGGATGCAGCAACCAGACAAACGCGCAAAGCAGGAGCACCCCACCGAGCCAGAACCAACGCCGCGTATCGGCCATGTAACACTCCATTGCTTATATATAAGAAAGAAAACCTACCAGCGGAACCGCAAAGACGGCGCCACCGGTGCCGGCGTCGGCGCAACGACTGGTGGCGCCCCGGCGACCGCAGGCTGAGGTGCAGCAACCGGAGCCGGCGCCTCGGCCGGCAGTTCCTGCAACTTCGCCAGCGACAGCTGCGCCCGCAGCTGATCGGCACTACCGTTGACCCGATAAAGGATGCGATCGGCATCGACACTCTGCAGACGCACGCCGAACGGTTCGAGTAACCGCAGCAGCGCTGCGTAGTGCTCCAGATTCATGCCCTGGACTTCCAGGGTCTGCTGGCCGGACGCGCCCGGTTTGGCCACAAAGCGCGGCGCGAGACGCTCGGTGACCGCCAGCATCACCGCATCGGCCACGGCAGCCTGATCCGCGCCCTGCACGCTGCCCGCCTCTTTTTTATCGCCCAGCCACAATTGCCATTTGGCCTGCCATTGCCCGCTTTCTTCGCGAGCATGCACGGCGAGCAGGGCGTCGGCGTTGTAGCGCTCGGAAGCGTTACGCAGCGGCGCCGGGTCGGCACCTTCGAGTGCCGGCGCCGTGGCAACCAATTGCTCGCTCAAGTCCGCCAGCGGCAGGCGCAACGGCAATCCACGGTGCTGGGCGGCGCGGCGCAACGGTGCGGCACTGGCCTGACCGTCGCCCACCAGGCTCGAACCCTCGGTCGAATCGTTCAGCCACCAACTCAGGATCGAGGGCCGGTTGGCACCCCACAGCGCCAGCCCGGCGCGGCGCAACGCCTGCTCGGTGGTTCCCGGGTCGAAATCGACTTTCAGCACTTCCGGCGGCCCGGCATCGAAACCGAACTGACTGATGATCTGCTGCGGATCCTTGCGAACCGGCGCCAGCCCCGGGTTCTGCGGGGCCTTCGGGTCGCCGGTCAGGCGCAGCACCAGCGTATCCAGCGCAGCCTGGGTCGCGCGATCGCGCTCCTCTGGCGACTGGCCAGTGACCGGCTCACGCACCTGATAAAGACCTTTGAGATTTTCGGCCTGGCTCGCCAGGCTGATCAGAGAGAAGCCACCCACTAACAACCATTTACAAAAACGCATGGAGAATTCCCGTCGACAAGAGCGGCTGGAACAGGCCGCGTGTACCGTTGTGGCAAGCCTGTGACCACAGGCCGTCGCAAAACATTCACACGCGGTCGGTAAGTTTTTGCACAGTCCTAACGATAGACGGTTCCTTATACAGGCACCCGTGATGTCGCCCACAGCGTCAATTGCAAAATTTTTCCACCGATATGCCCCTGCCCGTCGGCGTGAGGATGGCCGCTGCCCCTCAAGCCTGATAAAATCGCGCGCCTTCGCAGACCGGCAACAGCCGGGCACCCCGAACTTCGCGTGAGGCAATCGCCCCTGTCGGATTCGGCGCTCCCGCTGAACTCGGTCGTTACCCCTGAATCCCCTCCCCTAAAGGCCTGGATCATGAGCAAGCAACCCTCCCTGAGCTACAAGGACGCCGGTGTAGACATCGACGCCGGTGAAGCATTGGTCGAACGCATCAAGAGCGTCGCCAAGCGCACTGCGCGCCCGGAAGTCATGGGCGGCCTGGGCGGTTTCGGCGCCCTCTGCGAGATCCCGGCCGGTTACAAGCAGCCGGTACTGGTTTCCGGTACTGACGGCGTCGGCACCAAACTGCGCCTGGCGCTGAACCTGAACAAGCACGACAGCATCGGCCAGGACCTGGTCGCCATGTGCGTCAACGATCTGGTGGTGTGCGGCGCCGAGCCGCTGTTCTTCCTCGACTACTACGCCACCGGCAAGTTGAACGTCGACGTGGCCGCCACCGTGGTTACCGGTATCGGTGCAGGCTGCGAACTGGCTGGCTGCTCGCTGGTCGGCGGCGAAACCGCTGAAATGCCTGGCATGTACGAAGGCGAAGACTACGACCTGGCCGGTTTCTGCGTCGGCGTCGTGGAAAAAGCCGAAATCATCGACGGCTCGAAAGTCGCCACCGGTGATGCCCTGATCGCCCTGCCATCGTCCGGCCCGCACTCCAACGGCTACTCGCTGATCCGCAAGATCATCGAAGTGTCCGGTGCCGACATCGAAACCGTACAGCTCGACGGCAAGCCGCTGACCGAACTGCTGATGGCCCCGACCCGCATCTACGTGAAGCCGCTGCTCAAGCTGATCAAGGACACCGGCGCGGTCAAGGCCATGGCCCACATCACCGGTGGTGGCCTGCTGGACAACATCCCGCGCGTTCTGCCAAAAGGCGCTCAGGCCGTGGTTGACGTGGCCAGCTGGAACCGCCCGGCCGTCTTCGACTGGCTGCAAGAGAAAGGCAACGTCGACGAAACCGAAATGCACCGCGTGCTGAACTGCGGCGTGGGCATGGTGATCTGCGTGGCTCAGGAGCACGTTGAAGTTGCCCTGAACACCCTGCGTGACGCCGGCGAGCAGCCTTGGGTCATCGGTCAGATCGCTGTCGCTGCCGAAGGCGCGGCCCAGGTCGAACTGAAGAACCTCAAGGCTCACTGATGCCAAACACCTGTGATGTCGTGGTGCTGCTGTCCGGCACCGGCAGTAACTTGCAGGCCCTGATCGACAGCACGCGGACCGGCGACAGCCCGGTCCGCATCGCTGCGGTGATTTCCAACCGTGCCGACGCCTACGGCCTGCAACGCGCCAGTGACGCGGGTATCGCTACCCGCTCGCTGGATCACAAGGGATTCGAGGGCCGCGAGGCCTTCGATACCGCCCTGATCGAACTGATCGACGAATTCAATCCCAAACTCGTGGTACTGGCCGGCTTCATGCGCATTCTCAGCGCTGACTTCGTCCGTCACTACCAGGGTCGCCTGCTCAACATCCACCCGTCGCTGCTACCCAAATACAAAGGGTTACACACTCATCAGCGCGCGCTGGAGGCCGGCGACGCCGAACACGGCTGCTCCGTGCACTTCGTCACCGAGGAACTCGATGGCGGACCACTGGTCGTACAGGCAGTAATCCCGGTAGAGTTGCACGATTCGCCGCAAAGTCTGGCGCAGCGGGTTCACGCTCAGGAACACCTGATCTACCCGATGGCCGTACGCTGGTTCGCCGAAGGACGGCTGAGCCTCGGCGAGCAAGGTGCTTTACTGGATGGCCAGCCACTGCCGGCCAGCGGTCACTTGATTCGAAACTAGGAGATATTATGCGTCGCGCCCTGCTCTTCGCTTGCGCTCTGCTCGCCCTGCCCTTCGCGCAGGCGGCAGACCTTCAACCGTTCTCCGCCAGCTACACCGCCGACTGGAAACAGCTGCCCATGAGCGGCACCGCCGAGCGCAGCCTGACCAAACAGGCCAACGGCGTCTGGAAGCTCAGCTTCAAGGCTTCGATGATGATTGCCAGCCTGTCCGAGGAAAGCACCCTGACCCTGGACAAGGACACCCTGCTGCCACAGTCCTACCACTTTGAACGCGGTGGTCTGGGCAAGGCGAAAAAGGCTGACCTGGACTTCGACTGGGCCAACAAGCTGGTGACCGGCACCGACCGCGGCGACGCGGTGAAAATCCCGCTCAACCGTGGCATGGTCGACAAATCCACCTATCAACTGGCGCTGCAGCATGACGTGGCCGCCGGCAAGAAAAGCATGAGCTATCAGGTAGTCGATGATGGCGAAGTCGATACCTACGACTTCCGCGTGCTGGGTTCGGAGAAGGTCGAAACCAAGGCCGGTCAGATCGATGCGATCAAGGTCGAGCGTGTCCGCGATCCGACACAAAGCAAGCGCATCACCGTCCTGTGGTTCGCCAAGGACTGGGATTACCTGCTGGTTCGCCTGCAACAGGTCGAAACCGACGGCAAGGAGTACAACATCATGCTCCTCGACGGTACGGTCAACGGCAAGACAGTCAAAGGCAGCTGATTCAACAAAAAGCCCCGCAAACGCGGGGCTTTTTTTCGCCTGTCGAACGCTGATCAGACCGAGAACCTGGCCACCATGCTGTTCAGGTCCACCGCCAGCCGCGACAGCTCCTGACTCGCAGCGCTGGTCTGGTTGGCACCCGCCGACGTCTGCATCGCCAGGTCACGGATGTTCATCAGGTTGCGATCGACCTCACGCGCCACGGCCGCCTGCTCTTCCGACGCACTGGCGATCACCAGGTTGCGCTCGTTGATCAAGGTAAACGCCGAAGCGATTTCCTCCAGCGCAACGCCGGCGGCCTTCGCCAGCTCCAGGGTCGAGCGCGCCCGAATATTGCTCTGCTGCATCGAGCTGACCGCCGAATCGGTGCCCTGCTGGATGCCGCCGATCATCTGCTCGATCTCCTGCGTCGACTGCTGAGTACGATGGGCCAGCGCCCGCACTTCGTCCGCCACCACCGCAAAACCCCGTCCGGCATCTCCCGCCCGTGCGGCCTCGATCGCCGCGTTCAACGCCAGCAGATTGGTCTGTTCGGCAATCGAGCGGATCACATCCAGCACTTTGCTGATGCTGTAGACCTTCTGCGCCAGGTCCTCCACCTGCGTGGCATTGGCGGTGACATCGTCCGCCAGCAGCTCGATGGACGACACGGTCTGCTGCACCTGCTCCCGGCCATGCTGGGCAATACGATCAGACTCACGGGACGCCTCGGAAGTCGCGACGGCATTGCTCGCCACCTCCTCCACGGCGGCGGTCATCTGATTGACCGCCGTGGCCGCCTGTTCGATTTCCTGACTCTGCTGATGCAGCCCCCGCGTCGCGTCTTCGGTGACGCAGCTCAACTCTTCCGAGGCCGAGGCCAGTTGACTGGAGGACTCGGAGATCCGGCGGATAGTGTCTCGCAGGTTGTGCTGCATGCTCTTGAGCGCGTGCAGCAGCCGCGCCGGTTCGTCCTTGCCGGAAATGCTGATATCCCCGGTCAGATCGCCTCCGGCCACCACTTCCGCGACATTGAGCGATTGCGACAGCGGCAGCACGATGCTGCGGGTCAGCAATAACGCCAGCGCGATGGTAATCAGCGCAGTGATGCCGATCATCACCCCGACCCACACCCGCGAGTTGGTGAACACCAGCCGTGCGGCCTCTGTGGCGAGGTTGGCGTTGTGCTTGTTCAATTCGACCAACTCACGCAGGGTCACTGCAATTTCATCCGCCAGCGGGCTCATCTGTCCGTTGAGAATGGCGGCCGCCTCTTCCACTCGTCCCTGAGCAGACAACGTCATCACCTGTGCCTGAAGCTCCAGGTACTTGTGTTCGGCAACCTTGAAGCGGTCGAACAGCGCGCGCTCTGCGGGCAACGCGATCAGGCTGTCGTAACGTTGCTGGGCTTCACTCAGCACACCGCGCAAATCATTGAGCTTGGCCACGTTCTGCTCCAGCGCCTGCGGATCGCGATTGAGCAACAGGCGCATGGTCAGCGCGCGCAGGCGCAGCATGTCCTGGCTCATCTCGCCCACCGCCATCACGCTGGGCAGCCAGTTGTTGTCGACCTCGTCGGATTGCGCACGCATGTTCGACATCTGCAACAGGGCGAACGCCCCAAGGGCAAACACCATCAGCGCCAGCACGCCAAAACCCAGCCCGGCCCGGGGCGCAATATTGAGACTACGGATACTCATTGCTCTGGTTCCTTCCAAAAGCGCTGCATCAACCCTGCAGCTGGTTGTTCTAGAAGGTATCGGCCCTTTTAAAAAATGCGTAAGACCAAAACGCGATATCAAAAGGCCTTGATCCTACGAACCCTCGGCATTAACGATTCAGCGTGGGTTTGCCGGACTTGAGCGCTGTTCGCGGCAATATCGCCAGGAAGTTGTCCCGTGCGACTTTTTTCGCCACGGCTTCCGGCAAGGCGTCGAGAAACGGCTTGAAGCCGTGGATTTCCTTGCCGAGTTTGTTGAATCGCCCGACCACGTCCGAACCGATCATGAACCGATCCGGATAGCGCTCGACCAGTTGCACCCATTCCGCTCGCGGCTGACCCTTTTCGTCCAGCAGATAAGGCGTCAGCAAGCTCCACGACAGATCGATGAACAGGTTCGGGTAATCCTCCAGCATTCGCGTGAGGGTCGGCAGCAGAAAATCCAGCTGCGTCTGATGACGGTGGATTTCGGCACTGGTGCCGGCATGCGCCCAGATGAACCGGGTGTGCGGATGATTACGCAGCGGCTCTTCGATTTCCTTCAGGTACAGCGGATTCTTCTCACGCTTGGAAGTGATGTTGGAATGCAGCATCACCGGCAGATCGTTTTCAGCGGCCAAGTGATAGATGCGGGTCATGGCTTCGTTGTTGGCGCGTGGCGTGTCGCCGGAGGTGAGTGCGGTGAGATCGTCGTGACGGGTGAAGACCTCGCCGATGCCCTGCCACAAGCCGGGATACAGATCGAGCATGCGCTGGATGTGCGCGGCGGAGTTCTTGTCGTTGGGGTTGAAGCCTGAAAGAAACGGGTGAAAGTACTGGCGTTGCTCCGGCGTCAGCTTCTGCACCGCGTCGGCGACGATCACGTCAGTCGCGCTGTACCAGTAGGCATCGGCGTCATCACCGGCGTAATAACGCGGGCGCTTCGGCTCGTCTTCGTGCCATTTCTTCGCCACGGGAATGCCGGAAATCATCACGTGCTCGATGGCATTTTCCTTCATGGCCGTCAGCAATTTCGGCATGCCGGCGGTTTCCTGGAAAAAATCCACGTAATGCAGGTGCGCGTCACTGTAGGTGTATTCCCGGGCACTGGCGGCGCCGGTGAAAACCATCAGGCAGGCAAGGCTCAAACGAAACACGGACACAAGCATTCTCCGGCAGACAGGCATAGCCTAGACCCTCGCCGGGCAACGAGGGTTCACCCGGCAAGAAAGTGGAACGCGCCTGTGTGGGAAATGCTCTATACCTGCAAGGTCTTTTTTGATCGAATCCCTTTTCCTACAGCTTGCGAGGTTCACATGACCGTTACCGTCAATACCGTGTCCGCCGAAGGTTTTCGCCACACCGTTCAGATCGATGAGCATGAGCTGTTTGCAGACGTCCCGACGACTGCTGGCGGCGAAGGCTCGGCTCCGGAGCCGCACGATTACTTCGACGCCGCCCTCGGGGCCTGCAAGGCCCTGACCCTGAAGCTGTACGCGAAGAAAAAGGACATCCCGCTGACCGGCGTCGGCGTTGAGGTCAAACGCGACAACAGCCAGGAACAGAAAGGCAAATACGCCCTGCACGTGACCCTCACCCTCAAGGGCGTGCTCACCGATGCCCAGCGCGAAGAACTGCTGCGCGTCGCCGATCGCTGCCCGATCCACAAGCTGATGACCACCAGCGAAGTCACCATCGAAACCCACGCGCCAGTCGGCTTCGACAGCCAGTAATCACCTCGATGACACCGGCGGGTTATGCTCCACGCATCACCCGCTCAGCCTGGAATGGACCATGGACACCCAACCCCTGATCATCCGCCCGCGCGCCGAAGACGTCGAAGGCCAGCCGATCCTGCGCCCGCTGCCGTCAGCCAAATGCCGCAGCGTCGGGCCTTTTGTGTTTTTCGACCACATGCTCGAAACGGTTTATCCGGCGGGCAAAGGCATGAACATCCGACAGCATCCGCACATCGGTCTGTCGACCCTCACGTATTTGTTCGAAGGACAGATCCAGCACAAGGACAGCCTGGGTTCGGATCAGGTGGTCAGCGCCGGCGATGTCAGCTGGATGACGGCTGGTACGGCGATCGCGCACGTCGAGCGCACGCCCGAACCGCTGTGGGAGCAAAGCTTCAAGATGCACGGCCTGCAAATCTGGCTCGCCTCGCCCAAGGATCACGAACAAGGCCCGGGGCATTACAGCCACCACCCGGCCGCAACCTTGCCGGTCAGCGACAACCTCGGCGTGCAGATCCGCATGATTGCCGGGTCAGGCTTTTGCCTGGAATCACCGGTGCCGGTGCTTTCTCCTACGCTGTATGCCGAATTGAAGATGCAGACTGCGACCACGCTGCTGATCCCGACCGAACATGAAGAGCGGGCGCTGTATGTGTTGAGTGGTGATGTGCAGCTGAATGGCGAGACGGTGGAACCCCATGCGCTGGCGGTATTGCCGGCCGGGGAAGAGATGAGCCTCTTCGCCGAGAGCGACAGCCACGCCGTGTTGTTCGGTGGTGCGCCACTGGACGGGCCACGGCGAATCAACTGGAATTTTGTCGCGAGCGATCCGGCGGCGATCGATGAGGCGCGACGCAAGTGGGCGGCCGGGGACTGGCCGACGGTGCCGGGGGAAGTCGAGCGGATCGAGCTGCCTAAATCGCGCAGCGAACCGACACCGCTGTAAAGCCACACTCCCACGCCAGGCGTGGGAGTGTGTTCAGCCGATTCAGCCCTTGAACACTTCTTCCAGCAAGTCATGCATCGACTTGAACGCCCGCGCTGCGGTCTTCGCGTCGTACATCATCTTGCCCGGCACATTGGCGTGCGGATCGGTGAACGAGTGCACGGCGCCACCGTAGCTCAGCAACTGCCAGTCCACGCCAGCAGCGTTCATCTCGTCCTCGAATGCCGGCAACTGCTCTTTCGGCACCAGTGGGTCCGAAGCACCGTGCAGCACCAGCACCGAGCCCTTGATGTTCTTCGCGTCCGCCGGGTTCGGCGAATCCAGTGTGCCGTGGAACGACACCGCCGCTTTCACCGGGGCACCGGTGCGGGCCAGATCCAGCGCGCAGCAACCGCCGAAGCAGAAGCCGAACACCGCCAGTTTCGAGGTATCGACCACCGCCTCGCCCTGCTTCTGCAATTGCTCGAATGCGGCCTGCATACGCTTGCGCAGCAGCGCACGATCATTCTTCAGCGGCATCATCGCCGCACCAGCCTGATCAGCGTTCTGCGGACGCACGGCCTGGCCATACACGTCAGCGATCAGCACCACATAACCCTTGGCCGCCACCGACTTGGCGATCTCTTCAGCGCCAGCGCTGACACCCATCCAGTTCGGCGCCATCAGCAGACCCGGACGCGCGCCTTTGTGCTCGGCGTCGAAGGCCAGGCGACCTTCATAAGGCTGGCCGTCAATCTGATAGACCACGGAACGTACAGTGACTTGGCTCATTTCTGACTCCAGATTGGTTGAATTCCAGAATGAAAAAACCCGCCGAAGCGGGTTTTTCTACAGCTTGATCAGGCCGACAGCTCGACCAGCAGCTTGTTCAGACGGGTCACGTAAGCGGCCGGGTCTTTCAAGCTGTCGCCCGCCGCCAGGGCGGCCTGGTCGAAGAGGATGTGCGACAGGTCGCTGAAGCGATCTTCGCTGGCCTCGTTGTCGAGCTTCTCGATCAGCGGGTGGCTCGGGTTGAATTCGAAGATCGGCTTCGAATCCGGCACCTTTTGCCCACTGGCTTCAAGGATCTGACGCATTTGCAGACCCAGATCCTGCTCGCCAATCGCCAGAATGGCCGGCGAATCGGTCAGGCGATGGGAAACCCGGACTTCGGCAACGGAATCGCCCAGTGCGGTTTTCAGGCGCTCGACCAGACCTTCTTTCGACTTGGCGACTTCTTCTGCGGCCTTCTTGTCCTCTTCCGAGTCCAGGTTGCCCAGGTCCAGGTCACCGCGTGCGACGTCGACAAAGCTCTTGCCGTCGAACTCGCTCAGGTAGCTCATCAGCCACTCGTCGATGCGGTCGGTCAGCAGCAGCACTTCGATGCCTTTCTTGCGGAAGACTTCCAGGTGCGGGCTGTTCTTGACCTGCGCGTAGGTTTCGCCGGTGAGGTAGTAGATCTTGTCCTGACCGTCCTTGGCGCGCGCCAGGTACTCGGCCAGACCGACGATCTGCTCGCCATCGGTGCCGTTGGTCGATGCGAAACGCAGCAGACCGGCAATTTTTTCCTTGTTGGCGAAATCTTCTGCCGGGCCTTCTTTCATGACCTGACCGAAGTTTTTCCAGAAGCCCTTGTATTGCTCAGGCTCGTTCTTCGCCAGTTTTTCCAGCATGTCCAGCACGCGCTTGGTCAGCGCCGACTTCATCGAGTCGATGATCGGGTCTTTCTGCAGGATTTCCCGCGACACGTTCAGCGACAGGTCGTTGGAGTCGACCACGCCCTTGATGAAGCGCAGGTACAGCGGCAGGAACGACTCGGCCTGATCCATCACGAACACGCGCTGTACGTACAGCTTCAGGCCTTTCGGCGCTTCACGCTGGTACAGATCAAACGGTGCGCGGGCCGGCACGTACAGCAGCGAGCTGTACTCGAGCTTGCCTTCAACCTTGTTGTGACTCCACGACAGCGGGTTTTCGAAGTCGTGAGCGATGTGTTTGTAGAACTCCTGGTATTCCTCGTCCTTCACTTCGGTGCGAGGACGGGTCCACAGGGCGCTGGCGCGGTTGACGGTTTCCCATTCAACTTCAGACTTCTCTTCGCCTTCGGCAGCGGCCACTTCTTTCGGCAGCTCGATCGGCAGCGCGATGTGGTCGGAGTACTTCTTGATGATGTTGCGCAGACGCCAGCCATCGGCAAACTCGTCTTCACCGGATTTCAGGTGCAGGACGATGCGGGTGCCGCGCTCCGGCTTGTCGAGGGTGGCGACTTCGAATTCGCCCTCGCCTTTCGACGACCAGTGCACGCCTTCGCTGGCAGCAGTGCCGGCGCGACGGCTGTACACGTCAACTTTGTCAGCAACGATGAAGGCCGAGTAGAAACCCACGCCGAACTGACCGATCAGGTGCGAATCCTTCTTCTGATCGCCGGACAGGTTTTTCATGAAATCGGCAGTGCCGGATTTGGCGATGGTACCCAGGTGGGTGATCACATCGTCACGGTTCATGCCGATGCCGTTGTCTTCGAGGGTGACGGTCTTGGCGTCCTTGTCGAAGCTCACACGGATTTTCAGTTCAGCGCCATCTTCGAGCAACTCAGGCTTGGCCAGGGCTTCGAAGCGCAATTTGTCGACAGCGTCAGAGGCGTTCGAGATCAATTCGCGAAGGAAGATTTCCTTGTTGGAATACAGCGAATGGATCATGAGGTGCAGCAGTTGCTTCACCTCGGTCTGGAAGCCCAGGGTTTCCTTTTGAGTTTCCACACTCATGGTCATCAAACTCCAATCAGATGGCATTGGCCGCGACCTTACCGGTCGGCGGCGGGTTGTTCTGTGAGTTGGGGGCGTGCTTCAGGATTTCAAGGGCTCATCGATTTTGAAATGCGCGCGGGCAGTGGCGATCGGTTCGCTCTCGGTACTTTGCCAGGCCGTGACCGCGACGTTGGCCACCCGCCGGCCCTGGCGGCAGACCTGACACCGGGCCCAGGTATCGCGAAACTGCCCGGCCCGCAGGTAATCGAGGGAGAAATCGATAATTTTCGGCACACCGGGCGCGCCGGTGAAAATCAGCAGGTGCAGGGCCGCGGACAGCTCCATGAACCCGGCAATCACCCCGCCGTGAATCGCCGGCAATAAAGGGTTACCAATGTTGTCCTTGTTGGCCGGCAGCTTGAACAGCAAGTCATCACCGACCCGCGAACACTCGACGCCGATCAGCCCGGCATAGGGAATCAGCTTCAGGAGCGGCGCGTAGTTACCCGTCTCGTGGGCCTCTTGCAGCTGCTGCTTGAAATCATCGCTCATGGGGTTTCTCCCTTGATCGCGCCACCAAAGCCTTTGGTGCCTTTAAGGCCCTTGCCCATGCGCATGAAGGTGCCGACGACATGGGCAATCGGCTGCTCGGGATCGTCCTGATAGGCAAAGCCGCGAGCGAAGATCACATCGGTGGCGACTCGATAACATTGGGCGAAGCCGTAAACATCTTTATGCGGCTCAGCGGCATGCATGTAGTCGATGCGCAGATCGAGGGTCGGGCAGACTTCGAATTCCGGCAGGACGCACAGGGTCGACATGCCGCACGCGGTATCCATCAGCGACGTGATCGCCCCGCCGTGGATCACGCCGGTCAGCGGATTGCCAACGATTTGCGCACTGTACGGCAGCACCACCGTCAGGCCTTCGCTACTTGCGCCATGCACCTTCAATCCCAGCACCTGACAGTGGCGCAAGGCCGAGAGAAACCGTGTCGCACGCTCAAAAACGGGGTTTTCGGCCATTTGATAATTACTCTTGTTAGTGGCTATTCCCAGTAGTGGAAAGAACAGCAAAAGTTCCATTGCAAAACAAACTTATATATCTGAAAGAAATGAGGAACTTAAGCCGTGGGCCTGAGCTCTTAAGGCCAGTAGTTATTTTCCATAAGGAGAAACACCCCATGCGTAAGACTTTAGCTATTGCCTTGATGTTGACCGCTTCCCTCGGTCTCGCTGCCTGCGATAAAAAATCCGAGGACAAAGCTCAAGATGCCAACCAACATGCTGAACAAGCTCAGCAAGACATGAACAAAGCTCAGGATAAAGTGAACGACGCAGCGAAAGAAAACGCCGAAGCTGCCAAAGCTCAGGCCGAATCGAACGCTGCAGCGCAAGAAGAAGCTGCCAAGAAGCAATAAGCCGCTCTTGATGGCCAAAAAAGAAAACCCGCCAAGTGCGGGTTTTCTTTTGCCTGTGATTTTTTGCCCATGCCGTCTTAGAGCAAAACAGTTCTAAAAGTCGGACTAATCATCAGCAACAATGAACACACTAAGCCGACCAGCCAGACCAGACTGCGCAGCTTGGGAATATCCGCCAGGTAAAACCACAGATAGAAAATCCGTGAGATCACGAAGATGATCGCCAATGTATCGATCAGCCATCCCGCCGTCTGCGTGGTATGCGCCATCAGCACGCCAACGGCGAACAGGATGAACGCTTCGATGCTGTTCTGATGTGCCGCCAGCGCCCGCGCTCCGTAACCGGTGAGTTGCGCCTGTTGCTGACGCGGCAGATGGTTGTTGTAACCGCCCTGCTCTTTCATGGCCTTGCCGACCGGCATACGCGCCACGTAGATCAACAATGCACTGATAAACACACACCAGAACGGAATACTCATCAAGCAGCCTCTTTGTTCGCTTCGGGCAATGGCGCCTCTGTAGGGGTATAGACCATTACATCGAGCACGTCGGAATGAAACTCCCGGCGATACAACACCAGCACCACGCCGGCGCTCATCAACATGAACAGCCACGGGCTGACGAACCACGCCAGCATGCTCATCCCGAAGTAATACGAACGCAGACCGAAGTTGAACTGGTTGGCCGCCATCGAAATCACCCGCGCTGCCCGCGAGGCGAACGCCTTGCGCTCCTGCTCCGAGACTTGCCGCTCACCGATCATCGGGGCCGAGCCGACCAGAATCGCGGCGAAGTTGTACTGGCGCATGCACCAACTGAAGGTGAAGAAGGCATAGACGAACACCAGCGCCAGGCACAGCAACTTGATCTCCGACATGCCCTGCGAAGCCTGTTGCACCATCGGAATGTCCGCCAGCAATGACACCGCGCGCTCGGAAGCGCCGAGCACGGTCAGAATGCCCGCCAGGATAATCAGTGTGCTGGAAGCGAAGAACGAGGCGTTGCGCTCAAGGTTGCCGATCACGCTGGCATCGGCGATGCGGTTGTCGCGCAGCAGCATGCGGCGCATCCAGTCTTCGCGGTACAGGTGCAGCACGCTGGCCAGGCACGCGGTGTCACGGCCCTTCCAGGTGGCATAACGGGTGTAGCCGCCCCAGCAGATGACAAACCAGAGCGCGGCCAGCAGGTGGATCAGGTTGGCTTGGATGAACGACATGCAATTCCCTGTGATGAAGATTTCGGCTCCCCTTCGACGTTAGTCGACGGAAAAAGACACTGCCTGAAGCCCATAAAAAATGCCCCGTATCGATTGATACGGGGCATTTCTGTTTAATCGCTCGGCAGCCGCTTGTGGCGACCCGGCAATCTTAAGCGAGTGCTTCGGCGCGCTTGCCCAGCAGGCGGTCGCAAACCACGGCAACCACCAGGGTCATCACGCACGGCACCAGCCACGCCAGACCTTGCTCGCTCAGCGGCAGGTGGGCCAGTTGCGATGGCATCCAGTCAGCCAGACCGGCGCCTTTCAGGGCATCGATGGTACCGAACACAAACGACACCAACATTACCGGGCCCATGATGCGGCTCTGTTCATGCCAGAACGCCGCACAGAAGCTCAGGGCCACCAGCACGATGCACGGCGGGTAGATCGCGGTCAGTACCGGGATCGAGAACGCGATCAGCTTGGTCAGGCCCAGGTTGGACACCAACAGCGAGAACGCCGCCAGGATGATCACCAGGGTCTTGTACGACAGCGGCAGTACGCGGCTGAAGTATTCGGCACAGGCGCAGGTCAGGCCAACCGCCGTCACCAGGCACGCCAGGGAGATCAGCACGGCAAGGAAGCCACTGCCCAGCGAACCGAAGGTGTGTTGCACGTAGGCGTGCAGCACCGCCGCGCCGTTGGTCGCGCCCGCCGCCACTTCATGGCTGCCGGAACCCAGACGGAACAGGCTGACATACACCAGCGCCAGACCGACACCGGCAATCAGCCCGGCGATGATCGCGTAACGGGTGATCAGCGCCGGCGACTCGACGCCACGGGAGCGGATCGCGTTGACGATGACGATGCCGAACACCAGCGCGCCGAGGGTATCCATGGTCAGATAACCATTGATGAAGCCCTGGGAGAACGGTGCCGCAACGTATTCCGGAGTGGCCACGCCGATATCACCAGCCGGCAGTGCGAATGCGGCGATGCCGAGCACGGCCAGGGCGATGATTTTCAGCGGCGCGAGGAAGCGACCGACAGTGTCCAGCAGACGCCCAGGGTAGAGCGAAATGAAGAACACCAGCAGGAAGTACACCGAACTGTAGAGGAACAGTGCCAGCGGGCTCTCGCCGGTCAGCGGCGCCAGACCTACTTCAAAGGAGACGGTCGCGGTTCGCGGGGTGGCGAACAATGGGCCGACGGCCAGGTAGCAAGCCGCTGCCAGCACGCCACCAGCGATTTTGCCGATCGGGCTGCTCAGGGCATCCATTGCGCCACCGACCTTGGCCAGTGCGACCACGGTGACCACCGGCAGACCGACCGCCGTGATCAGAAAGCCCAGCGCCGCAATCCAGACGTTAGGCCCGGACTGCAAACCGACGATAGGCGGGAAGATGATGTTGCCGGCCCCGACGAACAGGGCGAATGTCATAAAGCCAAGTGCCAGGATGTCCTGACCTTTCAAAACTTTCATTAAGGAAATACCACACTACTGAATCGGAATTTAGAGGGGGATTTCCCTGTGGGGTTAGGGAAATGCTGTCAATCCGTATAAGACTGACCCGTTTAGCGCGTTGCATGCCTTGTGGGCGGCAGACGCAAAATGGCGGCTAGCCTAACGAATTTGCCCGACAAACGCACTGTTAGAGGGCGAACTATCCGATACGCGACGTTTCTGTGTCGCGTTTTTGCATGTTATTGGATGAGTGCTTATAAATTGCCATCGTCCACCCGAACGCCAGAAACGACAAAGGCCACCCGAAGGTGGCCTTTGTTGCTGTAGCAGAGAAGTCAGCCGAAGCTTACTTCTTCACTTCCCAGCCAGTCAGCTCGGCCAGGGCCTTGCCGATGTCTGCCAGCGAACGCACGGTTTTCACGCCTGCGTCTTGCAGAGCAGCGAATTTCTCGTCTGCAGTGCCTTTGCCGCCGGAGATGATTGCGCCAGCATGGCCCATGCGCTTGCCCGGAGGAGCAGTCACACCAGCGATGTAGGAAACAACCGGCTTGGTCACGTTAGCCTTGATGTAGGCAGCCGCTTCTTCTTCAGCCGAACCGCCGATCTCGCCGATCATGACGATCGCTTCGGTCTTCGGGTCTTCCTGGAACAGCTTCAGGATGTCGATGAAGTTCGAACCCGGGATCGGGTCACCACCGATGCCGACGCAAGTCGACTGACCGAAACCGGCGTCAGTAGTCTGCTTCACAGCTTCGTAGGTCAGGGTGCCGGAACGGGAAACGATACCGACCTTGCCTGGCAAGTGAATGTGACCTGGCATGATGCCGATCTTGCATTCGCCTGGGGTGATCACGCCTGGGCAGTTAGGGCCGATCAGGGTAACACCCAGCTCGTCGCACTTAACTTTGGCGTCCAGCATGTCCAGGGTAGGAATGCCTTCGGTGATGCAGACGATCAGCTTGATGCCGCCGAAAGCTGCTTCCAGGATCGAGTCCTTGCAGAAAGGAGCCGGAACGTAGATCACGCTGGCGGTGGCGCCAGTGGCTTCTACAGCTTCTTTCACGGTGTTGAACACAGGCAGGTTCAGGTGAGTGGTGCCACCTTTGCCTGGCGTCACGCCGCCAACCATTTTGGTGCCGTAGGCAATGGCTTGTTCGGAGTGGAAAGTACCCTGCGCACCGGTGAAGCCCTGGCAGATTACTTTGGTGTCTTTATTGATCAGGACGCTCATTACTTGCCCTCCGCAGCTTTAACGACTTGTTGAGCAGCGTCGGTCAGGCTGGTAGCAGCGATGATGTTCAAACCGCTTTCTGCCAGTACTTTAGCGCCCAGTTCAGCGTTGTTGCCTTCAAGACGAACAACAACCGGGATTTTCACGCCGACTTCTTTCACTGCACCGATGATGCCTTCGGCAATCATGTCGCAACGAACGATGCCGCCGAAGATGTTAACCAGTACTGCAGCGACATTGCTGTCGGACAGAATGATTTTGAAAGCTTCGGTTACGCGTTCTTTGGTAGCACCACCACCTACGTCGAGGAAGTTGGCTGGCTTGCCGCCGTGCAGGTTGACGATGTCCATGGTACCCATGGCCAGGCCGGCACCGTTCACCATGCAGCCGATGTTGCCTTCCAGCGCTACGTAGTTCAGTTCGAACTTGGCAGCGTGCGCTTCGCGCGGATCGTCCTGCGACGGATCGTGGAAAGTCTTCAGCTTGGGCTGGCGGTACATTGCGTTGGCGTCGATGTTGATCTTGGCATCCAGGCAGTGCAGATCGCCGTCAGCCTTGATCACCAGCGGGTTCACTTCCAGCAGAGCCAGGTCGTGATCCTTGAACAGCTTGGCCAGACCTACGAAGATCTTGGCGAACTGAGCAACCTGCTTGCCTTCCAGACCCAGCTGGAATGCCAGCTCGCGACCCTGGAATGGCTGAGCGCCGACCAGTGGATCGATGGTGGCTTTCAGAATTTTTTCTGGAGTGTCGTGAGCGATTTTCTCGATGTCCACGCCACCTTCGGTGGAAGCCATGAACACGATGCGACGGCTCGAACGGTCAACGACAGCGCCCAGGTACAGCTCTTTAGCGATATCAGTGCACGATTCAACCAGGATCTTGGTGACTGGCTGGCCGTTGGCGTCAGTCTGGTAAGTCACCAGACGCTTGCCCAGCCACTGCTGTGCGAAGGCTTTGGCGTCTTCTTTGCTGCGAACCAGCTTGACGCCGCCCGCTTTACCGCGACCACCGGCGTGAACCTGGGCTTTGACAACCCACTCGTTGCCGCCGATTTTGTCGCAAGCTTCTGCTGCTGCTTCCGGGGTGTCTACTGCGAAACCAGTGGAAACTGGCAGGCCGTATTCAGCGAACAGCTGCTTACCCTGATACTCGTGAAGATTCATGCTTTTTACCGTCTTCGTTAGGTACTGCGCATTCGGCGCTGCGCTCTTTATGAGTGCCGCGCCACCTGTGACTGCTGCTTGCGTAGCCTTGCCGGATACCCGGTGCAGCTACGCAAGGCTGCGTCCAGCGGACATTCCGCGGTGAGTCTTGCACGCAAGGCTCACGACGGGCCGTACCGCCGTGGTTTCTTATTGTGTGTCTTAACGCTTCTTGCGGTTGGCAATGTGGATGGCGCCGCCATTCACTGCCAAAGCTGCTTCGTGCAAGGCTTCAGACAGGGTCGGATGGGAGAAAACCATCATGCCCAGGTCTTCAGCGCTGGTGCCGAATTCCATACCGATCGCGCCCTGCTGAACCAGTTCTGCAGCGCTCGGGCCAATCACGTGCACGCCCAATACGCGGTCAGTCTTGGCATCGGCGATGACCTTGACGAAACCACCGGTATCGTTGGCGGCCATGGCACGGCCGGATGCAGCGAACGGGAAGGTGCCGACGTTAACTTCAACGCCTTCAGCTTTCAAGGCCTGCTCGGTTTTACCGACCCATGCGATTTCCGGGTGAGTATAAATAACCGAAGGGATCAGGTCATAGTTCATCTGGGCCTTGTGGCCCTTGATGCGCTCGACAACCATGATGCCCTCTTCCGAGGCCTTGTGAGCCAGCATCATGCCGCGAACCACGTCACCGATGGCGTAAACGCCCGGTACGGTGGTGGCACAGTGATCGTCAACGTGCACGAAACCGCGCTCGTCCAGGGTCACGCCGCTGTCGGCAGCCAGCAGATCAGTGGTCACCGGACGGCGACCAACGGCTACGATCAGCTTGTCGAAAGTGATGGTCTGTTCGCCGTTGGCGTCGGTGTAGTTCACAACGACTTCGTCGCCGTTCACTTTCGAGCCGGTTACGCGAGCGCCCAGTTTGATGTCCAGACCCTGTTTGGTCAGGGTTTTCAGCGCTTCCTTGGAAACAGCGGTGTCCGCTGCCATCAGGAAGGTGTCCAGGGCTTCCAGGACAGTCACTTCCGCACCCAGACGCGACCAGACCGAACCCAGTTCCAGACCGATCACGCCAGCGCCGATCACACCCAGACGCTTAGGTACGGATTGGAATTCCAGAGCGCCGGTCGAATCGACGATGACTTTCTGATCGACCGGAGCCGGTGGAATGTCGATCGGACGCGAGCCAGGAGCCAGAATGACGTTTTCGGCTTCGATGACTTCAACCGAGCCGTCCGGCTTGGTGACTTCGACTTTCTTGCCGGCCAGCAGTTTGCCGTGGCCCTGGATCGAAGTGACGCCGTTGGCCTTGAACAGAGTGGCAACACCACCGGTCAGGTTCTTGACGATGCCAGCCTTGCGGCCAACCATCGCAGCGACGTCCATTTTGACTTCGCCGGTCGAGATACCGTGGACGTTGAAGCTTTCTTTCGCTTCCTTGTATTTCCAGGAGCTGTCCAGCAGCGCCTTGGAAGGAATGCAGCCTACGTTCAGGCAGGTGCCGCCCAGGGCTTGCTTGCCTTCAGCATCGGTGTACTTCTCGATGCAGGCAGTGCTCAGGCCGAGTTGGGCGGCCTTGATAGCTGCCACGTAGCCGCCAGGGCCCGCACCGATCACTACTACGTCAAATTTCTGCGACATTCAAAAAATCCTCTTTAGCGAAAAGCTTCAAGCCGCGCGCTGCAAGCCAGGCTGCGTTTTCCCGCAGCTTGAAGCTTGCAGCGCGTGACTGCTTCTATCAGATATCCAGCAACAGACGAGCCGGATCTTCCAGCAGGTTCTTGATGGTCACCAGGAAGGTTACAGCTTCTTTGCCATCGATCAGACGGTGATCGTAGGACAGTGCCAAGTACATCATCGGACGGATCACGACCTGACCGTTGATGGCCATTGGACGCTGGATGATGTTGTGCATGCCCAGAATCGCTGCCTGCGGCGGGTTGACGATCGGGGTCGACATCATCGAACCGAAGGTACCACCGTTGGTGATGGTGAAGGTGCCGCCGGTCATTTCGTCCATCGACAGTTTGCCGTCACGGGCTTTCTTGCCGAAGGTGGCGATGCCGCCTTCGATTTCAGCCAGGCTCATGTGTTCGGCGTTACGCAGAACCGGAACTACCAGGCCACGGTCGCTGGAAACAGCGACACCGATGTCGGCATAACCGTGGTAAACGATGTCGTTGCCGTCGATCGAAGCGTTGACCGCCGGGAAGCGTTTCAGCGCTTCGGTGGCAGCCTTGACGAAGAACGACATGAAGCCCAGGCGTACGCCGTTGTGGGACTTCTCGAACAGGTCCTTGTACTTCGAACGCAGGGCCATGACTTCGGTCATGTCGACTTCGTTGAAAGTGGTCAGCATCGCCATGTTCGATTGAGCTTCAACCAGACGCTTGGCAACGGTGGCACGAACGCGGGTCATCGGAACGCGCTTTTCGATGCGGTCGCCAGCGGCGAACACAGGAGCGGCGGCGGCCGGAGCAGCAGCCTTGGCAGGCGCGGCAGCCGGAGCGGCTTTCTTGGCAGCAACGGCTGCAACCACGTCTTCCTTGGTCACGCGACCGCCTTTGCCGGTGCCGGCAACGGACGCGATGTTGATGCCGTTCTCTTCAGCCAGCTTGCGCGCGGCAGGAGCAGCGATCGGGTCGTCTTCGCCATCAGCGGCAGCAGGTGCAGCGGCAGCAGCGGCCGGAGCAGCGGCGGCAGCCGGAGCGGCGGCAGCAGCGCCGCCTTCAACGATGGAGCCCAGGACTTCGTCGGACAGGACGGTGTCGCCCTCGCCCTTGACGATTGCGCCCAGCACGCCGTCGGCGGTAGCCAGCACTTCCAGTACGACTTTGTCGGTTTCGATGTCGACGATCAGTTCGTCACGCTTGACGGCGTCGCCCGGTTGTTTGTGCCAGGTGGCAACGGTGCCATCGGCAACCGATTCCGGGAAAGTGGGGGCTTTGATCTCGATAGCCATTATCTGTGGTTCCTTAAATTCGGTTTCAGGTGCGCGAAGGCGTTAAACGGTAAACGCGTCTTGCAGCAGTTGTTCCTGCTGCTCGGCGTGCATCGATGCGTAACCACATGCTGGTGCAGCAGAAGCCTCACGGCCCGCGTACTCGAGTACGAGAGATTTGTTGAGGTTGCTGATGCTGCGACGCAGGTGGTGCTGGCTGCAGTACCAGGCGCCCTGGTTCATCGGCTCTTCCTGACACCACACGGCCGCTTTGGCATTGGTGTAAGGAGCCAGGACTTCTTTCAAGTCGTCCTCAGGGAATGGGTACAGCTGCTCGATACGCACGATGGCGATATCTTCGCGGCCTTCGGCACGACGTTTTTCCAGCAGGTCGTAGTAGACCTTGCCGCTGCACAGAACAACGCGCTCGACCTTTTTCGGGTCCAGGGCATCGATTTCCGGGATAACGGTCTGGAACGAACCTTCGGCCAGATCTTCCAGGGTCGAGATGGCCAGTTTGTGGCGCAGCAGCGACTTTGGAGTCAGAACAACCAATGGCTTGCGCAGCGGGCGAATCACCTGACGACGCAGCAAGTGGTAGATCTGGGCCGGAGTGGTCGGCATGCACACCTGAATGTTGTGCTCGGCGCACAGCTGCAGGTAACGCTCAAGACGTGCCGAGCTGTGCTCAGGGCCTTGGCCTTCGTAACCGTGTGGCAGCAGCATGGTCAGACCGCAGAGACGGCCCCACTTGTGCTCGCCGCTGGTGATGAACTGGTCGATAACAACCTGCGCACCGTTGGCGAAGTCGCCGAACTGGGCTTCCCAGATCACCAGCGCGTTTGGCGTGGTGGTCGAGTAGCCGTATTCGAACGCCAGTACGGCTTCTTCCGACAGGAACGAATCGTACAGGTCGAAGCGTGGCTGACCTTCATACAGATGCTTGAGCGGAATGTAGGTACCGGCATCTTTCTGGTTGTGCAGCACAGCGTGACGGTGCGAGAACGTACCGCGGCCGATGTCCTGGCCAGTCATGCGGATCGGGTGACCTTCGAACGCCAGGGTCGCGTACGCCATGGTTTCGGCGTAACCCCAGTTGATCGGCAGGCCGCCGGCTTGCATCTTCTGACGGTCTTCGTAGATCTTCGCAACCTGACGCTGAACCACGAAGCCTTCCGGAATTTCCAGCAGCTTGGCGGACAGTTCCTGCAGGGTCTTGAGGTCGAAGCGAGTGTCGTGACGCGCAGTCCAGGCGTGGCCCAGATACGGACGCCAGTCCACGAACAGCTCTTTGTTCGGCTCTTTGACCAGCGATTTCACGACGTGCAGACCGTTGTCCAGCGCGTTGCGGTATTCGTCGACTTTCGCCTGAACACGCTCGGCGTCCAGCACACCGGCCTGGGTCAGACGATCAGCGTACAGCTCACGGGTGGTGCGCTGCTTGGTGATCTGCTGATACATCAGAGGCTGGGTGCCGCTTGGCTCGTCGGCCTCGTTGTGGCCGCGACGACGGTAGCAGACCAGGTCGATCACCACGTCACGCTTGAACTGCATGCGGTAGTCGATGGCCAGCTGGGTTACGAACAATACGGCTTCCGGATCATCACCATTCACATGGAGGATCGGCGCCTGGATCATTTTCGCGACGTCGGTGGCGTACTCGGTGGAACGCGAGTCCAGCGGGTTGCTGATGGTGAAACCGACCTGGTTGTTGATCACGATGTGCACGGTACCGCCGGTCTTGAAACCGCGGGTCTGCGACATCTGGAAGGTTTCCATGACCACGCCCTGACCTGCGAATGCAGCATCACCGTGGATGGAGATCGGCAGAACCTTCTCACCGGTCGAATCGTTGCGACGGTCCTGACGGGCGCGAACCGAACCCTCGACCACCGGGGAAACGATTTCCAGGTGGGACGGGTTGAACGCCATGGCCAGGTGAACTTCACCGCCGGTGGTCATTACGTTGGACGAGAAGCCCTGGTGGTATTTGACGTCACCGGAACCCAGCTCGACCTTCTTCTTGCCTTCGAACTCGTCGAACAGCTCGCGCGGGTTCTTGCCGAAGGTGTTGACCAGTACGTTCAGACGGCCACGGTGGGCCATGCCGATGACGACTTCCTTGGTGCCGTAGGAACCGGAACGCTGGATCAGTTCGTCGAGCATCGGAATCAGGCTTTCGCCGCCTTCCAGACCGAAACGCTTGGTGCCCGGGTACTTGGTGCCCAGGTATTTTTCCAGGCCTTCACCGGCCGTCACGCGCTCGAGCAGGTGGCTCTTGATGTCCGCGGAGTATTCCGGACGACCACGCACGCTTTCCAGACGCTGCTGGAACCACTGGCGCTGCTCGGAATCGGTGATGTGCGTAAATTCAGCGCCGATGGTGCGGCAATATGTCTGCTGCAACGCTTCGTGAATTTCGCGTAGGCTCGCTTCCTCTTTGCCGATGAACAGGTCGCCGGCACGGAAGGTCGTATCAAGATCGGCATTGGTCAAGCCGTAGTGATTGATCGACAGGTCTGCAGGTGCAGGACGCTGCCACAGCCCCAGCGGGTCAAGCTGGGCTGCCTGGTGGCCACGCATACGGTAGGCCTGGATCAATCGCAGCACTTCAACCTGCTTTTTCTCGTGCTCACTGCTCACGCTGCCGGCGGAAACCGGTTGGGCGCGGCGCTGGTTCTTTGCCAGCAGCACGAAATGATCGCGAATTGTGGAGTGCGAAACATCGGTGGCAGAGCTGCCGTCGGCAGGCAGCTTCTGAAAGTAGGTGCGCCACTCTTCTGGCACAGCGTTAGGGTCGTGCAGGTAGAGCTCGTAGAGCTCTTCCACATAGGCAGCGTTTCCACCTGAAAGGTAGGCGCTGTTCCACATGCGCTGCATCACGCTTTCTTGCATGCTTGGTCACCCTCGGTTAGGGGAACACCATCGGTGCCGACACCGAGCAAGCTTGCAGAAGTCCGAATGCAGCGACCAAAACAAGCCACTTAGGATCACACTGATAGTCCGGGTACCAGCCCGGATGCCCCTGCTTGTCTCATTTCTTCAAAATAAGAGCCGCAGCTTATGGCTGCTGCTCTGGTTATAGCCATGGCGCGGGTTGAAGCCCGCGCCTAAGCCCTCTGCGGTTACAGCGGTTACAGCAGCTGAATCACACGCCGCTTGAAAGCAGCATGTTACGGATGTGACCGATGGCCTTAGTCGGGTTCAGGCCTTTCGGACATACGTTGACGCAGTTCATGATGCCCCGGCAGCGGAAGACGCTGAACGGGTCATCGAGGGACGCCAGACGCTCGGACGTCTTGGTATCACGGCTGTCTGCCAGGAAGCGGTACGCTTGCAGCAGGGCAGCCGGACCCAGGAACTTGTCCGGGTTCCACCAGAAGGACGGGCAAGAGGTCGAGCAGCAGGCGCACAGGATGCACTCGTACAGACCGTCGAGCTTTTCACGCTCTTCAGGGGACTGCAGACGCTCGATGGCCGGAGCCGGCGTGTCGTTCTGCAGGAATGGCTTAACCTTCTCGTATTGCTTGTAGAAGATGCTCATATCGACAACCAGGTCACGGATAACCGGCAAACCTGGCAACGGACGAACGATCAGCTTGTTACCTTTGACGACAGCGGACAGCGGCGTGATGCACGCCAGGCCGTTCTTGCCGTTGATGTTCATGCCGTCGGAGCCGCAGACGCCTTCACGGCAGGAGCGACGATAGGAGAAACCTTCGTCCTGCTCTTTGATCAGGGCCAGCACGTCCAGCACCATCAGGTCTTTACCACCGGTATCAACCTGGAATTCCTGCATGAACGGCGCAGCGTCCTGATCAGGGTTGTAACGATAAACACTGACTTGCAACATGGCGGTCACCCTTAATAAGTCCGGACTTTAGGTTCGAAAGTCGGAACAGTCTTCGGCGAGAAGTTCACGGCACGCTTGGCGACGCGTTTCTCACCCGGGAAGTACAGGGTGTGGCACAGCCAGTTTTCGTCGTCACGGTCTTCGAAGTCTTCACGGGCGTGAGCGCCGCGGGACTCTTTACGTACTTCGGCAGCGATGGCGGTAGCTTCAGCCACTTCCAGCAGGTTTTGCAGTTCCAGCGCTTCGATACGTGCAGTGTTGAACGCCTGCGACTTGTCGTTGATCTTCACGTTGGCGATGCGCTTGCGCAGATCAGCCAGCTGGGCAATACCCTTCTGCATGTATTCGCCGGTACGGAATACACCGAAGTAGTTCTGCATGCAGCTTTGCAGCTCGCGACGCAGGGTAGCGACGTCTTCGCCGTCGGTACGGTTGTTCAGGGCGTTCAGACGTGCCAGGGCAGCTTCGATGTCGGCTTCGGTCGCGTCGTCGTATTCGATGCCGTCGGTCAGCGCCTTCTCCAGATGCAGGCCGGCAGCGCGGCCGAATACCACCAGGTCGAGCAGCGAGTTGCCGCCCAGACGGTTGGCACCGTGAACCGATACGCAAGCCACTTCACCTACTGCGAACAGACCAGGGATGATCTGATCCACGCCTTCGGCGTCCTGGGTGATCGCCTGGCCATGAATGTTGGTGGCCACGCCGCCCATCATGTAGTGGCAAGTCGGAACAACCGGAACCGGAGCAACCACCGGGTCAACGTGTGCGAAAGTCTTCGACAGTTCGCAGATGCCTGGCAGACGGCTGTGCAGCACTTCCTCGCCCAGGTGGTCGAGCTTGAGCATCACGTGGTCGCCATTCGGACCGCAACCGTTACCGGCGATGATCTCTTTAACCATCGAACGGGCAACCACGTCACGACCGGCCAGGTCTTTGGCGTTCGGAGCATAACGCTCCATGAAACGCTCGCCGTGCTTGTTGATCAGGTAACCACCTTCACCACGGCAACCTTCGGTAACCAGTACACCGGCGCCGGCGATGCCGGTCGGGTGGAACTGCCACATTTCGATGTCTTGTACCGGCACGCCAGCACGCAGAGCCATGCCGACGCCGTCACCGGTGTTGATCAGGGCGTTGGTGGTGGATGCATAGATACGACCTGCACCGCCGGTAGCCAGTACGGTGGCTTTCGCGCGGATATAGGTGGTTTCGCCGGTTTCGATGCAGATCGCGATCACACCGACGAATTCGCCTTCCTGGTTTTTCACCAGGTCGACAGCGTAGTACTCGTTCAGGAACGTGGTACCGGCTTTCAGGTTGCCCTGATAAAGGGTGTGCAGCAGCGCGTGACCGGTACGGTCGGAAGCGGCGCACGTACGGGCAGCCTGCCCGCCTTTACCGTAATCCTTCGACTGACCGCCGAACGGACGCTGGTAGATACGGCCTTGCTCGGTACGCGAGAACGGCAGACCCATGTGGTCCAGCTCGAAAACGGCAGCCGGGCCTTCCTGACACATGTATTCGATAGCGTCCTGGTCACCGATGTAGTCGGAACCCTTGACGGTATCGTACATGTGCCAGCGCCAGTCATCGTTCGGGTCGGCCGAAGCGATGGCGCAGGTGATCCCGCCCTGTGCGGACACAGTGTGCGAACGGGTCGGGAAAACCTTGGTGATCACGGCAGTCTTGTGACCGCCCTGTGCCAGTTGCAGCGCCGCGCGCATGCCGGCACCGCCGCCACCAATAATGATGGCGTCGAAAGAAATCGTTGGAATGTTAGCCATGAATCAGATACCCCAGAGAATCTGCACACCCCAGACGAAGTAAGCGAACATCGCGACGCCGCATACTGCCTGGAAAAGGAAACGTACTGCAGTCGCGGACTTGCCCAGCGCCATTGGCGTCAGGTAGTCGGTCGCGATGGTCCACATGCCGACCCAGGCGTGAGCGCCCAGGGCAACCAGTGCCAGCAGACTGAAGATACGCATTCCGTTGTGGGCGAACAGGCCGTGCCATTGGTCGTAGCCAATGCCCGGGTTCGCGGCGAGGTAGCCGATCAGGAATATGAAATAAGCCGCGAGAACGACCGCAGACACACGCTGTGCCATCCAGTCATAGAGGCCCGAACGCGAAAGGTTTGTAACGCTGGTTACCATATCCAAACTCCTGCCAGAACGATCAGCACCACGGAAACGGCGATGATCAGTTTCGAGCCCAGGCGGCCGCCTTCCAGCGTCTCACCGATGCCCATGTCCATGATCAAGTGGCGCACACCGGCAACCAGGTGATACAGAAGAGCGGACAGGAGGCCCCATGCTACGAACTTGGCCAGCGGGCTGGTCAAGCATGCCTTCACCTCGACATAACCTTCCTCGGAACCCAGGGATTTGCCCAATGCATAAAGCATGATGCCAAGGCCCAGGAAGAGGATGATGCCGGAAACACGGTGAAGAAACGACGTAACGCCGGTGATGGGGAGTTTGATGGTCCTTAGGTCTAGGTTTACAGGTCGTTGGCTTTTCACGGCTTTTTTTTCACACTGAAGAGCCCCTAACAATCAGGGCAAAGTTGTTGGGGAGTGCACTGGTCAGGTAACCACCACCCAGGGATGCGACCCCCAATGAAAGCAAGCCCAAAAGCCCTTGGCGGTCGGTCGCCGAGTATAGACAGTTAGGCTACTAATGACAACGCAATCGCCTACCCCCAATAGCGGATTGCACAAGTCGTATAAAAGGCGTAAATGGCAGGCAATTTCGAGGAAAAAGTACGGTTAAAGCCTTCTGGAGCAAGACTTTAGGCAAATTGACATTCGAATTTATCTCACTATAGTGGTGCGGGCCCTGCGTGGGGGGTCTGTCTGATGATTTCAAGCATAAATAGGAGGCCACATGGCTGACAAAAAAGCGCAGTTGATCATCGAGGGCGCAGCCCCCGTCGAGCTGCCCATTTTAACCGGCACCGTTGGTCCCGATGTTATCGATGTTCGGGGCCTGACGGCCACGGGCCGCTTCACTTTCGACCCCGGTTTCATGTCGACCGCTTCCTGCGAATCGAAGATCACCTATATCGACGGCGACAACGGCATCCTGCTGCACCGCGGCTACCCGATCGAACAGCTGGCTGAAAAGTCGGACTACCTGGAAACCTGCTACCTGCTGCTGAACGGCGAACTGCCGACCGCAGAACAGAAGGCCCAGTTCGTCGGCACCGTGAAGAACCACACCATGGTTCACGAGCAGCTGAAAACCTTCTTCAACGGCTTCCGCCGTGACGCCCACCCGATGGCCGTCATGTGCGGTGTAGTCGGCGCCCTCTCGGCCTTCTACCACGACTCCCTCGACATCAATAACCCGCAGCATCGCGAAATCTCCGCGATCCGCCTGGTTGCGAAGATGCCGACCCTGGCCGCGATGGTTTACAAGTACTCCATGGGCCAACCCATGATGTACCCGCGCAACGACCTGTCGTACGCGGAAAACTTCCTGCACATGATGTTCAACACCCCGTGCGAGATCAAACCGATCAGCCCGGTACTCGCCAAGGCCATGGACCGGATCTTCATCCTCCACGCCGACCACGAGCAGAACGCTTCGACCTCCACCGTGCGTCTGGCGGGCTCCTCGGGTGCCAACCCGTTCGCCTGTATCGCCGCCGGCATCGCCGCCCTGTGGGGCCCTGCCCACGGCGGTGCGAACGAAGCCGTGCTGACCATGCTCGATGAAATCGGCGATGTTTCGAACATCGACAAGTTCATCGCCAAGGCCAAGGACAAGAACGATCCGTTCAAGCTGATGGGCTTCGGTCACCGCGTCTACAAGAACCGCGACCCTCGCGCGACTGTCATGAAGCAGACCTGCGACGAAGTGTTGAAGGAACTGGGCATCCAGAACGATCCACAACTCGAACTGGCCATGCGCCTGGAAGAGATCGCCCTGACCGACCCGTACTTCATCGAACGCTCGCTGTACCCGAACGTCGACTTCTACTCGGGGATCATCCTCAAGGCGATCGGCATTCCGACCAGCATGTTCACTGTGATCTTCGCCCTGGCACGTACTGTCGGCTGGATCTCGCACTGGAAGGAAATGCTCTCCAGCCCGTACAAGATTGGCCGTCCGCGCCAGCTTTACACGGGTTACGAGTCGCGGGATATCACCAAGCTGGAAGACCGCAAATAAGAGCTGTCTTGCGATAGCGCCTTAAGTTGTAACGGGAACGGCCTCCATGTGAATGGGGGCCGTTTTTTTGTGGTTTTTTTATTGGGGGCATATCCGTTGCTTCGGGTGCTGCCGCTGGCGGTTTCGCTCTTACAGCGAGTCCCTTTTTCAAACGCCAAAAAGGAACCAAAAGGCTTGGCCCCCGGCGTACGGCACTTCGCCTAGGCTCAGTGTTCCCTCGCTACGGTGTCCATCAGGGGGCATCGCCTACGGTTCGCTTCGCTGCACCTCCTCTCGATGTATGCGGCTTCGCCGCACGGCGCTGCGCGCCTACCCCCTGATGGACACCTACGCTCGGCCTGCCGAAGGGGCAAAAAATCAAAAGCCAGAGCCAGAGCAAAAGCCAGATCAAGAGCCTTCCCTCACCCTAGCCCTCCCGAAACGTCGGACCGCCCGGAGGGAGAGGGAACTGAACGAGGTCTTTGGGAGAGCTACGCCGACGTGAAGTACCGAGTCGAACTCAAGCTTTGAAATACCCACCATTCGGCTCCCTCTCCTAGGGGAGAGGGCTGGGGTGGGTAAACCCACCACAAAACCAAAGCCAAACACGCCACGCCCCTCCCCACTCAAAACGATGAGCGTTAGCTCGAGTACCGCTTTTGATCGCAGGGCCCATCGGCAGGCTGAGTGGAGGGATTGATCCGGGGGTGGGAGCGCAGCGACCGTGCGGCGCAGCCGCATGCATCGAGAGGAGGTGCA